>CAYLQZ010000011.1:0-44171 GCA_964386055.1 uncultured Candidatus Izemoplasmatales bacterium | reverse complement strand
ATAATGGTGACCCTGATGATAATGGTGACCCTGATGATAATGGTGACCCTGATGACAATGGTGACCCTGATGACAATGGTGACCCTGATGATAATGGAGACAATGGCGATCTCTCAAATGAGGCGCAAGCAGCCCATGATCTTTATGAAACGTTTAATAATGATTTAAGTCATCTTTCACCGTTGATGACTTCTATGGAAGACATGGATGGCCAAACAATGAGTATGACATTGGATTTTAATACGTTTAATGAAATGAGAGAAACGTATGAATCGGGAACGATGAATCTAAGTGTTACATCAGTAGAGACCGGTGGGTCTAATCTTATGCACATGTCGATGTTTTTTGAAGACGATTTTGACGCATTAACCTTTGATATGTATGTCAACGAAACTGAGTTTTTATATGAAATTTATCTTGATGTGTCTAGTTTCTTAGCTTTAATGAGTGATGAGGATGTTGACTTTGGTGAATTACTCGCGATAGAAGATTATATCGTATTTATGATGCCTAAAGAAGATGTTGATATTGATGAAGCCCAACTAAAAACTATGATCGCTCATGAACTCGGCATTGATGA
The DNA here is from genome assembly GCA_964386055.1 of uncultured Candidatus Izemoplasmatales bacterium. GTDB lineage: Bacteria > Bacillota_I > Bacilli_A > Izemoplasmatales > Izemoplasmataceae > B1SED10-225. Next base: position 43,591 of record CAYLQZ010000011.1, on the reverse strand, counting down.
AGCGACTATGGATACGCTTATCAATGAGTTTTCACGTTTTGAAAAATATCTTTCACTCGATTACTGGGAAGCGTTAGAAGATATGGATTTCTCTGCGGAAGTTGTAGATGAAACTATCTTAGCTACCACAATGAGTGTGACACCAAATGCCCTTAAACATATAGTTGATGATGTGTTAGAAGATATGGTTTTTGTGGCGAATATTCTTGAATTAGACGAAGATATTCCAGAAGATTTTGATACGTTTAAAGAATCAGCTGAATATCAACAATTGATAACTATGATAGATTATTTAGAACCGCTTGATATCACAATCGGTCATGAACCTTACCATAATGATAAGATGAGTTTATCATTTAATGCGATGGATTTAATGCCAACCCTTCCTGAAGAGTATATGCATGTCACTTTAGATATGGCAGACGCTTCAGACGTAAGTATCCCACAAGATGCTAGAAACATTATTGATTTGAGTGAAGAATTGATTAAGCTTATGGTAATGAGTGAATCTGATTTTTATGCCAATCTCGTAGATGCTTTAGACCTTGAAGCAGATACCTATAAAGTGATTGATATAGAAACAGACCATTGGATTGCCTTTGGAATCCCACTTATTGATCCAGAATTAAGTGAAGTTATTGTGGAAGAAGATGGGATATATCTTGATTTTGTTTATATCACATCAGGTGAAAAAGTCTTTGGAGAAACTCCAATGAGTTTGGAAACCTTAAATGACATTGACATAGACAATACCCCACCTGCAACACGAGACGCATTTTTAGATTCAATCAACCATGTTGAAAATGTTGCTGTATATGAAAAACTTGAGTATATGTTTGAGTTTATGTATCAATCATTTAACCAAGAATTCGATGTCGTAATGGAATAACATTAAAAAGCGGGCTTTTTAAAGTCCGCTTTTTTATGATTTAGTGTTTTTAAACCATTGAATATCGTGTATAATCGTATTGAGATTAAGAAGGGGAGCGTGGCAATGAAACCATTAATTTATTTAGTTTCTGGTGGGTCTGCATCAGGAAAATCAACAGTGGTAAAAGAAATATTAAAACATACATCGGAAGAGGACGTTATAATTATCAATCACGATGATTATTATTATAATCAGGATCATTTAAGTGTTGAAGCGAGAAAGAAAATTAATTATGATCATCCCGATTCGTTAGATAATGCATTATTATATGACCATTTGTTAACCCTAATAAACGGGGAACAAATAGAAAAACCAATTTATGATTTTATTCATAATACACGCAGCAATAAAACCGAAACTGTATCTCCTAAACCGATTATTATTGTTGAAGGAATATTGATCTTAGAAAATCAAAAAATTCGTGCGCTTTCTAATATGAATATTTTTGTAGAACTCGATGATGATACTAGATTTATAAGAAGGTTAAAACGAGACATCGAAGATAGAGGCCGGTCGATGGATAGTGTGATTCATCAGTATCTTACGACGGTTAAGCCTATGTTTCATCGACACATAAAACCGACTAAACGCTACGCTGACGTTATTATTCCTAACGACCATAAACACGATATTGCGGTAGATTTAGTTGCGACGAAAATAAAGGATATTGTTTATAATGTTACGAATAATAAATAAGATAAGCCGATTAATATCAGCTTATCTTATTTTACATAGTACATTATTTTGTTGATAATGATCTTATAATTTGATTTAGAGGAAGTGGTTTATCAATATAATATCCTTGACACTTATCAATGCCACGTTCTTTAAAATAATTATATTGTTGAATGTTTTCTATGCCTTCTACTACAATATCTTTATTTATACTACGGAAGGTAAAAATTAAACCCGCTAAGAAATTTTCAAAGTCAGCAGATTTGTTGTAGTATTTGATAAGGCTTTTATCAATCTTTACTGTGTCTACAGGAAGTCCAATGATTGTTGATAAATTGGAATATCCAGTTCCAAAATCATCAATACTTAAAGAGTAACCTTTGGATTTTAAACGGGTTAATTTTTCTAAAATAGTATTATTCCCTAAACTTAATAGTGATTCAGTTAATTCTAGGTTTATTTGTTTAGGTTTAAGTTTATGCTTTTCACGCATAAACTCGAATTTTTCAACGAATTCAACGGTATTGAATTCTTGTGCCGAAATATTTAAGTTTAATTGAATATTAGGAGATTTATCTAATAATTTACGAAATCCAGCCATGGCTTCATTAATGATATATGGACTTAAAAGACTAATCGATTTATATTTCTCAGCTAAAGTAATAAATTGAAAGGGGCTTACTAAAGTTCCATCAACTAACTTTAATCTCGCTAAGGCTTCATAAGCAATGATAGTATTATTGCTGGGCGCAACGATAGGCTGGTAATGGATTACGATATTATGCTTTTGTTCCCCAACAGTTAGTAATAACTCTTTTACAATTAAAACGTTGTTTTTTACAATTCTATTTAATGACTTAGTGTAAAGAGAAATGTTTTTATAAACGAAATTTTCATTAATGAGTGCGGCATTCAGTGATTCTAAAAGGAACTTTAAGGGTGGATGATTTTCCTTTGATATGTAAGCAGATCCGATGACATTAAGTTTTGTTATAGTAGAATTGGTGTGAATTACGGAGTTTAACGTATCAAGCATGTGGTTTAACCTATTTAATCCATATTCTGATTTTAATCCAATTAAATAGCGATTGTTTTCTATCCTAACAATAAAGTTTTTATGTGTGCAAAGCGAATGTAAATAATCATTGAAATAATGTATGACTTCAGATAACTCACTATCTGTGTGAAAAAGCTCAAGTGCTTTGTAATTTTCGATTGTAACTAAACTAAACCATTGTGGTGTTTTCGAAGGCATAATAACCGCATCATAATACCGCTTAAAGGATGGATAATCCATCTTTTCTGTAGAAACATAACTACTATTAGTATTATGCTGTAGTTTTTGGTGCATAAATTTCACCTCTTTTTGTTTCATCTCAGATGATTGTATCAATGCAATATAACGTTTGTGTGAACAAAATATTACATTTTTAATAAGAATAACATGATTTAGTCTTTATAGAGTCTATAACCAAAGCCCCATACAGTTTCGATGATTTTAGGATTTGCAGGGTCATCTTCTATTTTTTGTCTCAATCGTCTCATGTGAACATTAATAAGATTGTCATCGCCAAAATTATTATGGCGGTCCCAAATATTTTTGAATATCTGCTGTTTGCTTAAAACACTATTGGGATGTTCAAAAAATAATTTTAATATCTTATATTCTTTGACAGTGAGTGGAATGCGTTCATTATTCTTCAATGCTTCATGATTACCAGGGTTTAATGATATATTTTTAAATGTAAGTGTTTCAGTATTTTCTGTAGGGTAGGATCTTCGGATAATTGCTTTGATTCTTGCAACAAGTTCAATTATAGAAACAGGTTTTGTAATGTAATCATCAGCTCCTAATTCTAAACTTATCGCTTTTCCAACATCAGAATGTTTTTCTGAAATAACTAATATTGGTGTTGATTGATTTTCTCTAAATGTTTTGATGAATTCTTGACCATCCATACCTGGTAAAATAAGATCAAGTAGTATGATATCGTACGATGTATGGGTAACTCTTTGAATAGCTTCTTCAGCAGATGTTACGTGATCAACGATATACCCTTGTTGGCTTAGGGCTTTTATTAAAGGTCCAGCTACTATTTTGTTATCTTCTATAATTAAACATTCGTTATGGTTCATAATTTATTCTCCTTATGATGTTTTAAGTAATGATTTAAGACATCGACTAACCGTAACGTTTCTTTATGGATAGTCTCATAATATTCATATAGATTGAGATCAGTAAAGGGCTCTGTATCTAGTTTATCTCTTAGTTCATCTATAATTCCACCTAGATGATGTGCTGATAAATAACTTAGCATACCTTTATAATGATGGAGACCTTTACGTAGAAGGTCTTTATTATTTTTGATAAAAAGATCATCAAGTTTGTTGAGTTCATCGTTATACGTTTTTATGAACTCATACATCATAGAGTGTCCTAAATCTAAATAGCCTTCAAATCGACTTTCAAAATCAGTTTCGTCAAATCTATCTAGCAAGATAGGGGAATTTTTACTTTGAACTGGTTTTGATAAGGTTTCAATTTTTTCAATAAGCAATTTGATATTAAATGGCTTTGTTAAAACGGCATTCATTCCACTCTTTAAATATTGATCAATATCATTTTTTAGTGCATGAGCAGTGGTGCCAATGATTACAATATCTTGAAAAGCAGAAGGGGTATTTCTGATTATTTCAGTAAGTTCATCGCCTTGCATTAAAGGAAGTTGCAAATCTAAAAGTAAGATATCGTAAGCATTTTCTTTTAAGGCTTGTAATCCTTCTTCGGCATTAGAACACTCTTTTACGATGTATTGATTACGTTTTAAAATATTAGTGAGTGTCATTAAACTAATATGATTATCTTCTATTAAAAGAATCCTTTTTTTAGTATGTTTATTAGATGTATCAAGTTTAAGAGATAAGGCATTGTTAAAATCTTTCCAGCGTTGAAGAAATCTATACCTTAAAAATGGAGGTTTTGCGAAGTAGTAGGATTCTAATTTTATGTTATCAACATTATTGATTGTATCGTTGATATCATATATCACATCCATTATGTTTGATTGTTTCGTAGCTTTGAATGTTTGATAGGCTTTGAATGTTTCGGATAAATGTTTATCAAGTAGCCATATAACAACGTCATAAGATTTTAACGCTTCAGTTGCTTGATTAAAAATATCAACGTTAATAGGCAAACTATCTAACGCTTCTTTTAAGTCTAAAGGATAATGAAATTCAAACACCATAACCGCAACATTAATATTTTTCATTACACTATAGATGTTCGTCCTATTGGTTAGCGGAATGTTTAAAGTAAAAGAAAATTCGCTCCCTTTTTCTAATGTAGAGTTTATAAGAAGTTTGCTGTTGAGTTGTTTTAACAATAAGTTAGTTATAGATAAGCCAAGTCCAGTACTATGTTCTTTGCGGATAGTATTATTGACTTGGTAAAATTTATTCGTTATTTTTTTGATGTGCGTTTCACTAATGCCAATCCCAGTATCGATGATTTGGAAATTTATTTTTGCATATTTATCATCTTGAGATAGTTTTTTTATACTCAATTCAATGTTTCCCTCATCGGTATATTTTATAGCATTATTGACAAGGTTTAAGAGTATTTTATTAATCATTGTTGTGTCATAATAAAGGGTTGAATCAATCGAATAATCATAATTGAATTTTAAGTCGATATTTTTTTCTATTGCGTTTGACGCTTGTGTATTAAGAGCGTTAAAGGCCAAATGTTCTAAATTAAATTCTTTTGGTGAAAAATCAAAAATACCCGATTCAATTTTAGTAATATCAATCACATTAGAAAGTAATATGTCCAAACTTTTAATAGAATAATCAGCTATATCAAGCCACTGATTTTGTTCATCATTGTGACTTGAGAGTCTTAATAGTTCTATAACATTAAATAATCCAGTTAAAGGTGTACGGATATCATGACTAACGTTTGCTAAAAAACTACTTTTTTCACTGCTTGCCGCTTCGGCCATTTCTTTAGCATTAATGAGTTCTTTTTCTTTGCGTGTATTAATCAATAGATTGGCAATAATTTCTGCTAAAATATTTAAGAGATTACGTTCTCTTTGGTCCCAAATTCTGTTATCTTGTACATCATCAAATCCTACAAACCCAAGACACTTATCGCCATCCATTAAAGGAATTGTTATCACGGATTTTATATCTTGCATAGAAAGGGTTTTATAAATCATTGAACTATGATCAAGAGCTTCGATATCTGGTATGAATATAGACTCTCCAGCTTTATGTTTATTGACCCAATCCTCTATATAATCTTGTTGGTCTAAATATTTGATTTCGTTTATTTGTGGCAACACACCAGATTTACACCACTCGTAACGATATTCAATTAATTCTTTATCAAAATGATATAAAAATACAAATGCACGATCGGCGTTTATAAATTGTCCGCTCATCGATAATATTTCATTAACAGCAGATTCTTTATTTTTATAAGGGACATTTATAAATTTAGTAGCTAATCGGACTAGTATATTTTGGAATTCATAGTTACTTTCAAGTTTTTCTTTTGCTTTCATAACATCAGAAATATCTCTTGCAATTGAGACGATACCCTCAAGATTTCCTGCCGTATCAAGAACTGGACTTCTAATAGAGTCTGCTTGAAAAAAACCAAATGATGTATAAACTGGAATAGTCCGTCGTTTAGGGTTTAATGTTTTATAGACTTCTTGATCAAGCTCTCTTACAAAATTTGCTTCTTTAGAAGGATATAGTTCATCGACTGTTTTACCTATAATATCAGACTTATAATGTTCTTTAGCTGCTTTGTTTATAACATAGTATTTTTCATCTACCCCTTTATAAGCAATTAAATCAGGGATTGCATCAATAATATTTTGAAATAGATTACGTTCATTTTCTAAAATACCTTCTAGTTCATGTTCTTTTTTAAAAGAAAAAAAGATATAATCAACCAAGGTTATATAATTAGTAAACTCATCTAAAAATTCTTCACCAAATTTATTCTCACTTATAAATGTAAATAACCCGAATTTGTTTAAACTAATGTTATAAACGTATTGATCTTCAATGGTATTGACATGGTAGACATATTTTTTAAATGGACCACCTAACAAATGACTAGGGAAAGGATGAAAGTTCACATCATCAGGAAAGTTTATATTCTTGGTAACTTTTCCTTCTTCAATTTGATGTAAATGAATAGATATTAACTGCATTTCTTCATGCAGAAATCGCATTAGTAATAATATACTTTTGTCTAAATCTTCACTAAAATCAATGGTATCGTTTATGAATGTTACAAGTTTTGATAGCTTCATAGTTTTTTCTCCGTACATCGTTTATTAATATATTGAGATTTTATATTACAAATTTTAATTTATACTATCATTTACCTTACTTTTTTATTACAAATATGCACGCTTAAAAATCCTGTATTTTAAACGTTGACAATAAAAGTTCTATTAAACTTAGAAATTAATGCATATAAAGCCTTGAATAGTATAAAAAAACTGATTCAAAATGAATCAGTTTTAACGGTTTAAATTCCAATGCGTTTATAAATTGTGTCAATTTCTTTTAAGAAATTTTCCAGATTAAATACTGCTTCAAGTGTGTTATTAGGTAAAAGATTTTCTTCTTTGATGATGGTTTTAAAATTTAGACGTTCATCGTATGCTTTGATGGCTAGTGGTTGGACAATTCTATAAGCTTCATCACGACTTTTTCCTTTATCTATCAAGGCATGCATGACTTGTTGAGCATAAATAACCCCATGCGTTAATTCAATGTTTTTTATCATATTTTTTTCATGGATAACTAAGGTTTCTATGACTGTGGTGTAGCGGGTTAACATATAGTCTAGTAACGTGGGGGCATCTTCAAATATAATGCGTTCAACCGATGAATGTGAAATATCACGTTCGTGCCAAAGCGCTGTGTTTTCAAATGCCATAGACAAATATCCTCGCATGATTCTGGCGCATCCAGTTATGTTCTCACTGGCAATAGGATTTTTCTTATGCGGCATTGCTGAAGATCCTTTTTGTCCTTTTTTAAAGGCTTCTTCAACTTCTTTAACTTCGGTTCTTGATAAGTGACGGACTTCAACGGCTAGTTGTTCTAAAGAATTAGAAATTAACGTTAATACACTTATATATTCACTAAATCGATCTCGCTGAAGGACTTGAGTTGAAATATTAGGTGCATTTAACCCTAAACGATGTAAGGCGTCATCTTGAATGGTTGCTTTGATATTTGCATGATTTCCAACGGCACCACTAATTTTTCCGGCTTCAACCGTTTTTCTTGCGGCTGAAAACCGATTAAGATGTCGTTTAAAAATATCAACATATAACGCCATCTTGAGCCCAAAAGACGTAATGTCTGCATGGATGCCATGGGTCCGGCCAATAGCGGGAGTATATTTGTGTTTAATTGCGATCGTTTTCAGGGCATCGATAAAGGTTTTAATTGAGGATTCAATAATAGGATTGATGGCTTTAAACATTAATCCATTTGCTGTATCAACAATGTCTGTAGACGTTAAACCATAATGAAAATACCGTTTTTCTTCACCGAGCTGTTCTGTGATGCTTTCAATAAAAGCAACAACATCGTGTTTTGTAGTCGCTTCAATCGTTTCGATGCGGTCTACATGAATGCGGGCTTTTTGTGCTATTGCGTCTACACTATCTATAGGGATTTCTCCATGATGGGCTAAAGCATTTAAAACAGCAAGTTCAACGCTTAAGAAGCGTTCAAACTTTTTTTGTTGGGTAAAATGGGCTTTAAAACTAGCACGGCTATATCTATCAATCATGTTTGACACCTCTTACAGTGTAAGGATCTTTGAGGTAGATGGTTTCATTTCTTGAAGGTCCGACGCTAAAAATACTGATTGGAATTTCGCTTAACGCTTCAATACGCTGTAGATAGTTTTTAGCGTTTTGAGGAAGGGCATCAAAAGATTTAACGTGAGTAATGTCTTCTTCCCAACCAGGTAGTGTTTCATACACGGGGACTATACGCTTTAATTCATCATTATCGGCAGGGACATAATCAATTTCTACGTCGTTTAGTAAATACCCTTTGCATATCTTAATTTCTTTTAATCCACTTAATACATCAAGTAACATAATAGAAAGGCTACTAAACCCATTTATGCGATTGGCATGATTCAAAGCAACGATGTCTAACCAACCGATTCGTCTTGCTCTGGATGTGGTTGTTCCAAATTCATGCCCTTTAATGCGTATTGTCTCAGCAAGATCGCCCTCTATTTCGCTTGGGAAGTCCCCACCCCCAACACGCGTTGTATAGGCTTTGACAATCCCTAAGACATTTTGGATTTTATGTGGCGCAATCCCGGCGCCTAAAGGAATCCCAGCCGCAGAAGGACTCGATGCGGTCACAAATGGATACGTCCCGTGATCTAAACAAAGCATTGTGCCTTGTGCGCCTTCAAACATAATTGCTTTATCGTTATCAATCATCGTGTTGATTAATTTAGACGTATCCTTTATATAGGGTTTTAAGGCTTTTTGTACGGGAACCATTTCATTTAATAACGTGGTTGGATTAACTTCGTCAAATCCATGCGCTTTTAATAACGCGTTGATTTGCGGTAACGTCTCATCGATATATTCTTTAAATCGGTTTTCATCACAAAATGTATGCATTCTAATTCCACGTCTTAAAGCTTTTTCACTATAGGCAGGCCCAATTCCTTTTGCGGTAGTGCCGACTTTACGTCGTTTTAACGATTCATACAAATGATCAAACGTTTTATGAAACGGTAAAATAACCTGAGCACGGTTTGAAATTGCGAGTAAATCGTAATGAAACCCTGCGTCTTTTATCATAGTTAATTCTTCATAAAGACTGAGTGGATTAATTACCATTCCACTTCCCATGATGGGAATGCAGTTCGGTCTAAAAATACCTGAAGGGACTAAATGAAGTGCAAATTTCTTCCCATCAAACTTAATTGTATGCCCAGCATTATCTCCCCCTTGAAATCTCACGACAGCGTCGGCTTTTTCCGCCAACGCATCGGTAATCTTTCCTTTGCCTTCGTCGCCCCATTGTGCGCCAATTATTGCGAGTGTTTTCATACATTAGCCCCTTTATATTTATGATTGTTACTCTATTACTGATGATTTTAACTAACCATAGTGCTTACACGCTATGATTATAGCGGAAAACGGAGAAAAATTAAACCTTTAAAAAAGAATTAACGCTCTATAGAAATAAAAAACTCAGCCCCATGGCTGAGTTTAAAATTTTCCTAGTTTTTTAAGCAAGGTTTGTAGAGTTACTTCTTCGGCGTGGGTGAGTCTATCTAAGATGGTGCGCATCGCCATTTCGTGGTTCTCATAAATCGTTGAAAACACCTGTTTCCCATTTTTAGTTAAGGAGACAATAAATCGTCTAGAATCGTTTGGATCTTTTGTTTTAATAAGTAAAGATTTAGTTTCTAAAGTTTTTAAGACGTAAGATAGGGACGACGCTTCAATTAATACTTTTTCTTGAATGGTACCTACGCATTGTGGTCCTTTATTATATAAAATTTCAAGGGTCCCAAATTCGGTTGGATTTAGGCCTTGTTCTTTAATGTTTCTCCGTATTGCGTGTTCTAAAGCGTGTTTCGCTTTAAATAAAATAGGAATGGTTTTTAGTGAGTCACTCATGTAAATATTCCTTTTTATATGGCGTAGCGTGTTTTGTTGTTTCTAACGGGGTTACTATGCGTTCAATGGTTTGGCGTTTATGTTTAAAAGCGGGCGGTAACGCTAAAGTAGTGCCAAGCGTTTCTAACGTTTCGTCTTCATCGATAAAGCCTGGGCCTTCAGTCGCAAATTCAAACAATAAACCAGGATATAATCTAGTATATAGTGATTTAAAGTAAAAGCGATCGACAAATCCAGAATTGGGACGTCTTTGCTTGTTAAGATAGTCGGTCCAGCCATCAAGTTCAGCTTTATTTTCAATTCGGAATGCAACATGATGGATGCCACCATAGCCTTGTTGGGCTATCGCACGGTCTTTATCAACTTCTATTATGACCGAAGCTCCGTTTCCCCCTTCTCCCATTTCATATAGGGAAAAGTTATTAAATTCGCTTACCAACCGCATCTTTAATTGATTGGTTAAAACGTTATCAATTCGAGGTTTATCCGATATTCTAAAAAAGATAGGTCCGAGTCCAATAATGGCATATTCGTTTGGAACTGGCCCGTTTTCAAAAGGGATTCCAGGCGCAACGCCCGGTACGCCTTCGTCTGAAAATAACGCATATTCTTGGCCATCAAAATCTTCGAAAAATATAGTTTTACGGCCTAAAAAGTCTTGTATCTTTTCGTGTTTAACTTCGTAAATATTCAATCGTTTAGCCCAGTAAGATAGAGCTTCGTCGCTAGCGACTCGAAAGCCTGTTTTCGCAATTTCATCGGTGCCTTTTTGAGCTTTAGAAATGCCTTTAAAATCAAAAAACGTCATATCAGTACCTGGATTGCCAGCGTTATCCGCAAAAAACAAGTGGTAAGTATTAATATCATCTTGGTTGACGGTTTTTTTAACCAACTTCATGCTTAATATATCTGTAAAAAATTCATAAATTTTTTGGGCACTGCTTGTAATCGCAGTGACATGATGAATGCCTTTTAATGGGTTCATAAAATCACCTCTTTTTTATTATATTTCGAATTCGAAATATATACAAGTTTTATGCAAGATAAAAAGCCAGCGCATTGGCGCTGACTCAATAGCTTATTTAAATTGATTGGATTTTTCATCGTATTCAAACCCAGCCGCTTTTAATCGTTTTTTAAGTTCTGTTAAATCTATTTGTTCGTTACTGCCGAGTTCAACTAAAGAGACGTAATCATTACGAAGTTTTGTGTTGATTAAACTGAGTAATATATTTTTGTCCATATCCATATTAATTGGCATAAGAACCCTCCTTTATATTTTAATTATAACGTATTAATCACGGAAATTAAATTCACATGCATAATTAGGCTTATTATTAAGCGCTAAATGTATTTGTAATGTCAAAATAATCGTGATAAAATTAGCATATTAAAAAAAGGAGAGATAAATTTATGGATTTATTGATTGCATTATCACCAGCGATTATTATGATTGTTTTGGTAATTGCAACAAGGAAAGTGTTGCTCGCATTAGGGATCGGGTTTTTACTTTCTGCGATTTTGTTAATGAACTGGGATTTTGAGACGAACGCTGTTAGTGTTGATTTTCTTGGGACGCTACAGTATATGTGGGATAGTTTGATTGGCATTCTCACGAGTTTTGACTGGTACATGCCGATTGTGGGGTTTGTAGTACTTATTGGAGGCATAACTGCGGTTATTTCATTGGCAGGTGGGATTCAAGCGTTTGCGGAATGGTCTGTTAAAAAAGTTAAAAGTCCTATGGCTGCTCAAATGTTAACATGGATTTTAGGGCTTTTAATATTTATTGACGACTACTTTAATGCCCTTGTTATTGGTGAAGTTTCTAAACCTGTTACGGACCGATATAAGATCTCTCGTGCAAAATTGTCTTATATCATTGATTCAACTAGTGCACCGATTGTAATCTTGATGCCTTTATCAACGTGGGGTGCTTATATTATCGGATTAATGGGTGGATTATTTGATGATGTAGGGTATACAGCGCATACTGGATTTACTGGATTCATTGCGGCTGTGCCGTATCAATTTTATCCTATATCAGCGATTATCATGGTGTTTTTAACCATTCGTTTAGCGATCAATTTTGGCCCGATGAAAAGGTTTGAAGCAGGCGCTTTAGAAGGCAACGATGAATCGGTATTAGAATCAGGTGATACCGTAAGCGATGAAGATGTTGAAGGAAAAAATGCAACGCATTGGACGCTCATTGCGCCTGTGGTTGTGCTTGTATTATCAACGCTAATTATCATGTTTGCGCAATCAGGTTTTACAGGCAGTGAATTTTTAGACCAAGACATTACCTTACCACTATTCTTTGCAGGAATTTTATCGTTAGTTACTGCGGTTGGCTTTTCGATGGACGCTGAGGGAGTTCAGCCAAAAAGTATGGTAACGTACGCTGCTAAAGGGATGCTTAATATGTTAGTAACTGCAGGGTCTATTTTAATCCTTGCATGGTTAGTGTCGGGTACCATTCAAGAACTTGGTGTTGGTGAAATGGTTGCAGGGTATATTGATGAAGCATCGATTGCAAACTTATTTATTCCTGTCATTATGTTTATGATTGCAGGCTTTATCGCGTTTGCAACGGGGACATCATGGGGCGCATTTGGAATATTACTCCCAATCGCAATCCCTGTAGCAATGGCAACCGATCAAACGATGATGCCTGTTATTATTGCGGCGGTATTAGGGGGCGCAGTATTTGGGGATCATTCATCGCCTGTTAGTGATACGACTGTCTTATCTGCGACAGGGGCGCGTTCTACGTTGCACGGACACTTTATTTCACAAGTTCCTTACGCTGGTGTCACGGCGTTATTTGCGGCGCTTGGGTATTTAGCATACGGGTTAACTGGATTCTTGATTGTCGCTTACTTAGTCATTGGCCTGGCAATCTTCGGATTTGTTTTATTTTATCAAAAGATATTAAACAGATAAATAATGTAACTGCAAAGCACACCTGTGCTTTGCAGTTTTTTTTAATGTTTTAATTATTAAAAACCTTTTCATTTTAAATTGATTGACAAACATTCGTCTAAGGTTTAAAGTACATCAGAAGTATTTTTAAGGATGTGAGATACATGAATTTAGATCTTGAGATGAAACGTTTGATGTTTGTAACGCTTGGGACAGTGTTATTTTCTATCGGCATTAGTTTTTTTATTGTCCCAGCCAATCTTATTCCAGGTGGATTAACGGGGTTTGCGGCGTTAACACAATATGGCTTTAGGGTTTTGGGATTAAATCTTAATTTAGGGGTTTATGTTGTTTTATTTAATATACCGATAATGGCGTTAGGAATTATAGGGATTTCTAAAACATTTGTCTATTACTCGGTTTATTCAATTATCATGCAAGGAATTTTACTTGGTATTTTTGAAAACCAAACCATCACTTCTGGGAGCGATATTTTAGCGGCTAGTGTCTTAGGGGGAATGCTTGTTGGGATTGGTGCAGCGCTGACGTTGAAAGCTGGCGCATCTACAGGCGGGATTGATATCGTCATTCAGTATTTATCGATTAAGTTCCAACTTAGTATTGGATCAATTGGAATAGTTATGAACGCAATTATACTAGGGATATCTCTGTTAGTATTTGACCCACAATTTGCGTTTTATACGCTCTTAAGTTTCTTTGTTACCAATATTTTAATTGAAAAACTTCACACTGCTTATAAACGCGTAAGGTTAGATATTTTAACAGTGAATGGGGAAGCGGTTAAAGATGAAATCATCAAAAACTTTATTCGCGGCGTCACCATCATCGATGGAAAAGGCGCTTATACAGGAGAACATAGAAGTATATTATGGATGATTACCCAAACCCATGAAGTCTATGATGTAGAACGGATTATTTTAGAAATTGACCCTAATGCCTTTATAACGATGACACCGATTCACCACCGAAACGGGAAGTTTCATCGGGTGGTTATTAAGTAAAGTATAAGGATAGGTATTAAACGTTGCTTTATACCTATCCTTTTTTTAGTGCAAAAAAATTGTTGTGATTGACGATGAAGGGTATAATTATGACAATTGAATAAAAAATTGGAGGAAAATTATGAAAGCTCGAGTAATAAAACCAGTCTCGATTACATCAACGCTTTTTATTATGGCTTTATCGTTCGCGGCGATTGCCATCGCAATCGATGGATTTAAAGCGATGATGCCTTTGGTCAGTGCTGAATTTAATTTAAGCAGTGCTCAAGCCGGCTTTTACGCAACGTTTTTTTATATAAGCGGCGTAGCGCTTGCTATATTTTCAGGTCAAATTGCTGATAAACTCGGTCCTAGAAGAGGCCTTATTGGGGCAGTAAGTGTTGTGGGTTCGTTAATGCTTTTACATACGGTTATGCCGTATTATCCACTTATGTTAGGGTTAGCATTATTTACAGGGGTCGCATTTAGTGTGGTGACGCCTTCACTCAATAAAGGGATTATTGAAATGGTAGATAGTTCTAAACGCGCAACGTCTAATGGAATTGTCCATGCTGGCGCAAGTTTCGGAGGCATTATTGCATCGTATTTATTGCCTACCATTGGAGAGAATTTTGGCTGGCGCGTGGGGGTTTATATTGCTGTTGGATTTGCGTTATTGGTAACATTGGTTCTTTTTAGAACATATCAACCCATTAATAATAACGGAGATCAAAGTGGCAATCCTCGGAATAAAAAAGGTCAACTTAAGAAGGTAGTAAAAAATCCTTTGATATGGATTGTTGCGATTATGGGGATTGTAGTAGGCCTTTCAGTTGGTAATATTACAATTCATTATACACTCTTTTTAACAGGTGATTTAGCTTTTAGAGCATCAACGGCGGGGTTTTTCTTGGCGCTTTTTAATGCGGGCGGTATTTTAGGAAATCCACTGTTTGGGTACCTTAATGATCGTTTCTTGAATTCAAACCGACGGTTATCGATGTTTGGTCTCTCTTTAGGGATTGGTGTTTTATTCTTGATTATGGGAAGCGTCGTCATACAAGGCGTTTTACCTGGAATTATGCTTGGGGTCTTTTCATTTGTGCTCGGAATGTTTTCATTTGCGACTATCGGAATGCTTTTTACGACCCTTGGCGATGTCGCAGGACCTAAACTAATGGGAACAGCGACCGCTATTATATTAATATCGATTAGACTCACCATGGTCGTTGCGCCACCTTTTATCGGTTTCTTAGCAGATATATCGGGGTCTTATTCATTAAGTTGGTTTGTCAGTGCAATTATGATTGTATTGATCGGTTCGCTATTTATGATTTTAACTGCTCCGCATAAAGATAAACTTAGAAGACTTTCTTAAAGTAAATCGTATATAAAGATGGGGATAGCGTTTCAAAGTCTCCATCTTTTTATCTTTTGATATATTTTTTATAAATAAGACGCTTATTTATAAAAAGTCTATTTGTGATTATATCTTTTCAGTTATTTTATTGGTAAAATATAGGCAATGACATAGGAGGGGATTACATTGAAAAAAGCAATGTTTTATGAGACGTTATTTGCGAGTGTTGCGGTTTTTATGATTGTTGGTGCGTTTATATTAAGTGCTATTTTTTCAGAGGAAAACACGCTTATAATAACCCTTTTTGCGTTTGCGTTTATTATCGGGGGATATCATAAAGCGAAAGAAGGGTTGTTTGATACGTTAAAAGAAAAACGGTTAAATGTTGAATTTTTAATGATTATAGCGGCCCTAAGTGCATTTTTAATAGGGAATTATTCTGAAGGGGCAATTTTAATCTTAATTTTTTCTATTAGCGGCGTTTTAGAAACGTATGCTAATGCTAAAAGTGAAAAGGCTTTAAAAAGTTTATTAAATTTAGCGCCAGAAACGGCGATTTTATATCAAGATGGAATAGAAAAGGAAGTATCGCTTAGCGAAGTAAAGGAACATGATCATCTCATTGTTAAGGTTGGACAAAAGGTTCCAGTTGATAGTGTTATATTAGAAGGGGATACCGCGGTTGACCAAGCAGCGATTACGGGTGAATTTGTACCCGCGTATAAACATAAAGGCGATATTGTATATGCTGGGGCGATCAACATTGAAAGTTCAGTTATTATTAAAGCCGTTAAAAATGCAAAAGACTCAGTAATTCAAAAGATTGTGTCGTTTGTGGAAACTGCGCAAAATGATCATCCACAGAGCGAATCAAGAATTAAGGTTTTTGAACGTTATTACGTATATGTTGTGATTGCGTTTGCGCTTATGATGATGTTTATTCCTCCTTTATTTAATTGGCTAACATTTGAAGAATCTTTTTATAGAGGCATTATTGTTTTAGTGGTGGGGTCACCTTGCGCCTTGGTTGCGTCGGTTTCACCCGCAGTTTTAGCAGCCTTATCAAATGCCTCAAAAAAACACATATTGATAAAAGGTGGGTCAAGATTAGAAGGGCTCAGTGAAGTGAACGCGGTTATTTTTGATAAAACTGGAACTGTGACAACAGGGGAACCTAAAGTGGTTGAAATTGTTCACGAACAAGAAGACCTTCAGACGATTAAACAAGTGCTTTTCACTTTAGAACAACAATCTAATCATCCTTTGGCTCGAGCAATTGTTAAGCATTTAAATAATGACGCAAACGCGTTAAGTGAAATATCGACAAAAGAGCGCCCAGGGTATGGCATGGAAGCGACTTTAAAAAATGATGAGTGGAAAGTAGGACGCTTTGATTATAAAGCGAGTGATACCCTTAAAACAAAACTTAACGCGTCTATGGATAAAGGACAAACCAATGTTTATGTGATCAAAAATAAACAGTTAGTGGCTTATGTTGCGCTTAAAGATACATTAAGAGACGGCGTTAAAGAAATGATTCAAGCGTTGAAATTGAGAAATATCCATACCATTATGATGACAGGGGATACTGAAAAAACAGCCCTTGCTTTAGCTGAGACGATTGGAATCGATACCTTACATGCTGAATGTTTTCCACAGACCAAAGTTGATATCGTCAAGCAATCTCAAATAGATTATGGAAAAGTGTTAATGATTGGGGATGGCATAAACGATGCACCTGCATTAACACAAAGCGACGTCGCAATCGCGATGGGGACTGGAACAGATGTATCGTTAGAAACCAGTGATATTGTGTTTATCGATGATAATTTAAGCAACCTTGAAAAAGTATTTAAAATCGCCAGTCGCCTACAAGGCATCATTCGATTAAATATTACATTTTCAGTATTGGTTATTGTATTTTTAATGATTGGGAATATCTTTGGTCAAATACAACTGCCTTTTGGGGTGTTAATGCATGAACTATCTACTATTGGTGTCATTTTAAATTCGTTAAGGCTATTGATAAAATAGAAGCCCAAATTTTGGGCTTTTGTTTTGGAGATGGTTTGATGTATAATGTGGATAAGGACTTTACAGAAAGAAGGCTTTACAATGAAATCAATGCCACGTGAACGTAAAATACACTCCAAAATGGTGTATGAGTCTGACTTTATAACGTTAAAAGAAGATTTAGTCCGCCTTCCGAGTGGAAAAGAAGGCAAACGAATAGTCGTAAACCATATTGGTGCGGCCGCAACGCTTCCAATCACAAAAGCGGGCGACGTTTTATTGGTTAGACAACATCGCTACGCAGTAGGAGAAGATGTCTTAGAAATTCCAGCGGGGAAAAAAGATACACCGGATGAAGACGGCAAGGTTTGTGCAAAGCGTGAATTAGAAGAAGAAACTGGCTATAGCGCTCAAAACTTTATTAAACTACAAAGTGTCTATACAGCGATTGGGTTTTCCAATGAATTGGTAGAGATTTATTTAGCGCGTGATGTTTACCCGATGGACCATCCGCCCTCAAGCGATGAAGAAGAATATGTAGATCTTGTGAAGATGCCGCTTAGCGCAGCGATCAAACTCGCTGAAAACGGTGAAATAAAAGATGCTAAAACGGCGCTTGCTTTACTAAGTTTGAAAGTTTAAATTTAATACGCTAATTAATAATGAAAGTGTTATAATAAAAACGAAATTAACTGGATGATCATAAGGAGAGAATACTATGCTTGCTTATATTAGATTGCGTTATAAGCTGTTTTTGTTTTTAATGGTGTTTTGGTTTCTCCTAGCACTAAATTTCCGCATAGAAACAATTATCGCAGGTATCTTTATTTGTGGCGTGGTTACAGCCGCATCATATAACGTTTTATACGATGATGATGGCTATTTATATCACTCTATAAAGATACGTACGATTATTGTCTATGTTGGGTTTTTATTTGTGGAGATTTTTAAAGCGTCAATATTTTATGTCTTTAACTTAGTTGCCCATCATTATGAGCCTGTTGTGTTTGATGTGAAATTGGATTTAGATGACCCTGTTTTGCTGGGGATTATTGCCAATTCAATTACTTTAACACCAGGGACTATTACTATTGACAGTGATTCAAAAACGCACAGAATAACGGTACTAACGCTTGCTAAACCTGGGGAGACGGCTGAGGAATTAGAAGCGAAAGTCAAAAATAAGTTTGAACGATTATTAAAACAAAAGGGTGATTTATAATGAGTTTGTTTGAATGGTTTTTAATCATCACTTTGTTTTTAACAATTCTTGCGATTTTTATTAGTTTTGTTCGACTCGTCATCGGACCAACCATTTGGGATCGATTATTAATGGTCAATTTAATCAGTGCTAAAGTTGTAATGTTTATTGCGGTTTATGCTATTTATGTCGATAATATTTTATTCATGGATATTGCGATTTCATATGGGATTATCGGATTTTTAACGATTACCTTGCTGTCTAAATATATCATGACAGGGGGGCGAGAAAAATGATATATGTTTCAATTGTTTTACTCGTTATCGCCTGGATTTTTATTTTCTTTGGCATGGCGTCTGTATTTATTATTAAAAATTTATACAGTAGAATATTATCAGCGGCCACGATTGATACCGTTGGGTCATTGCTGGTTTTAATTGCGTTATTAGTCGCATCGTTTTTAGGCGATTTTGAATCGGGATTTCAATTTAAATACGACTATATTATACGGTTTGTGTTATTAATTGGATTCTTGTTAATTACTACCCCGATTTCTTCGCATGTGAATATTCGTAGTGCGTATTTAACCGGAGTTGAGGTTAAAGAGTTGATGCACGAAGAAGATAAGAAAAAAACACAAGAAGAGGAGAGCGATTTATATGGTTGAGTATATATCAGATTTGTCACTCATCGATTATACAGCTTACGCACTTCAGTTTCTTTTAATCTTTATCGCAATTGCGATAGTGGTACATAAAAATAATGGAACTATTGTTATATTAATCGCATCATTTTCTCTTGTGACTGCGTCGCTTTATGTTATAAATAATGCCCCAGACGTTGCGATTGCTGAAGTTGCGATTGGGAGTGCAATTATTCCGTTAATCTATGTTATTAGTATTTCGCGTCAGCGGGAATTTATAATACTTGATAAAGCGATGGATGACTTTATTATTTCAGATAATCAGTTAACTGGGGTTGGCTACATCTTACTGAAACGCTTTTCCGATTTTTATCACTTAGAGTTAAATATCACCAATGATCCACTGTTATGTAAACTTGGTGAGGGGAAAGACCAAGTTCTTTGTGAACAAACCAATGTGGATTTAATTGTTACGAAAGACCCAACAACCAATGAGTATGTTTTAAAAGGGAAAGCGTCTAATATTTTGATGAATAAATTAGAACAAATAACAAAAGATTATAATAATATTCGTGTCGTCAAATTTAAGGATCGTGATTTCGGTGAGTAGACAAATATTATTAATTGTATTACTTGGTGTTATTTTTTGGGTCTTTACAGTAAGCATTATAGAACTTGAAGAATTATATAATTCATTTGGAAAAGAGTACTTTTTTGAATACGGGCAAGAACAAACTGGGTCAAATAACTTAGTAACGGCAATTTTACTTGATTATCGATTGTTTGATTCGCTGTTTGAAGCGGGCATATTATTAATCGCAGTTTCTGGGGTTATTTGGATTTCTAAACACGATATAGAAGAGAAAAACGCGAAATTTATGATTGATAAATATAAAACCCCTGATCTTTTCGTTACCTTTTCACGCTTGGTTTATCCGTTAATGCTTGCGTTTGGGTTTTATGTCATCATCAACGGACATCTCTCACCAGGGGGTGGGTTTCAAGGCGGAACCATTGTTGCGACGGCCATTTTAATTTTATATTATATTGACGCCGATAAAGAAACCAATATTGGCTTAATTGTTACGGTAGAAAAAATTGTATATTTACTTGTGATATTGGTCGCATCGCTTTCAATATTCACTCGTGGAACCTTCTTCACCAATTTCTTTGCACTTGATGCATCCGCTGATCAAAAAGCTATTTATTTAGTGTTGTTAAACATCTTAATTGGGGTTAAAGTTGCCCTAGGACTATGGACCATATTTACTGCATTTTTAAAGGAGGGGCGTTAAAATGAATCCAATTCTTACGTTTTTAGTTGTTCTAATTGGCTTTTACGGCCTTTCGAGTAGCGATAACATTATTAAGAGTGTTTTTAGTGTCACCATTATAGAATCAGGCGTGATATTATTGTTTTTGAACTTAGGAAATTTTGAAGGTGGGGCCATTCCTATCTTAAGCGAAGGGGTTACGAGTATAGTTGATCCCTTACCACAAGCCTTAATGATTACGACTATTGTCATTGGCTCAACGGTTACTGCACTTTCCTTAATGCTTTGTATTAAGGTTTTCCACCATTACGGGAGTGTGGAGTGGAAGGAGGTCCTCTCTAGAGAGGATGTTAAGTCATGATTAATGGGTCAGTACTCCTTATTTTTATTCCTGTTATTGCGTCGATTTTCATTTATTTATTTAAATGGAAACATATGAATTTGGTGGCGTTTGCAGCACAGCTAGCCATCACAATTCTTGCAGTTTTTTATTACAATCATTTCTCAGGAAATTTTGAAATGTCGCATATTGTCCTTGGCGGGTGGGATGAAAGAATAGGCATCTCACTCGCGAACGACAATCTGAGTATGTCATTTATCTTTTTATCAATATTCTCTTGGTGGATGGTCATGCTGTATACGTTTCGGTTTGGAAAAACAGACAATACCTTTTTATTCTTTTTAATGTTTTTACAAGGGGTCTTTTTAGGACTCTTACAATCCAATGATTTATTTAACCTTTTTGTGTTCTTAGAACTCGCGACCATTATCGTTGCGATATTGATCGCTTACAATAAAAAAGGCGAATCATTTCGAGCAGCGATTTATTACTTGATGCTTAATGTACCAGCTATGTTAATCTTTTTAACCGGAATTATTTTTGTGTATTATACGTATGGCTCAATTAATATTTTTGCCTTAACTGAAGAATTTCAAGCCGTTGATGATACCGTTGTTTTACGGTTTTCCTATGTCTTAATGATGGCTGGAATTTCAGTAAAAGCGGCCCTTTTTCCAGTCTTTTCATGGCTGCCTAAAGCACATGGAGTAGCCCAAAGTCCAATTAGTGCGCTTTTAAGTGGATTGATCGTAAAGGGTGGCGTCTATTTATTTTTTAGAATGAATTTCTTATATGAAGGGGCAGGGTTCGCCTACAGTGACTTTTTCTTCTTTATAGGCGCGATGACCGCACTCGTTGGAGTCGCGTTTGCCTTATCACAAAAAGATATAAAACAAATTTTAGCCTTTCATACAGTATCGCAAATCGGGATTATTATGATGGGGGTATCCAGTGCCGACACTGAGATTTTCTATGGTGGAATATTACACACCTTTAATCACGCATTATTTAAAAGTTTGTTATTCTTAGGCGCAGGGGTCATTATCGGAGTGTATCGTACTAAAAAAGTCCATCAAATTAGAGGGGTCATGAAAACCATGCCAGGGGTGAGTATCTTTATGATTGTAGGGATGCTTTCGATTACTGGTGCTCCGTTTTTTAATGGCTTTATCTCGAAATCGATTATTATGTATGGATTTGCGGACCAAGGCGTGCGCTACTGGATTTTATATTTGGTGAATATTGGAACCGCGACTTCGTTTGTTAAAATGTCACAAATCTTTTTTGGTCCAAAAACCATTTCCTATCCATTGAAAAATATGGCCCAAAACATCACTTTAATGATTTTTGCGTTTGGCTGTGTAATGTTAGGAAATTTCTATATTCCATTTACCACAGGGTTTTTTGGAATTCCGTTTGATACCATTACCGTGGCCTCATTTTCAAATGTATTTGATTATCTGTTAACCTTATCGATTGCGTTTGTATTTTATAAGTTAGTAATCGCCAAAGATATAAGACCTGTTAAAGCGATTAGAAACATGCAAATATCGTTTGAAAATGGGAACTTATTATTTTTAATTTATATTGTCGCAATGTTGTTATATTTTATTATTTTATAACGTATAAAAAACGCCCCTTCATTTTTGAAGGGGCGTTTTTATGAGATTATAACGCAACGTCTTTGGCATCTTTTTTCCCGAAGTATAAAAGTCCAAGTGCCATCCATAGACTCATGACGATGAATGCGAAAATTAATATAGGAATAGGGCCAAACTGATAAATTAAAGGGACGCTTAGCGCAGTCATAAACCCTCCACCAACAAGCGGTTCAAACATTAACTGTTTATAGCCAAACGCTTCCATCGCTCCGGTTTTTCCTTCACTATCAACGATTCTTATTAACATTAACCCAGCCGCTGTCATGCCCATGGATTGTCCTAAATCACCAATCCCACGTTCAAACCAGTTTTTAGGGATCATGCGGCGTGCAAAGAAGAAAAAGGCAAATAGGTTCCAACTAATTCCCACAACTGCTAAAATTAAAAATACTGCAATGTTATCTCCAATGACTTCTAAACTTAGTGCCGCAATGGCACTGACGATTAAAAAGTCTAAGGCAAGTCCTTGGACTCTGGTAATCATGGCCCGTGTAATTAAATGATGGGGATCAAATTTGTCTAAGAAGATTTGAACGATTACGCCCCCAATCATTGCTAAGGGGAATAGCGGTAAATATTCAAAAATCACAAAGCCTTCGCTTTGTCCCCACGTATTGCGTTCTATAAACAATAACCCTTCTAAAATCACTTGACCTAATAAAATCGCAATTGCGATAACGCCGACGTGCAAGGCAAGCGGTTCAATGGATTCAGGACTAACTGAAAGTTTTCCATAACTTTGTCGTTCTTCAAGATCGATGATGCCTCTTAAATCCGCTTCGTTAAATGCACTAGGATCTTTTAAATAATTCGTTTTTTGTTTACGAACGCCCCAGTTTATAATGAAAACTCCAAATATAACGCCACTTACAACGCCGACAGTTGCCAATCCAATAGCCAAATCTGCTCCTTCAGAAAATCCTAGTTCATCAAAAGTGTCGGCCAACCCAGCGCTGGTCCCATGCCCCCCTTGAAAAGCGATTTCTATTAAGGCACCGCTCATTGGATTGGCATTAAAAAAGGGCACTAAAATAAGTATCGCCACCAATAAGCCAAACACATATTGACCCCATGCGATGGTTTGTCCAAAAGCCGCTTGTGGACCAGCAGTCATCCAAATAGTTTTAATGCCAGGAATTTTCTTCCCTAAAAATAAAGACGCAAAAATCACACTTATCAATAATCCCGGTAGACTGCCTAAAACAAACAATATATCTTCAGTAAATAAACCGTATTCTAAACCAGTGAATCGACCAAGCACTTCAGGTCCAAGTAATAATAAAAGGGCTCCCCCAATGACAGAACTTGGTAAGAAAAACGTTGAAAAAATTTTAAACTTAATTCGTATCAGTTTAGCCGCAACTAACGCTAAGCCAATCAACAACAAACTTAAACCGACAACTTCAGGACTCATAATCTCACTCCTCATCTATTAATATAGTAATCATCTCTTCGTTAAAAATCAAATAATAAACCATTATATTTAATCGCTAAAATAAAGCGTAAAAACGTTTTCTTTAAAATTTAAGGGTAAAATTATTGTCATAGTGAATAAACCTTGCTATACTATGAAAAATCGATGGAGGCAAATCCTATGAAATCAATTGAATTCTTACAAGTCCATCATTATCATAAAACCAAGGTTTGATCTAAGAAGACCCATTCTTAAGATACAAGCCTGTTTATTCATGAATAATGAGGCCTTGTATCTACTCCAAAACTATTAATACGCTGGATAGATATATTCTATCCAGCTTTTTTTTATCCTTAAGGAGGAATCCCAATGAATTATTCTAATACAAACATTCATCATCACTATCATCATTTGAATCGGGTTGTTATTTAACAGTTTTGTTAGATACAAGCCTTTATTGCATAGAATTAGCTTGTATCCACTACGTATAAAGTCGAGTGGATTCCCCATTCGACTTTTTTATTTCTAAAATATAATATCCATAGGAGGACATTATGACAAATTTATCCCTACCAGAAACGATGCAATACTTTAACAAGAAATATCTTACCATTCAAAAACTTGAGACGTTAGTAAGACAAAAAGGCTACGCTATGATTGAAGCAGATCTTTTAGAAAATTACGAGAAATTTAAAGATAAACATAAACGAATCGATAAAAATTCAATGGTAAAACTCATTGATAAAGAAGGAGAAGTCAAAGTTTTACGCCCAGATGTGACTACGTCTATTATTGATAATGTTGCGGCTAAATGGAGTGACAATACCCCGTTGAAAGTATTTTATAACGAAACAATTTTCTTAAATACTTCAAGCGGGATTGAAGAAAAAAAACAATTTGGGATTGAATATTTAGGCAAAAACAGTATAGATGTTGACCTTGAAGTATTAACGCTTGCGAAAAATATGTTTGAAAGTTTTGATTTTGATTTCATCATTGAAATCAACGATGCGTTGTTGATTGATGAACTTTTTGAAGCCTTAAATTTAGCGGATAATACATTAGAAAAATTAAAAGCTATATTAGATAAAAAAGATGTTTCTAGACTCAACAAATTTGTCGATAAATATTTAAGTGACGCCCCTTATCAAACATTTTTAAAATCCTTATTAGATATGCAAGGAGATTTTAAAACCATTAGTGAAGCATTAAATAAACTTGATGTACCCAGCAACGTCAAAGCGCGCTTTGATAAGATGAAATCCTATGAAACGACGCTTGGGTCAAACAATATTGTATTTGATTTAAGTATGCAAAGCGATTACGGGTATTATCAAGGCGTTATATTCAAAGGGTACATCGCATCTATTCCCAAAAATGTTTTAAATGGTGGACGCTATAACACTCAATCAATGGGCGCTAAACAATCCATTGATGCTTGTGGATTTTCTCTGTCCCTCGATGATATATTAAAAGAAAGGATGAATTAATATGACCCCTTCACTAACCATTGCATTGCCTACAGGTAGATTAGGCAAAAGTGCACTCAAACGATTTAAAGCCATCAATCTCGCCAACGATGTATCATTAAATAGTCGAAAACTTACCTTTATCGATGAAAATAATATTAAATATATTATGGTTAAGCCAATCGATGTTGTGACGTATGTTGAAAAAGGCGTTGCGGACATGGGCGTGATTGGCAGTGATGTTATCATGGAACAAGATGGCGATATCTATGAAGCCTTAGATTTAGCATTTGGACAATGTAAGCTATCCCTTGCGGGGTTTGTAGATAGCGAATATCCTTTTAAAAAATCACGCCTCACTATTGCCACAAAATATCCCAATATTACAAAAAAATATTATAACGGTTCACTACAAAAAATTGATATTATTAAAATAAATGGCTCAGTTGAACTTGCCCCTTTACTAGGATTATCTGATGTAATTGTTGATATCGTTGAAACTGGAAACACGTTAAGAGCGAATGGATTAGATGTCATAGAAGATATGATTGATATAAGCGCAAAAGCGATTGTCAATAAAGTCAGCTATCGATTTAAAAATCCACTAATCAAAGATATCTTAACTAAACTTAGTGATAATAAGGAGAATTTAAATGATTAAAACCATTGATGTTAGACAAGAAACCGTATCGATAGCGTCATTAATCAATCCTTCGCAGTTTGATATAGATACTGTCAATGACGCCGTTGAAACCATCGTGAACCGCATTAAAAAAGAAGGCGATTCAGCGTTAAAAGACTTTTCAAAAAAATTCGATAACGCTGAAATAGAAGACTTTTTAGTTCAAAAAAGCGCCATCGATGACGCTTACAATCAAATAGACGAGACCTTAAAAAATGATCTTTTAAAGGCGAAAGCCAATATCGAACTTTATCATGAAAAACAACGGCTAATGCCTTTCGAATTTGAAAAAGAAGACGGCATTATACTTGGGCAAAAAGTTACGCCTATTCAAACTGTAGGGCTTTATATTCCAGGGGGGAGTGCAGCGTATCCTTCTACGGTACTCATGAACGCCATCCCAGCTAAAATCGCAGGCGTCAAAAAAATAGTAATGATTACCCCACCGGATGCATCTGGCAATATCAATCCAACCTTGTTAGCGGCGGCGAAAATAACGGGAGTCGATGCGGTTTATAAAATGGGGGGAGCGCACGGCGTTGCGGCTCTAGCTTACGGAACTGAAAGTATTCCTAGCGTCGATAAAATAGTTGGACCGGGCAACATTTACGTCTCTATGGCAAAAAAACTTGTCAGTGGTCACGTCGGCATCGATATGATCGCAGGGCCTTCAGAGATTTTAATCATTGCCGATCAAAACGCGAATGCCAATTACATTGCCGCAGATTTAATGTCACAAGCCGAACACGATCCCTTAGCGAGTGCCATCTTAGTGACCCCTTCAGCGCCACTCGCAAAAGAAGTCAAAGCGGCTTTGATTGAACAAATAAAAGCCCAACCACGAAAGTCCATTATTGAACAATCATTAAATGATTTAGGAAAAATCATCATCACAAACACCTTAGACGAAGCGATTGAAATATCGAACAAAATGGCTCCAGAACATTTAGAAATCCTGTGTGAAACCCCATTTGAACTATTAGATAAAATAGAAAATGCAGGCTCAATTTTCTTAGGCGATTACGCCCCAGAACCTTTAGGTGATTACTACGCTGGACCGAACCATACGCTCCCAACAAGTGGGACGGCACGATTTGCTTCGCCGCTTTCAACGAGTGATTTTCAAAAGAAAAGTTCTTATCTTTATTACACTAAAACGGCATTTAAAAAAGCCAGTCAATCGGTTAGGAATATTGCCTATGAAGAAGGCCTTGCAGCCCACGCAAACGCCATTGAAGTTCGCTTGAAAGGAGACGAATAATATGTTGCCAAAAGAATCGGTAAGAGTTTTAACTCCCTATGAACCTAAAGCGTTTAATGGTAAAATTAAACTTGATGCCAACGAAGCGACAATCCCTGTTTTAGAAGGGTTAACCAACAATTTACCCAATGCATTAGAACGCTACCCAGATTCTTTTGCGACACGCCTTAGAGAAGAAGCGTCATCCTATTACGGCGTCAACGTTAATCAAATCATTGCCGGAAACGGGTCAAGTGAAATGATTGAACTTACTTTAAAAACCTATATAGATCAAGGCGATTCCGTTTGTGGAATGGACCCTAGTTTTCAAATGTATAAAGTATTTTCATCTATTTATGGGGCACCGTACTTTCCGTTATCCTTAGATAATACTTTTGAGATAGATAGCCAAACGATAATTCACTCAGTTAATCAACAAAACGCTAAAGTTGTCTTTCTTTGCACCCCCAATAATCCAACCGGAAAAGTGTTAACTCAACGCACCATCATCGATGTATTAGAAAACACCAACGCTTTAGTCATTGTGGATGAAGCCTACATTGAATTTTACGATGAAAAAGCGTCTATGCGTGAATTCATTAATACCTACGATAATTTAATCATCCTAAGAACTTTATCGAAAGCCTTAGGGCTTGCCGGCTTACGGTTAGGGTTTTTAATTGCCAATGAAACAATAATTGAAACATTAAACAAAGTGAAAGCGCCTTATAACTTAAACGCCATCACCCAAACCATTGGCTGTAATGCCTTAAAGAAAATGGCTGAAGCACGTCCGTATTTAGAAAATGTAAAAGCCCAAAGAGCGACCCTGTTTCAAGCGTTAAAAGCTTTAGATTTAGAAGTCGTTCCAAGTGAAGCAAATTTTATCTTATTTAAAAGTGACGTCGCGAACATAAATGTTCGCTTAGAAGATAAAGGGATTTTGATTAGAGCCTTTCGAGATCGGCTACGAGGATTTTACCGAGTTAGTATTGGGACCGAAGAAGAAAACACCATATTTATAAATACCTTAAAGGAGGTTTTACATGATGCGCGCCGCAACGATTAATAATAAAACAAAAGAAACAGATATTGCCTTAACCTTTGCAATTGATGATAAAAAAACGATTTCGATCGATACGAAGGTGCCCTTTTTAGATCATATGTTAACGCTTTTCGCATTTCACGGAAACTTCTCTTTAACGATTTCGTGTCAAGGCGATATCGAAGTAGACGACCACCACACCGTAGAAGACATTGGTCTCGCATTAGGCGAAGCCATTAAAAAAGCGCTTGGAGATAAGGTAGGGATTAACCGTTACGCCGCTATTCTTATGCCAATGGACGAAACTTTAGCGCGCGTTGTCTTAGATATTTCAAATCGTCCTTTCTTAGTCTATAACGCACGCTTAGAGCGTGATAAACTAGGCACTATGGATACGCAAAATGTTCAAGAATTTTTAAAATCTTTAGCGTTTAAAGCGGGCTTAACGTTGCACGCAGAAGTACTTTACGGGGAAAATGATCACCACAAAGTTGAAGCAATTTTTAAAGCCTTAGGAAAAGCATTAAAAGAAGCGAGCACGGTTACCACCAATACCCTCCCTTCATCAAAGGGTGTGCTGTAAATGAACGTCATTGTAGATTATGATGTAGGGAATTTAGATTCTCTGTTAAGAGGCTTAGATAAAGCAGGCATCAAAAGCATTGTTTCTAAAGATCTTAAAGTGATTGAACAAGCATCATCTTTGGTATTACCAGGCGTTGGCGCATTTAAAGAAGCGATGCATTCTTTAGAAGCCTCAGGCTTAATCCCTTCCATTCAAGCCCACATAAAAGCGGGGAAGCCGCTCTTAGGAATCTGTTTAGGCATGCAGCTTTTATATGAAGGAAGTGAAGAATATGGCTATACAGAAGGATTAGGGTTTTTAAACGGTACGATTCGCCCTTTAAAGACAACCGTAAAAGTACCGCATATGGGATGGAATCAACTTGTCTTTAATAAACCAGATGATACATTGTTGAGGTTTATTAACGAAGGCGATTATGTCTATTTTGTACATTCATTTTATGCCGATGCTGATATGGATAGCGTTGTCGCATATGCGAATTATGGCGTAAAAGTCCCGGCTATTATTCGAAAAGATAATGTCTTCGCAACGCAGTTTCACCCTGAAAAAAGTGGAATCGTTGGCGAAAACATTTTTAAAGCCTATAAAGAGGTGTTGACGTGAATTTATATCCTGCAATCGACTTAAAAGACAATCAATGCGTTAGACTAAAACAAGGAAAATTTGATCAAGTCACAGTCTATGATGAATATCCTGAAAATGTTGCCAAACGGTTTATCAATCAAGGCGCACGCTATTTACACATCATTGATTTAGATGGCGCCGAAAAAAATATCCCTAAAAACTTAACCGCGGTTAAAAACATTATTGCGCTTGGGAAACCCGTTCAAATTGGAGGCGGGATTCGCAGTTTAGAAACTGCGAGTGTCTTATTAAACGAAGGCGTAAGCCGTGTTATTTTAGGCACCATTGCGATTGAAGATAAAGCCTTGTTAAAACAATTGATTGAGACCTATCAAGATAGAATCATTGTCTCAATTGACGCTTTAAAAGGACAAGTCAAAACAAGAGGATGGGCCAAAAGCGAAAACATCAACGCCTTAGATTTAGCCATTGAATTAGAAGCGATGGGACTTAAGACCATTGTATACACCGACATTGAAAAAGATGGCATGATGCAAGGCCCTAATTTCAAAGACTATGAAATGTTAAAACGCAATACGACTTTAGAAATCATTGCGGCAGGTGGCATTACGACGCTCGATGATCTATTGCGTCTAGACGCGATTGGATTAGACGGAGCCATTATCGGAAAAGCACTATATGAAAACACCATTGATTTAAAGGAGGCACTATCATGCTTGCAAAACGTATAATTCCTTGTTTAGATGTTCGTGAAGGGAGAGTCGTCAAAGGCAAACAATTTAAAGGCATACAAGATGTGGATGACCCAGCCACATTAGGCAAACGTTATAGTGAATCAGGCGCGGATGAACTGGTATTTTATGATATTACTGCGTCCAATGAAAAACGGGCGATCTCCTTACAATTTGTTGAAGAAGTTGCCAAAACCTTAAATATCCCATTTTGTGTCGGTGGCGGCGTTAAATCGTTAAAAGATTTTGATACCATCTTAAGAAAAGGCGCTGATAAAATATCAGTAAACTCTGCGGCGATTGATAATCCCAGTTTAATTACAGAAGCGTCTAAAAAATATGGTGCGCAGTGTGTCGTCTTATCGATTGATATTAAAAAAGAAGCGGGCCAATACTACGTTTTTAAAAACGGAGGCCGCATCAACACGCACATCGATGCGATTGAATGGGCTAAACAAGGAGAAGCTTTAGGCGCTGGAGAATTGGTTATCAATTCAATGGACGCCGATGGCATGAAACAAGGATTTGATATTCCATTACTCAAACAAATTACTGAACAAGTCAATATCCCAGTCATTGCCTCAGGCGGCGCAGGCAGTGTCAATCATTTTTATGAAGCAGCTAAAGAAACCACAGCCGATGGATTATTAGCTGCGTCGGTATTTCACTTCGGTGAAATTGAAATCGAAACGTTAAAAGCGCAATTAATCAACCGAGGCATTCCACTAAGAAAGGGTGGCTATCATGGAAACAATGAAAGTAAATAAAGCAACCGTAGATCAAGTTAAGTTTGATGAAAAAGGCTTAGTCCCAGTCGTGGTCCAAGATGTCTATTCAGACCAAGTATTAATGTTAGCTTACATGAACGCAGCGGCCTTAGACCAAACCCTTAACACCGCTCTAGCGACTTACTATAGCCGTAGTCGTCAAAAACTATGGGTCAAAGGAGAAAGCAGTGGCAATATCCAAAAAGTAAAAAGCGTAGCGCTTGATTGTGACGGCGATACGCTCTTATTAAAAGTCGAACAAACCGGTGTCGCGTGTCACAAAAACAAAATGACGTGTTTCCACACCCCAATCACCGAAGCCAATGCGGTTAATAACGAACAGGTGTTATTTAAATTATATAATACCGTTAAAGACCGGTATGCGTCTCCTAAAGAAGGCGCCTATACAACGTATTTATTTGACAAAGGCCTCGATAAGATACTAAAAAAAGTTGGCGAAGAAAGCAGTGAAGTTATCATCGCATCAAAAAACGAAGATGAAACTGAAACAATCTATGAAATAAGTGATTTAGTATACCATTTAATGGTTCTTATGGTAAATCAAGGCGTTGAGTTTTCTTCGATCTTAAAGGAACTACAAAAAAGGAGTCAATAATATGAACCCACGCATTATTGATCATCACACGCATACCAATTACTCTCCGGATGCTTCAGATAAAGCCTCGATGGAATCTTACATTGAAACCGCCAAACGTTTAAATAAACCAGGCGTTATGTTTACTGACCATGTCGACTTAGATACCCCAGTTGAATTATTTCAAACCATCCCTGAATATTACGCTTATGCGAAAAAAGTTAAAACCTTGAATGAAGACACTTTTTTCGTAGGCTTAGGGGTAGAAATTGGCTATCAACCCCATTTAAAAAACGCCCTCCATACCTTTGTGAATACCCATCCATTTGACTATGTCATATGTTCTATCCACATTGGAGATGGGCTTGATTTTCATAACGGCGATTTCTTTTTAGATAAAACCGACCAAGAAGGCATCATACGTTACTTCGAACTCGTCAAAGAAGCGGTCACAAACTTTGAATCATACGATGTGTTTGGCCATATTGACTATATTACACGGTATCTAAACGGTTCAAAAGATTATGATTTTAAACGCGTTGAATCATTGATAGATGACATATTATCGACCATCATTCAAAACAATAAAGGCATTGAATTAAACACCTCCGGGTTGCGTTATAACTTAGGATTCATGCACCCAAAAACTGACTTATTAAAACGCTATAAAGCTCTTGGGGGGACTATTTTAACGCTAGGGTCAGACGCCCATAGCGTGAAAGATTTAACGGCCGATTTTCAAGAAGCCATCGATACATTAAAAACGATTGGCTTTACCAGTATTACCCAATTTAAAAACCGAACCCCGTATTCTATATCCATTTAAAAAAACAAAATTGTTGTCAGTTTTAATAAACTATGGTATGGTTTTAATTAAGCAGGTGAATATTATGAAATTTTTACATTTTGCGCATTATTATTACGTATATTGTTAAACTGGATTGCCAAAAACGCACTCCTTTTTATCCATATGAATAATAAGGAGCGCACCCAAAACTTGTATATTAAATCCTTGGGCTAGCCTAAGGATTTTTTTTATACCCAAAAATTTTAAGGAGCGATACTATGATTGTACAACTGAAAAAGCAAGCTACAAAAGAACAATACGAGAAGATTATAAATTACTTAGAATCAAGAAATTTTAAAATTAAAGATGTAAGAAGCGAAAATGTCATTGTTTTTGGCGTTATTGGAGATACGAAAGCAATCGACCCACATGATTTATATGTCTTTGAAGGCGTTGATAAAGTCACGCGTGTGTCAACCCCATTTAAAAACGCATCCCGTGCGTTTAAGGCCGAAGATACCGTCATTCAAATCAACAGTAAACTCACCATCGGAGATGATAACTTTACCGTTATCGGAGGCCCGTGTTCGATTGAATCTGAAGCCCAATTAAAAGAAAGTGCGAAACATGTAAAAGAAAGTGGCGCTAATATTTTAAGAGGCGGCGCTTATAAACCTAGAACGTCTCCTTACTCTTTTCAAGGCTTAGGCTTAGAAGGATTAAAAATGTTAAGACGCGTTGCCGATACGTTTGATATGGCAACGATCAGTGAAATTCCCTCTGCCGATTTAGTAGACGTTTTTGATGAATACGTCGATATTATTCAAGTTGGCGCGCGCAATATGCAAAACTTTCATTTACTAAAAGCCCTCAGTAAAGCAAAAAAACCGGTTATGTTAAAACGCGGACTTTCGGCATCAATCGAAGAGTGGTTAATGAGCGCTGAATACATTATGGCAGGGGGAAATCAAAATGTTATATTATGTGAAAGAGGAATTCGAACCTTTGAAAAATATACTAGAAACACCCTTGATATCAGCTCTGTTTTAGCGGTACAAGAACTGTCACATCTTCCTGTAATTGTGGATCCTTCTCACGCCGCTGGGAGATGGTCTATGATCGATAAACTCTCATACGCATCTTTAGCCGTAGGGGCAGATGGACTTATGATTGAGATGCACCCAGACCCAGAAAAAGCCTTAAGTGATGGAGCGCAGTCATTAAAACCTGAAAAATTCTCTCATGTTATGGACGAATTAAGAAAACAAGCCAGTGTATTTGGAAAAGTTATCTCATGACAATCTTCATTGTAGGACTTGGATTAATCGGCGCATCCTATGCTGACAAACTGAGCTTAAAAGGCTATACTGTATATGGATACGATTTAGATACGCAAATCTTAGATACCGCAATCAAAGCACGAATAATTGCACCGGATAGTAATCTTGAAAAGATACAAGACGCTGATTTAATTATTACCGCGCTTTATCCTAAGGCTACTATTGCATTTTTAAAAGCGCATTTCCATTTATTCAACGAATCTCAAACCATTACCGATGTATGTGGGATTAAAGAAGCATTACTACAAGAAATTGACACGTTTTACCCTGAATCACTTCGGTATTTAACACACCACCCGATGGCAGGAAAAGAAACACCAGGCATTGCCTTTAAAGATCCAAATATGTTTCAAGGCGCCAACGTAATCGTTTGTGAAAGCCGCCATACAAAGCCAGGTGACCAAAAACGGATGCATACATTAATTGAAGCCTTAGGCTTTGGGAACGTAGCGTACTTAACGCCGCGAGAGCATGATCAATTTGTCGCGTACACTTCACAGCTTACGCACGCCCTTGCGGCAGCGCTTATAAACAGCAACCCAACTAAAGCAACTAGGGTTGCTACAGGCGATTCATTCAAAGATTTAACCCGCATCGCAAACATCAACGCCCCGTTATGGGTCGAGTTATTTAAAGGCAATAAAAAAGCACTTCTCAACACCATCAATGGCTTTGAAGATGCGCTTTCTACAATCAAAAATGCCATCGAAAACGATGATGATGCCGCGTTAGAAAAAACCTTGTTAGAAGCTAAAAAAGGACGTGTTTCCTATGAGTGAGCCTTACGAAATCCATGTCGGATACGATAATTTAGACGCGTTAAAACCCCTTATCTTAAGGCACCACTTGGGAGACAGCGTCTTTATCATTAGTGATGACAATGTTTTAGCGCTTTATGAAACCATAATCAAACAGGCTTTGAATCCTTTAAACGTCCACATAATTAGAGTAGCGCCAGGCGAGCAATCTAAGAGCTTTGAAACCTATCAAAGCGTTATCTCAGAGCTTATAGAAAAAAACATTAAGCGCGATGACTTCATTTTAGCGTTTGGTGGGGGCGTCGTAGGAGATTTAGCAGGATTCGTCGCTTCCACGCTTTATAGAGGCATCCCTTATGGGCAAATCCCAACGACTTTACTCGCCCAAATTGACAGCTCAATAGGCGCTAAAGTCGCCATTGACTTAAAAGAAGGCAAAAACTTAGTCGGTGCATTTTATGCACCAAAGTTTGTCTTTACAGATGTAAAGTTTTTACATACGTTAGCCCCCAGAGACTTAAGAAGCGGACAAGCCGAAATGATTAAAGCTGCCTTAATTGGAGATGAGACTTTACTGCGTAATCTTGAAAGCCAAAAGCCTCTTTCGACTGATATGATTCAAGCCGCAATTAATGTTAAAAAGACTTTGGTCTATAACGATCCTCTCGATAAAGGGATGCGCATGATTTTAAACTTTGGCCATACCTTTGGCCATGCCATCGAAAAAGCACATAACTATGAAACGTATACTCACGGAGAAGCGATTAGTTATGGAATGGTGATGGCGCTTGAAATTGGCTTATTAAAAGGGGTGAATGATGCGTCACTTTACGAGCGTGTCAAACAATTATTATTCGATTATCACTTGATCGAAACGCCGTTGCTCACTAGAAAATCATATGCCCCTTATATAAAACACGATAAAAAACACCTTAAAGACGGCATTCATTTCATCGCCTTAAAAGCGATCGAAAAT
Source organism: uncultured Candidatus Izemoplasmatales bacterium (assembly GCA_964386055.1). Classification (GTDB taxonomy): domain Bacteria; phylum Bacillota_I; class Bacilli_A; order Izemoplasmatales; family Izemoplasmataceae; genus B1SED10-225. The sequence goes on along the minus strand of CAYLQZ010000011.1, from coordinate 7,884 downwards.
CCACATATTATGACACTGCAAGAGGATGATGATTTATGGACAAAACCGTTGTAGCCTCCCCTTTAAAGGGAACCTTACACGTCATCGCGTCAAAATCACAAACCCATAGAGCTTTAATCGCGGCGGCTTTAGCCCCTGGAGAATCTACTGTCTCTAAGCCTTTAGATAGTGAAGATATTTACGCAACTAAAACGGCGCTTACGCAAATGGGCGCACAGTTTAACGCCAATCACATTGTAGGTGGATTAAAAGTTCATGCGCCTCTTAATATAAACGCAAAAGCCTCTGGCTCAACGCTACGTTTTATGATTCCAATCGCGCTTTTATTTGATCAACTGATTACCATTAAGGGTGAAGGTAGATTGCCCAAACGCCCATTGGACGTGTATGAAGATAATTTTTCATCTATTGTGCATTATGAATATTTAACGTCTGATTACTTACCTTTGGCGTTAAAAGGACCGTTAACGCCTGGTGTTTATAGCTGCGCTGGCAATATTTCTTCTCAGTTTATAACTGGGTTATTATTTGCCTTACCGCTTTTAGATGGCGATTCAGAAATAAGGCTAACTTCCCCATTAGAATCAGTGGGGTATGTCAATATGACCATTGACACGTTAAAAGCCTTTGGCATAAACATTTCAAACCATTCCAATCGTTATATCATTAAAGGAAACCAAACGTATCACCCAACGACATTTACCGTTGAAGGCGACTACTCTCAAGCAGCGTTTTTTATGGTAGCGGGGGTTTTGAATGGCGATATAAAATTAAAAAATTTATCGCTTGATTCTTTACAAGGCGATAAAGCCATCGTTGATCTATTACGATCAATGGGGGCGGATATACGGTATGAAGATGACGGTAAAACATTCCATGTTCGTACATCTCAGTTGAAGGGAACCAATATAGACTTAACTGATATTCCTGATTTAGGACCGATTTTAATGATCTTAGCGGCTGCCATTCCAGATAAAAGTACATTTAAAGGACTAAACAGATTACAGTATAAAGAATCGAACCGGCTAAAAACCATGATTGATATCGTTAATCAACTTGGCGCAAAAGCTAGGTTAATAGATGATAGCTTAACCATTGAAGGCGTATCTGCCTTTGAAGGAGGTCAAGCTTTTTTGACGCATGATGATCATCGCTTGGCGATGGCGCTTAGTGTCGCAAGCTTAAAAGCGAAACAGCCAATCACTATAAAAGGCGCAGAGTGTGTCAAGAAGTCTTATCCTAATTTTTTTAACGACTTTGCGGCACTTGGTGGGACGTTTCATTAGGTAAAATGAAAGGAGTACTATATGAATTCATATGGAAATTTATTCAAAGTAACGCTTTATGGCGAATCGCATCAAGCCGCTATTGGGGTAGTGATTGATGGGGTTTTACCGGGTATTAAAATTGATGAAACAAAAATAACGGCTGACTTACTTAAACGAAAACCTGGCGCTGTTGGGACAACTACGCGCCTTGAAAAAGATGCGTTTAAAATAACATCAGGCCTTTTTAATGGTATTACCACAGGATCACCAGTTCATATAACCATTGAAAACAACGATGTGCGTTCCAAGGATTATACAGCGCTTAAAAAACATCCTAGACCAGGCCACGCTGATTTTGTGGCCTACAAAAAATATGGTGGCTTTAATGATTACCGTGGGGGTGGCAGATTTTCTGGTCGCTTAACTGCCGCGCTTGTATGCGCTGGTAGTATCGCAAAACAAATGATTCCATTTAAAGTGCAGCACGAATTGATACAAGTAGGGGCCTTAAAAGATATGTCTAAAATCGATGATTATCTTCAAGATATTGCGTCACAAAATGATTCGGTTGGGGGCATTATTGAACTTACGACTGACCCACTGCCAATTGGGCTTGGGGAACCGAATTTTAATAAGCTCGATGGCGAAATTGCTAAAATGATGTTTTCCATTCCAGCCGTAAAAGGCGTGGAAATAGGAACTGGCTTTAGCGGCATTGAAATGAAAGGTTCAGCCTTTAATGATGCTATTATGGATGAGACAGGAAAAACCATCACCAATCATTCAGGCGGAGTTAGTGGTGGACTTTCTAATGGGAATCCATTAAAAGTTAAAGCGATGGTTAAACCGACGTCGAGTATTAAGGGTGAACAAAAAACCTACAATACAGAAAGCAAAAAAGTCGATACTTTAGCAATCAAAGGGAGACATGATGTCTGCATCGCAAGACGCGTTGGGATTGTCTTAGAGAATGCTTTAGCGATTGTTTTAGCAGATTTATATTTGCTTGAAAGAGCGAAGAAACCCTTTTCATCAATTTAGGGGTTGCCAAATGAAAACCGTAGCGTTATAATACAATAAATCGTTGAGCAGAAGAAGTAAATAATTTCCCCTTTAAAGAGAGTCAGTGGGTGGTGGAAACTGGCAAGGAAGAATTTATTGAATGGATCTGTAAGAGGATGCTTGAATAAAGTAGGGCATCACGGGAGTTCCCGTTATAGAGCTAAGGTATGATTGTACCTGAATAAAGCGCTTTTTAAGCGAAATATGAGGTGGCACCACGACTAATAATCGTCCTCTACACATTTTTTGTGTAGGGGATTTTTTTATGTCTCGCTTTATTCAACGGTTCGGTCAAATAATAAAAAAAGGAGAATTATTATGAGTAAGAACCATGAATTTGGACCATTCGGGGGCCAATTTGTCCCTGAAATTGTAAAAGAAGCATTGAATGAACTTGAGGTCGCTTTTGAAGAAGCGAAACAAGATCCTCTGTTTGAAAAAGAATTTAAAGAAATTTTAACGCAATATGTTGGCAGAGAATCCCCACTGTATTACGCCGATAATTTAACAAAACATCTTGGGGGCGCTAAAATTTATTTGAAACGCGAAGATTTAAACCATACAGGCGCCCATAAAATCAATAATACCATCGGACAAATATTACTAGCTAAACGGATGGGGAAGAAAAAAATCATCGCCGAAACCGGGGCTGGCCAACATGGCGTTGCGACCGCGACAGCGGCGGCACTATTTGGCATGGAGTGCGAGATTTTCCAAGGAAAAGATGATATGGAACGACAGAAATTAAATGTCCATAGAATGGAAATGCTTGGGGCTAAAGTAACGTCGGTCGACACTGGAACCAAAACGTTAAGTGACGCTGTGGATTTTGCGATTCAAAAATGGGTTGAACGCATTGAAGATACCTTTTATTGTTTAGGGAGTGCAGTTGGACCGCATCCATTTCCTTCGATTGTAAGGTATTTCCAAGGAGTAATTGGAGCCGAAGCGAAGCGTCAAATTTTAACGCAAGAAAACCGTTTACCAGATTACTTAGTGGCTTGTGTTGGTGGCGGGTCAAATGCGATTGGCTTATTCCAAAGTTTCTTAGACGATGAATCAGTTCAAATGATTGGGGTTGAAGCTGCCGGAAAAGGCCTTAATACAACCTTACACGCCGCAACGATGACGAAAGGTGAAATTGGGGTTATTCACGGGATGAACACTAAAGTTGTCATGGATGACACAAATAATATCGCCCCAGTATACAGTATTTCTGCAGGGTTAGATTATCCTGGCGTTGGACCAGAACATGCTTACTTAGAATCTATTAACCGCGTTATGTATAGAAGCGCAACCGATACAGAAGCGGTAGATGCACTTCATTTACTTTCAAGAAAAGAAGGCATTATCCCTGCAATTGAAACGGCGCACGCAATCGCAGAAGCGGTGAAATTCGCCCCTACGCTATCTCGCGATGAAATTATGATTATCAATCTTTCAGGACGTGGCGATAAAGACGTAGAAACTTTATATCAATATAAACCTTCAACGTAAAATATTACCATAAAAAACGCTTAACATATGTTGTGAACCCCAACTATTGGTTATCAATAATCCAATAAAAGGATGCACTTTACATAAAGTTAAGCGTTTTTTTATTTTTATTTTTTATAAAACCCATTTAGCTTTTGGCGGTAAATAATCTCGAACATCTTTATTAAAGTTATCTAACGCTTGAATCGTTTCGGGTTGTAGTGGCGAGTCAACGTTAATATTGTCTTTCATTCGCTTTAAATCAGAGGCTTTTGTGACTGGGTATACACCTTTTTCTATTACGTAGCGAATGGCTAGGCGTGCGGGTGTGATGGTTTCTTTCCTTGCATAATCATTTACAAGATCATTGTTTAGAATTCGTCCACGGGCTAATGGCGAATGTCCTTGTATGACCATGCCATTGGTTTTAGAATAATCTACAATAGCGTCTAAAGTATGGCCTATAAAGACACCAATTTGGTGGACATGCGGGGTAATATCAATGTGAGGCAGCAAGGCGTCGATATCTTGAATCCGGAAGTTTGATAATCCGATTGATCCGATGATCTCATCTTTATATAATTGTTCCATCGCTTTATAAACTTCAATATTTTCATTTGAAAAATCTTCATCTTCTTTTCCCCAAGGGGTAGGTGCGTTGATCAATAGACAATCAAGATAATCCACATCCAAGTTTTTCATGATGCGTTTAACCACACGGTTAACGCCATCTGATGTTTTTATGTGGGGGGGAATTTTAGATGTAATAAACAGTGATTCTCTTGGAATAGAAGCAGCTTTAAAAGCTTTTGCGATTTCTTTTTCATTTAAATATATGGGCGCCGTTTCAAAATGTCTGTATCCTACGTTTAACGCGTCTGTGATTATTTTAAATGCATCTGCGGAATCAATCCCATGAGTTCCAAACCCAAGTTTGGGCATAAAGTATCCGTTTTTTAACGTAACCGTTTCGTTAATCAAAGTCATCATTATCACTCCTACTTTTATTATAAACTTTACAGTATTAAAAATAAGTAAAAATGCATAAAAAAACTCTGAACCAATGTTCAGAGTTTAAATATTAACGGTATTTGACACTACGACGTTTAGCTGGGGTAAAGCCTATGTTAAAAATAGCAAGTAGTTCAATAAACATCGCTTCTTTTTCTTCGGCTCCTATTTCACCGTCTTGGTTGATTTTAGCCCCAATTTCATAAAACGTTTTTCCGCGATGCGAGATTTTATCAAAGAAAACTTCAATTCCTTTAAACATCGCAGAAACGCGATTGACCCGGATCATATTGACATTTCTAATATCGCCACCATGAATCGAATCTAAATCTTTGATTTCCCCATTAGGGAGTTTGTCGTTATAAACAAGTAACCGCATTTCTTTTTCACTTAAACGTTGATGATACTCTAGAAATGTTTCTTCATCAATGGTCGGGATTTTCAAGGTTAAATGATAAGAAATATGGCCATCTTTACGAACAGTTCTTTCTCTCAACGTGATATATCGATCAGCGAGTTCTCCTTTTGGAGTATCAAAATAATAATTGTAATGAATATCGGTTTTATCCGAAAACTGAACTTGTAAGTAATCCATAATTTCGTAACACTGCGCTTTTGTAAGGGCGTGACGGAGTTCAGTATCAATGGCACGTGTTCTTTTTGGCATGTGTCATCCTCCTAACGTTTCATATACATTATACATGATAATCCCCTATTTTGCATAGAATGCCAGAAAAATTATGGTAAAAATCACTGATATGCTAAAATAAAAGGGGGTGATGCATTTGAAACTTAATCCATTTGATATTTCAAACCATGATACAAACGAAATCACGACATTAATTTATAACGCAGACCCATCAACTTACGACATTATATTCGGAAATAAAAACGAAGCGTTAGCGATTATTGGCGCCCTTTTATGTGACACTAAAACGGACACTATTTTTTCTCCGCCCCATGTAAAAGTTATCGAAGATAATAATACAGTAATTGGAGTCGTGGTCAATTATACCGGCGCACGCCGACAAACCCTTGAACAACACACGTTTAAACAGGGCTACAAAAAACTAGGGATTGTAAAAACAATCAAACGGTTAATTGCGGTAAAAAAAGTACGACGTATCTTAAGCGTAAACATGGATTTAGAATCAACTTATATATTAGCGCTAAGCATTAAACCGGCGCACCAACAAAAAGGGTACGGTAAAAAGACAGTAGATGAACTACAAAAAACATCCAAAACACTATATTTGCATGTAAACTATAAAAATAATAATGCGCGCATGTTTTATGAAAAAATCGGGTTCAACAAACATCAAGAATTTTACGATTCATATAAAAAAATTCCTATAGGGGCGATTGTTCTAAAACGAAGCCAAAAAGAAAAAGGTGATTGAATGAACAAACCACAATTTTCTTATCAGACTATTTCCCATTTAGATAATTGGGAAGAAGGACTGTATAATGCAACTCAAGAATTTTTAAATAACGGGGTATTTTCTAGTTTTTATCTTAAAGAGATTGTTGATGTGATCCACCAACATGGACCCTACATGGCAATTACTGAAGATACTGTTGTTTTGCATGCTCAAAAATTCGATTATGTGAACACCCCATTTATCGCATATTTATATGCCGAAAACAGTGTTCATTTCTTTGGAAAACATATTCATCATATCTTTGTTTTTGGCGCAGACAATGAACCCAATCACTTAACTTTACTATCCACAATATCGTTTTTTATCAGCGAACTCAAAGACAATCACACATTAAAAAGCGAAGACGCAATGATTAAATGGTTACATAACCATATTAAGGAACGCAGCTAATGGTTACCATCAACATCAATGATACCTTTAAATCAATCATTGACGAGCATCCGTCATTTAAAAAAATTATGTGTGATGTAGGATTTAAAATCATGTTGAAACCTAATATGTTAAATTCAATAGGGCGTTTTACACCAATTAAGCACGCAATCAAATTAAAAAGTATTCCGGTTGAAACCTTACAAGAGGTTGCGAATAAATACGGCTTCTTAATTGTAGAACCATCTAGTGATTAGTCTACTTTTAATAATAATTAAAAATTACACGATAAAATCCATTTAATTTTAAAAGAATACCGTGTTTTTAATCTTACAGTTAAGCGATGTGATAAAGTGAACAACCCCATTAAGACCCCACCCTTAGTAGAGAAAGTTAACCTTACCATGCAGGATAGTCCATCTTTACATCCCCGTCACGTCACCACAACGAACAGTCGTGTTGATATTCCTTATTTTTTAGTTAGTGATAACGCTGTAGACTTCTTAAAATCATCCCAAATTATAATTCATAAAGCAGAAACACGCCACATAAATAATGCGTAAACTTCTCTATATTGGGGTAGGGACATTTTTTATGGTCCTAGGGATTATAGGTATTATTTTGCCGCTTTTACCAACGACTCCGATGTTACTGTTAACAGCTTATTTCTATTCTAAGGGCTCAACACGCTTTCATCAATGGTTTATTAACACCTGGTTATATAAACGTTATTTAAAAAATTACGTGGAAACAAAAAGCATGACGCGTAAAGGGAAAATTAAACTCATGATACTTGTCGATATAATGCTTGTAATATCCTTTATTTCAATCTCTTATTTAATAGTTAGAATAGTCATTATTATATTAATCATTACAAAACACTTATATTTTTTTACACAGGTAAAAACCATCCCAGAAGCCAAAACAATTTAATCCCTTCACCAGGAGGAAAAATTATTTTACTATTAAAAGTCATAATCGTTGACACCCTTTTAAGAATGTGGTATAAATAGGTTACTTAATAAAAAAACCCAATGCCAAAGCCAAACTAGAAGCGATTCTAGGACGGAAAACTATAGGATCTCAAAAGAGATAGCCAGTTGCCATTATAAATGGAACTGGTTTTTTTAATACATACAATTGTGTCAAAGCCAAACTAGAAGTGATTCTAGGACGGAAAACTATAGGATCTCAAAAGAGATAGCCAGTTGCCACCATAGGCAACTGGCTTTTTTATTAAGAAAAAAATAAAATAA
>CAYLQZ010000010.1:6725-44888 GCA_964386055.1 uncultured Candidatus Izemoplasmatales bacterium | reverse complement strand
GTTTCTTTGATGATGATACCGATGAAGAAGATACCGATGAAGAAGATACCGATGAAGAAGATACCGATGATGAAAACACTGATGAAGAAAATGACGAAGAAGATAACAATGAAAACACACAAACTAGCGCATAACACTTAATTTTAAGAGGATGTCTGTTTAGACAGACATCCCTTTTTTATACAGTAATAAAACAGGGGATAAAAATTAGTATGCTATAATTAAACACACAAGGACGTGGTGAAGATGAAACGATTATTTTTTAGTGCACTTTTAGTTATAAGTTTATTAAGTTTGACAGGCTGCGACTTTATTGATTCTTTGAGTATTGATCGTTCAGAAAATGACGTTACAGAAGAAAAAGAAGTAGAATCAGTAAGATTACAAGAGGCCCCTTTAAATCAGGGCTTTTTAATCGATGAATTTGAAGTTGATACGCTTACGATGGTGGTAACTTATAACGATGAAACCGTTCGGTTACGCCCACTTAATGAAACGTATTTCGATCAAACTGATTTAGAACTTTTAAACGAGCGCGGATTGCATTCACTATCCTTTACATATGAAATGATAACGTATGATTTTGAGATCAAACTTTTTGAGACAAAAACAGAACAGTTATTATACGCTTTTTATCAAAGTCAATCGCCTGATGATTTAGCGTTTGATGGATGGGTAGAGTCTTTGGATGGAACAGATAATTTAGATAAACTATCTTATACATTATTTTCAATAATTGAAACCCACTTTGAAGAGGAAGAAGAAAAGGCTCTCGTTCGTTTTTATGATGACAAAAAGCTTATTGATTTTGATATTCTTCCGGTTGGAGAAACCGTAACGCCACCTGATTTAGAAAAAGAAGGATACACGTTTATCGGTTGGAGTGAAACGGATTTTACCGTTGAAAGCTCTAAAAGAATAGAGGCTGAATTTGAAAAAAACACATATACTATCGAATTCGAAGGAACACAAGAATCGCTTGATACTATAGATATTCCTTTTGGTGAATCGATCCAGTTAATCAAGCCGACCCATGAAAGTGCAGTTTTCTTAGGGTGGTACTTAGATGAAGATTACAATACTCCGTTTAATTATAATGATATGCCTGATCAAGATTTGGTATTACATGCTAGATGGTTACATTTAGACGCTTATGATCATGGCGAAGAAGATGATGAGGATAATGGAGAATCTAGAGAATCGATGATTCAAAATGTAAGCGATGGGGTTTTAGGAATACAAAACATACAAAATGGGGCGCTTAGTGGTACGGGAAGTGGTGCCATTTATAAATATGAAAATGGCCATTATTATGTTTTTACAAATTATCATGTTGTGAATGAAGCGGATCACGTTGATATAACGTTTGAAAAAAATGGCAATGCATTTGTTTTTGAGTCAGTTGAAGTTATTGGGACGTATGAAGGCGCTGATATTGCTATTTTAAGATTTGAGTCACAGTTAGATTTTACCGTATTAGAATTTAGAGATTCATTTGAAGTGTTACCAGGTATGCGCGTTTATGCGATAGGGTCACCCCAAGGCTTTCAGTATTTTAATAGTGTAACTGAAGGCATCATTTCTAAAACGGACGTTTTAACTACAGCTCAAGATATCGCTATTGATGCTTACTTTTTCCAACATGACGCGGCAATTAACCCAGGAAATAGTGGCGGTGTACTAATTGATGAAGAAGGCTATATTGTTGGAATGAACACGCTTAAAAAAGTTGGTGAAGATATCGAAGGTATGGGGTATGCACTAAAAAGTAATATTATTACCCGCATGGCGTTTCAATTAGAAACAGAAGGTGAAATAACGCGCGCACTAATTGGAATTACTTCAGCTGATATTTTAGAATGTGAAGCATTTTTTGGTGCATGTGTTGATTCGGTTTCCGAAGGTGGAACCGCTCAAGCTCTAGGAATAGAAGCGAACGATCTAATAACGGGCATAAAAACGGATACCATGGATGACTATTTAGAGATTGCGAATTTCAATCGTTTTAGAATGATAATCTTGACGATGTTGCCAGGAGATAATGTCTCGCTTCAATACAATAGAAATGATGATACGTTCACAACCGATTATCACCCCCTTAATGAATAGTAATGCCCTAAGGAATTGATTTTAAAAATAAAAAGCATATTAGATAAACTATAAAATTTTATTTAGTATAATAAAGATGAAAAGGTTATCATTGCATTATTCACCCTAGATATTTAATGCTTTAAAGCATTTAAAATAAAATAAGGAGTGATTGCATGAGATTTAAAAACAAAGTAGCGGTAATTACTGGTGGTGCCCAAGGTATAGGAAAAGTAACAGCTGAAGAATTTTTAAAAGAAGGCGCTAAAGTCGTTATTGTTGACATCGCGAAAGATGAGCTGAAAGAGACCGAGAAATCGTTGTCTACAATGGGAGAAGTATTAGCAGTACAAGCAGATGTTTCTAAAGAAGAAGATGTAAAGAACTATGTACAAGAAACCCTCAACAAATTTGGAACGATTGATGTATTTCTTAATAATGCAGGAATTGAAGGGAAACATGCGCTAATGATTAATGTTGATGAGAAAGACTTCTCAAAATTAATTGACATCAATATTAAAGGCGTTTGGCTTGGAATGAAGCATGTAATTCCCGTTATGCAAAAACAAAAAAGCGGGTCTATTATTAATACATCAAGTGTTGCAGGATTACAAGGATTTCCAGGACTATCACCATATGTTGCAAGTAAACATGCAGTTATTGGGTTAACAAAAACTGCAGCGGCAGAATATGCTGGCGATGGTGTGAGAGTAAATTCTATTCATCCAGCTCCTGTTAATACGCGCATGATGCGCTCGATTGAAGGACAAATTAATCCTGAAGATGCAGAAGGAACAAAACAAGGGTTCGAACAAATGATTCCACTTGGTCGTTATGGAGAATCAATTGACATCTCTAATTTAGTATTATTCTTAGCTAGTGATGAATCTTCTTATATTACTGGTTCCCAATACCGCGTTGATGGTGGTATGGGCGCAACCTAATAAGCCACATGAATGTTGAACGATTGAAACCACGCCAAAAAAACGGCCTCCCACATTGAAATTGTGGGAGGCCGTTTTATAGATTAAAAGCTAGAATCATCTACGTTATCAAGAAAAGCTTTTATTTGAGGAACAAATTTTTCAAGGGTGCCTGATTTGAAAGGATTTTCTAAGTTCGCTAAGTCTAGTAAATCAAGGAATCGTTTTGATCCACCTGCTTTACATAATTCTAAATAATCTTCCCATGCTTTTTTATAGTCGTCTTGAGCTCTTGTCCAAAATTGGAAAGCACACGCTTGAGCAAGCGTATAATCAATCATATAAAAAGGCACAGCGTAAATATGCATAATACGATGAAAACCGCTACCTCTTTCATAATACGGTTCGTTATCGTATGCTTTATGTGGGAAATATTTTCTTTCTACTTGTCTCCACAACGTTTTACGTTCTTTAATCGACATTTCTGGGTTGGCATAAACCTCGTGTTGGAATTCGTCGATACTTACACCATAAGTAATTAACATAAGGGCTTGAGTCAAATGTGAGAATTTATACTTATCGGTATCTTCTTTAAAGAATTTATCGATCCATGGCCACGCAAAGAATTCCATGCTCATAGAATGAATTTCAGAGACCTCAAACGTCGCCATTAAATATTCTGGAACTTCGTGATGTCTTGATGAATACATTTGGAAAGCGTGTCCTGCTTCATGAGTTAAAACATCTACGTCGTGCTTTGTACCATTGAAATTCGCAAAAATAAACGGAGAATCATAATTAGGAATAAAGGTACAATAGCCCCCGCCGGCTTTCCCTTTTTTACTTTCTAAATCCATTAAGTTGCGCTCAAGCATGACACTAAAAAACTCAGATGTTTCGTTACTCATCTCGTCATACATCGTTTTGGCGGCTTTTACTAACGTATCTTTATCGCCTTTTGGAGTAGCGTTTCCACTCTCATAGTCTAACGACAAATCATAATGCCATAGTTTATCTAGTTTTAGTCTATTGGCTCTACGTTTATTGAGTTCGGTATTTATAGGCACAATTAATTCTTCAACTTGTTTGCGGTAATTTGCGACTTCTTTAGGCCCATAATCAAGTCTACCAAGGCGTTCATAAGCAAGTTCAGTGAAGGATTCATAGCCTAATTTTTTCGCAATTTTAGTCCGTAATTTAACTAAATCATCATAAAGTTGATCAAATTTTTCTTCGTTTGCCTCAAAGAAACTGACCGCAGCTTTAGATGCTTTTTGTCGCATTTTTCTGTCCGGACTTTGTGCAAATGGCGCAAGCTGAGATAAGTTTCTAGTTTCGCCTTCAAACTCTATTTCTGCACTAGCTAAGAGCTTTTGATGTTCACTTGATAAACGATTTTCTTCTCCTAAATCTTCCATGATAGAGTCTGAAAATGTTCTTAAAGATTGCTCAGCTTGATCAAATAATAGCTGTCCTTTACGCTCAGTCAATTCTTTTTTATAAGTCGCGTCTCTTAACGCTTTATAAAATTGGTTATTCAACTGAGAAAAAATGGGTGAATTTTGATTAAAAAACTGTTTTTCCTTGTCGTAAAACTCATCTTTAGTGTTAATAGAATTACGAATGTTTGCTAGAGTTGCCATGGTTCTAAAATCAAATCTTAATCTGTTGATTTCATCCATCGCTTTTTCCTGAGTGTCTGCAGTGTTTGCTTCTTCAAATGTTGTTAACGCTTGTTTAAAGTCTTGTTTGAACGTTTCCATATTAGGACGTTCATATTTAAAATCTTCAAATTTCATGTAATCACTCTCCTCATTATTAATTTTAACATATTATGCATAAAATTATGACAAAGTATCACAATTTATAAAAAAAGTGCTCAATGAGCACTAATTACTTAAAAATATTTTGCTGTAAAACTTTAGATTTTAACGGGGCTGTATCGCTTGAGTTTTTGTCATAATTGATAAGATACTGAATCACTTCATTTGTTAATTGAGTAGGCGTGGAAGCCCCACTCGTAACACTTACTTTTTTAAAATTCTTTATGGCATTTGGGTCAATATCTTCAATGGACTGGATTAAGGTGGCTGGAATTTTGTTTTGTAGGGATACCGTTTTTAGTTTGTTTGAGTTATTGGAATATATATCCCCAACAACAAAACAAAACTCGACATCTTTTGGTTGGTTTTTTACTGCAATTTGCCGCATTTTTGTTGCGGCACATATTTCATCAATAATGTTGGCGTGTGGATATTTTTGTTGAATCGCTTCTGTAATATGATAAATATCAAAAAGACTCATTGTTGTTTGATTTGTTACGGCTAAGGGGGTGTTGTTAGTTATATTTAATGCGTCGACATCTTTTAACGAAGTGATTAAATGAACATTTTCATAAGCCAGTGCGGTTTCTACTTCAGGATGACCTTTTTTTCCTATAAAGATTACATTATAACCATCGTTAATGTATGTTTTTATGGTGTTTTGTGATTGAAAGACATCTTTACAGGTAGTATCAATGATGGCTAAATTTTTCGCTTTTGCTTTTTTGTATACCGCATCACTTACACCGTGTGCTGTAAATACAACGGTTCCAGTTTTGATCTTATCAAGCAATTCTAATCGAGATTTACCTTCTTCATGCAAAGTGATTAATCCAAGTCGTTCAAAATCATCCACAATTTTTTGATTGTGAACCACTTTTCCCAAAATATAAACAGGATGTTCAACGGTTTTATCTGTTAGAATATGTCTTAATTGATTCACAGCATTTACTACGCCATGACAATACCCACGCGGGGTTATTTTTACAACTTCCATAGTATCAATCCACTCGTTTGTGTTATAGTAGAAACATCGAACTTATTGCGATATAATAGAGTCATCAGAAAGAAGTGATTATATGTACTCATTTAAAAAGTCCTATATTAATAATGCCTTAAAAGCACTAGAATTTCAAACCTTTACAGAAATTCAAGAAAAAATTATTCCCTATGCGATAAAAGGGCGCGATATTATTGGTGCTTCAGAGACAGGCAGTGGCAAAAGTCACGCTTTTTTACTGCCTATTTTTGAACAGCTTGATGAATCTTTAAAAAAAGTTCAAGCCGTTATCGTTTCTCCAACGCGTGAACTGGCGAGTCAAATTGAGAAATTTGCAAAAGAGATTGCTTCTTATTACGAAGGGCACATTTCAATCAAGAGTTTTCAAGGCGGTTCAGACCGCGAAAAAGAAATAGCGTGGCTTAAAAACAATCAGCCACAAATTGTAATTGGAACACCAGGTAAATTATACGACCTCTTAGTTAAAGAACATGTTTTAAAAATACATACTGCTAAAACCTTGGTTATTGATGAAACCGATATGGCTTTAGAACAAGGGTTTATGAAAGAAATTGAAGCCATCGCCTCAACCGTTAAAAAAGATAGTCAAATGATGGTTTTTTCCGCAACTATCCCGAAACACTTGGAGCACTTTGTGCAAAAAAGTATGCATCACCCGCATAAAGTTATCCTTGATAAAAAGCGGTTGAAACATCTTGACATCAATCATTATTTTTTAAGAACGACAAAAGAAAGTCGTTTAACCGATCTGGAAGCGTTAATGAAAACATTTAATCCTTATCTCGCAATAATCTTTACAAACACGAAAGAAGATGCGGCTTGGCTTGGCGGACATCTTAGAAGTTTAAAATATAAAGTGACAACGCTTCATGGAGATTTATCCTCTAGAGAGCGCAAACAATCTTTAAGAGATATTGATAAATTAAACGTACAGTATATTATCGCCTCAGACATGGCTTCAAGAGGCATCGACATTAAAGGAGTCTCCCACATAATCAATTATGAATTTCCTAAAGATATGACCTTTTATATTCATAGAAGTGGACGAACCGGTAGAATGAAAATGAGTGGCGATGTGTATACACTTTATACTAAAAAGAATCAAGACGCGTTTGATTTCTTGATGAAAGAAGAAGTCGCGTTTGAGTTTATTACGTTGAAAAAAGGTGAGATTGTAACTAAAGAAACCGATAAACAAGTTCTTACAAGAGCGTACCAAAAAAATGTACAGCACAAGCAAGATACTATAAAACAACAATCTAGAAAGCGAGTGAAATAGGAATGTTAAAACTTGGATCACACGTATCAATGAATGGAGATGACATGTTTTTAGGAAGTGTCAAAGAAGCGTTAAGTTTTGGCGAAACTGCTTTTATGATTTATACGGGCGCGCCTCAAAATACGAGACGTAAGGCCATTTCAAAAATGCAAATAGAAGAAGGCAAAGCTTTAATGAATGAGAAGGGGATTGATCCCCAAGATGTTGTCGTGCATGCACCTTATATTATGAATTTAGCCAATCCCGACAAAGATAAACAAGCATTTGCCGTTGAGTTTTTAACAGAAGAAGTTAAAAGAAGTGCTGCCATGGGGGTTTCACAAATAGTTCTTCACCCAGGTGCGCATGTTAAGCAAGGAAGCGAAGCCGCTATTCAACGCATAATAGAGGGATTAGATAAAGTCTTTGAAAATACTAAAACCCTTGATACATTAATCGCTTTAGAAACCATGAGTGGGAAAGGGACAGAAGTAGGTCGCAATTTTGAAGAACTAAGCGCCATCATTGATGGCGTTAAGGAAAATCAACGACTCAGTGTTTGTTTTGATACATGCCATGTGCATGACGCAGGCTATGACATTGTCAATGATTTTGAAGGCGTTTTACAATCATTTGATGATATAGTTGGCATGGATCGTATTAGTGTCCTTCACATCAATGATTCTAAAAACCCGATAGGTGCCTCGAAAGATCGTCATGAAAATATTGGGTTTGGACACATTGGATTCGATGCCTTAAATACGATTATACACGATTCCCGTTTCTCGCATATTCCTAAAATATTAGAAACGCCTTATCTCCCTAAAACAGAGGATGATAAAAAGCGAATCTATCCGCCTTATAAAGAAGAAATTGAGATGATTAAAGCAAAGGAATTCGATCCCGATTTAAAGTCAATAATTCGGGCAAAAAATTCATGAAATCCTCCCCTCCAATAGCCCTTGGAGGGTTTTGATTTTTATCAATTCTAAATTAATATTCACTTAACAATTATCGAGTATGATTTTGTTGAAATCGTATTCGAAGAATGAAAGGAGTCTTTATCATGATTAGATTATTGATCGCTGAAGATGACCACGCATTAAGAGACTTATTAGAAGGCTACCTTAAACAATCGGGATACGATGTCATTGCGTGTTCAAATGGCTTGGATGCGTTAGAAACGTTTGAAAATAAACACATCGATCTAGCAATCGTTGATATTATGTTGCCTAAGATGGACGGCAATACTTTAATTGAATCCATTCGGGAAAGTAGAACGGATTTTCCAATTATTGCTTTAACCGCACTGTCAGATATTGAAGATAAAACCGCTTCATTTAGTGTAGGTGTGGATGATTATATGGTGAAACCAGTAGATTTTTCTGAACTGGCTTTAAGAGTACGCGCGTTGCTTAGACGCTATCAAATTGCAAGTGAAAATAAAATTATATTGCCGGGTCTTATTTTAGATTCAGACACTCAAAAAGTTACTCTAAACGAAGTCGAAGTCCCGTTAACAAAAAAGGAATTTGAGTTATTGTTTAAACTATTATCATATCCTAATAAAATCTTTACAAGAAATCAACTCATGAACGAAATTTGGGGCTACGATTCAGAAAGCACGGACCGCACAGTTGATGTTCATATTCGCAAATTACGTGAACGGATTCAAACCGATAGTTTTAGGATAGAAACAGTTAGAGGGCTAGGGTATAAGGCGGTAATTGAATGAAACACATGTCGATTAAAATAATCTCTTTTCAATTATTTTCTCTACTTATTATCTTTTTTCTCTACCGTATCTTATTAAACTTATTTGAATCCTATGCTCGAATTGAAGAATTTGCTGAATTAGAGTTCTTAGTGGGCATGTTCGCTACCGCATTAGCGATTCTTATCTTATTTGCGTTTTTTATCAATCACTTAATCGTAAGAAGAATAATAAAGATTACGAACGCGACTAAAAAAATCTCTGAAGGGGATTTTAACGCAAACTTAAAAATTCAAGGAAAAGATGAATTGGCGACGTTAGCTGAAAACTTTAACTTAATGAGTCAACAACTAAGAAAAAATGCTTACGTTAATAAAAACTTTGTGCGCAATATCTCACACGAGATGAAAACCCCTTTATCAGCCATTCAAGGGTACGCGCATTTGCTTAGAACCAATCAATTATCAAAAGACAAACAATATAACGCAATTGAAACCATCGAACGAGAAGCGAAACGCCTCTCTGGTATGACAACAAATATGTTGGCTTTATCTAAAATTGAGAACACTGACATCATTAATAAATCAGATTTTATTGATCTTGCCGAACAAATTAGAAATGTTTTACAATCCACACAACTAGAATGGGAAAGTAAAAACATTACGTTTGATCTTGATTTAGAAGATATCTCAATTCGTGGAAATGCTAACTTAATCTATAACGCGTGGCAAAATTTAATCGATAATGCCATTAAATTTTCCAAACAAAACGGAACAATTACCATTACGTTAACTGAAGATGAAGGAAAAGTACTACTCAGTGTTAAAGACGAAGGCGATGGAATTCCAGAGTCTTTCCAAAAAGATATATTTGAACTGTTCACTGTTGCCGAGCCTTCACGCAGTCAAGGGGGAAGCGGCATTGGGTTAACCTTGACAAAAACCATTATCGAAAAAGTTGGGGGAACCATCACATTCGATTCTGAAATATCCCAAGGAACAACCTTTTATGTAACCTTACCAAAAATACCAACTCCGCAACATCAGTCATATAAAACTTCATGATATCTCCTTTTTTTCTCCCAGGGTAAAACCTGGGAGTTTTTCCATTTTGAAAAAATGGCATTTTAGTTTATACTATAGGTGAGATAAACTTGCGTCAATCGACCGTTAAGGTCGACACGATAAATTGGTGAGATGCTTAGCGCATCCACCAATTTTTTGGGGTAGATAAAATGATAAAATCTGTTTTAAACAAATATGTTGATGATTATAAAACCGTTTCAGTTGAAGATTATATTATGATGCGTAAAAAGCATTTTAACGAAGAAGAAGATTTTTCTTTTTTAAAAGGGTATAATACCATTGTGGTTCTCGCACTGTCTTATCAAAAAGCCAGACCAACGTTCAAAGGAAAAGGCTATGGCTATGTATCAAGATACGCTCATGGTAAGGACTATCATTTAGAGTTTGGTCAAAGGTTACGTTCGATTGAAGAAGAACTCCAAGCCTTCAACATCAAAGCGAAAGGATATGTTGATGTTTCGCCTCTGGATGAAAGGTTTGCGGCCTTCTTGTCAGGGATGGGGTTTTTGGGGCATAATCAATTTATTATTCATCCAACATTTGGAACGCATCTTTACTTAGCAACTATGTTGTTAGATTCGCCATTTGAGATTGATCCGTATTTGTTTGATGATTGTGGAACCTGTACTCAATGTATAGATGCCTGCCCTGTTGATGCATTATCGCCTCATCACATGGAAATAGAAAAATGTATGTCACACATTACACAAGAAAAAAAAGCTTTAGACCTTAAAGAAATATCAAAAATGAAAACCTATATTTTCGGCTGTGATATCTGTCAAAATGTCTGTCCTAAAAATCAAAATATTACGCCCTTAAAGCGCCAAGTGTTTGAAAGTGACGACGCTGCACAAATTCATTTGAAAACCTTATTAGAAACATCGAATAAAAAATTAATGAAACAATATAAGGATTATGCATTTGCATGGCGAGGCATGAGCGTTTTAAAAAGAAATGCCCTAGCTTTACTTTACACCCAAAAAGATGAAGCTATTACTCAGTATTTAAACACCGCATCAAAAACCCTTCAAAATACCCCATGGTTTTTAGAAACTATAAACACCATCAAGAAAGGACTAAAAGAATGAATCATATTGTTTTATATCAGCCTGAAATCCCACAAAACACCGGCAATATCATGCGAACGTGTGTTGGTAGTAACTTTAAATTGCATTTAATCGAACCCTTAGGCTTTAGCCTAGATACAAAGTATGTGACAAGAAGTGCCGCGAATTATTTAGAACATTTGGACTATAAAGTGTACCCTAATATCGAGACCTTTTTTGAACAAACCAAAGGCGATTATTACTTTTTAACGCGTTATGGTCAACAACCGCCTAACGCTATGGATTTTAAACGTAATGACCGCGATATTTATTTAATATTTGGCAGTGAATCAAGTGGGATTCCTAAAGCAATATTAAAAAACCATCAAGATAGACTTATGCGTATTCCGATGACAGAAAATGTTCGGAGTTTAAATTTATCAAACACCGTTGCGATATTATCGTATGAAGTCTTACGCCAACAAAATTATAATGATTTATTTACGCATGAACCCAACTCATTAAAAGGAAAAGATTATCTAGATCAATGAACAGGATGTGTTAATATGTATCAACCCGGTGATCGAATCGTCGTACAAAGTTACAAGCACGATGAGAGTTTACATCGTATATGGACCAACGCAAAAGTTGTCGAAAACACAGAAGATTATATTATTATTGCCAATAAACGTACCAAAGTTATTGAAAATAACGGCCGTTTTTGGTTTACTAAAGAACCCTCTGTGACCTTTTTTTACAAGAAATATTGGTTTAACTGCATTGGCATTTTAAGAAAAGAAGGAACGGCGTATTATTGCAATGTAGCTTCGCCTTACGTAATCGACTCTGAAGCCATTAAATATATCGATTACGATCTTGATATAAAAGTAAAACCAGATTTCTCTTTTCGCGTGCTTGATAGAAACGAGTATAATCGACATAAAAAGCGGATGGAATATCCGTCAAAACTCCGTCGTATTTTAGAAATTGAACTCGATACGTTAAAAGAATTTGTCAATGAAAAAAAAGGACCCTTTGCTGAAGGGGTCGTTGAATCGTATTATAAACAATTCAAAAAACTCTAAGATAAGCGGTTTGCTTATCTTTTTTAGTATGTTTTCCCCAAATAAAATAAAAAAAATGCTATGCTGAAAGCGAGGTGGTTATCATGAAAATATTATTAGTAGAAGATGAAAAAAAAATAAATGAGATGTTAACCCTATACTTAAAACAAGATGGTCATCATGTTCATGCTTTTTTAAATGCCGAAACGGCAATGGCTTATTTAGAAAAGAATAAGGTCAATTTAATTATTAGTGATTTAATGCTACCAGGGATGCAAGGAGAAGCGTTCATTAAAAGTGTCCGTAAAACAAGCGATGTGTATATTATTGTTTTAACAGCTAAAGGCGGGGATGACCCTAAATTAAAGCTGCTTGGTGACGGCGTAGATGATTATATTAAAAAACCATTTTCCATCGATGAAATTTTATTAAAAGTGCGAAATATTGATCACCGTATCACCAAAGACACCCCTTTTAGATTTCACTATAATGATAGTTTTTATGTTTATAGTACAAAAACCAATACCTTACATAAAGACGGAGAAACCATTGATTTAAATCATATCGAAAGTAAACTGTTAACCCTGTTTTTACACCATCCATTTCAAGTGTTATCGCGTGACCAAATTATTGAGCAGTCTTTAAACGAAAGCGATGCGTTTGATAGAATAGTGGATACCTATATAAAAAATCTCCGTAAAAAATTATTTCATAAAGAGATAATTGAGACAGTTTACGGTAGCGGTTATCGGTTCAAGGGGGAACTTTATGCCTAATTTAATAGCCCATTTAAATGATAGAGTTTTAAAAAGTTTTAAAATTTCTTTTACAATCTTATTTGTGTTGATTAATACACTGGTTATTATCATTAATAGTTTTTATATTAATGCTACAATCGAATCACAAAATGAAAGCTTAAGTGAGATGATAGAACATTTAATCACCTACACTGACGATGAAACAGTCATTACATATTTAGAACACTATGGGCATACCCATGCTGTATATTTAGATTATGAAACGCTGAGCGGAGATTACACCCATATCACATCGACTCCACCGAGTGAAGGAAATATAGTCGAGATTTATGATGGAGCAACGCTTTATGCCTATTTAACCATTGATAATGCACAAAGCAATCTTTTTACAACGAATCTATTATATTTATTTGTAATTAATGTAGCATTGGTTCTTCTATACATCACTTTTATTATAATTTTCAGTAAAAAATTAAGAGGCTCAACCAATCAAATTGCTTCTGATTTGGATGCCGTTCAAACCGCTATGCAAACGTTAGGATTAACGCATCGTTATTATTTTGAAGAATTTGATGAAATCGCGGTTGCGTTTAAAGAAGCGTTAGAAAAAATAGAAAATATTCAAGTACTACACCATCATGAAATTCAAGCATTAGCACACGATTTAAAAACCCCTTTAACGGTTATTAATGGGTTAGTGGATGGGCTTACCAAAGGGCGAATATCCCCTAGTCAATCTTTAATGGTTTCGATACAAGAAGAAAGTGAAAAAATGTCTACTTTGATTAACGAAATCATTAAAGGGGGCGAAGAAAAACGCATTACATCTATAAATATTTCAAAACTAACCGAAGAAGTTTTAGCTACTCATCGCGTTTTATACAAAGAAAAAGGGGTGTTTTTGCAACACGATTTAATGCCAAATATTATGGTAAGTGGAAATGCAAAAGATTTAAAACGGGTAATCGATCATATTTTACAAAATGCTTTAAGACATACAAAGCCGTTTTCAAACGTAAAGGTTACCCTTAAACAAAATACGTTAATTATTGAAGATGAAGGGGAAGGAATGGATAAGAAGACCCTTAATCAAGTTTTTGAATATTCAGAAAGTGAGTATGGAAGCGGAATTGGGTTAAAATTGGTTAAAAACATTCTTGAAAGACATGCCTTTGAATTCAATATTGATTCTGCTTTAGATCAAGGGACAACCATAGCAATTCATTTTCATTCATAATTCATTCACATTCATTTCATACTATGTGGGTGAGGTGATAAAATGAAAAACATTTTGAAAGCAGGAATCGTTTTAATGGTTCTGTTATTTATAGTTAACTTAGGATTTTTATTGTTAGGAAGTAATTTTACCGATTCAACGTGGCCATATTCCTATCATCGTGGCTTTGGTATGCATGGCTTTGGAATTCCTATGATTGGGTTTTGGTTATTTGTGATTGTAGGGTTATACCTTTTATTAGATAATAATGATAAAAGTTCGTCCCATCAATCTTTAAGTGCTATGGATACATTGAAAAAACGCTACGCAGAAGGCGAAATTGATAAAGAAACCTATTTACAAACGAAAAAAACATTGGAGGACCAATCATGAAGAAACTTTACTTTGGACTTTTCGGGGTAGTCTTAGTCATCGCTTTAACCGCTTTTTTAGTAAATAATGACACAGTTGATGATGTGTATACTTATTATGGAATCGATGGATTGAATGTAGAAGATAAGGTTATTGCGCTTGATCAACAAAGCCTTGATGGGTCCATTATTAGCGCCGGTATTTTAGAAACAGAGTTAATTATTAATACTGAAAATTCAGAAAACAAGTATGATATACCAGAAGGAAAATTTTATCTATCGTTTGCGCCCTATATTAATACGACCCATCCTTGTCACAATCATAATTTAGTAACCTGTCAATCAGAACTCGCAAATGAGACGATGAATGTCATGATTGAAGATGACTCAGGTGACGTATATTTAGACGATGAAATCACCTTGTATGATAACGGGTTTTATGGTATTTGGTTACCAAGTAGCGCAGATTATAGTATTACCGTAGAGTATCAAGATAAAACAGTAACGGCTGATTTTTCGACGTATGAAGATAGTGGAACGTGTCTAACCGAACCACTAAAATTAACTTAGGAGGCTAATTATTTATATTGTAAATGTTAAGATAAACGGCATGCATTGTGGGTCTTGTATTAACCATATTACCAATATCGTCAATCGCCTAGGTGTTATCGAATCAGATATCAATTTAGAACGTAAATTTGGACGGTTTACTTTCAAAGATGAAGTTGAATTTGCGGATATAATAATCGATGAAATTCAATCTGCAGGCTATGAAACAGAAAAATTATCGGTTATTGATGCTGAAGACCCAAAATTTAATTAAATATGTTTAGAAAAACTGTAATCATATCAAATTTGTAAATGATACTAAAAGGCGTATTTACGCCTTTTTTTATTGTTTTTATTTAGATGTTGTAATACTATTTAGAAAAACTGTTAATAACTTTGACAATTGCTTTATCTATCCCTATAATACGTAAAGTAACACATATTATGTAAAAATTATAAATAACGAGAAAGGAATACTGCATATGAGAAAAATATGGTTGTTTCTTTCTGTGAGTACTATAGTATTTATGCTTTCAGCATGCACACTTGGAACAAGTAGTGATGCAAATAGCATAACAGTGTTCTCAGAAAGACACTACGATACAGATCAAGTGCTATATGATCAATTTGAAGCCGAAACAGGCATTAAAGTGAATGTTATTGATGGCGATGCCGACCCGCTCATTAATCGTTTAGAAAATGAAGGGGAAGACACGCAAGCAGATGTGTTGATTATTGCAGATGCTGGTCGATTACATCGCGCGAAAGAAAAAGGGGTTTTACACTCTATTTCTAGTGATATATTGAATGATAATATTCCAGAGAATTACCGTGATCCAGATAATTATTGGTACGGATTAACGATGCGTGCTCGCGTATTAGTGTATGATCCAGCACGCATTGATGAAAGTGAATTATCTACGTATGAAGCTTTAACAGACCCAAAATTTGAAGGCGAAGTCGTCACTCGGAGCAGTGCTAATATTTATAATCAATCGTTAATGGCTTCTTTTATCGAAATTATGGGAGAACAAGATGCGAAAACATTTGCGTCTGGTCTAGTAAATAACTTTGCAAGAAGACCATCAGGAAATGATCGCGATCAAGCTAAGTACGTTGTAGAAGGCGGCGCAAGTGTTGCGATAATGAACACGTATTATATTGGGCGTATGATGTATTCTTCTGATTCCTTTGAACAAGACGTTGCCAACACAGTAGAAGTCTTTTTCCCAAACCAAGACACAACAGGAACGCATGTTAACGTCTCAGCAGCTGGCGTCACAAAACACGCACCCAATAAAGAAGCCGCCATTCAATTTATTGAGTTTTTGAGCTCAGAAGAAGCTCAATCGAATTTTGCGAACGCAAACTACGAGTATCCCGTTAACCCTAATGTTGAAGCGCATGACCTATTACAATCATGGGGTGAGTTTAAACCGCAAGCTATTAATTTAAGTGTTTTAGGAGAACATAGCTACCAAGCGACTGTTATTATGGATGAAGTCGGTTGGGAATAAACCGTTAAAGAAGGATTTTTTTATGCTAAAGCGATTAAAGCGAAACATCAATATTTTCAGTGTCATCAGTGTCGCTGCGGCTTTGCTTATCGTGTTGCCGATGCTCAATATTTTAATAGAAATACTGAGCCCGGCATCTGATGCCTGGAAACATATTAGAACCAATCTTTTAAATGATTATATTACGAACACGTTAGTAATGATCGGCTTTGTCGCCGTTTTTTCTGCGTTGGTAGGACTGTATAGTGCTTATATCATTACACGTTATGAATTTAAAGGCCGAAAGCTGTTAAGTTGGGTTTTAATTTTACCGCTTGCGATGCCTTCTTATATCGCTGCTTATGTTTATGCAGATATGGTTTCTTATACCGGAACATTATCACGCTTGTTTAGAATGATGAATCTACCGTTTAGACTAAATATTATGAATATGCCTGGGGCTATTTTCATCTTTGTGTTAACGCTTTTTCCTTATGTTTACATGATGGTTAGAAGTTCCCTTTCAAAACAAAGCGCATCATTTAGTGAAAACGCAAGGTTGTTAGGCGCCAATAAAATCAGGATATTTTTCAAGGTTATCTTGCCGCTTTTAAGACCTGCATTAGTTGCGGGAACGCTGCTTGTAGTGTTAGAAACATTGAATGACTATGGGGTTGTTGCTTATTTTAATGTACGCGTCTTCAGCTTCGCGATTTTTAATGCCTGGTTTTCCTTAGGGGACACTGTAGCCGCCATCCGCTTAAGTGCAGTTTTAATGGTCTTAGTATTTGTGATTATAGTCGCAGAGCGGATGCTTAGAGGCAAAAGACGGTATACAATCCATGTCAAAGGCAGACCAGTGAATAGGGTTCCTTTAAAGGGATGGCAAAAAGTCGTATTCCCTGGTTTATTATGGCTCATTATGGCGTTTGCCTTTTTCATTCCTTTATTACAACTCATCTATTATGCAACCTTAACCTTCACCGATGTCTTTGGACTCCAATTTATTTACTTGATTATTAATTCTCTAACCCTAGCAATCAGCGCAACCTTGATAACCGTGTTTGTTGCATTGATGTTGGCTAATTATAATCGCGGAGTCAAAAACCCATTTAAAAAAGGGTTATTGAAAGTGACAAACTTAGGGTACGCTATACCTGGGGCAGTTATCGCGATTGCGGTAATGATTTTCATACAAGATATTGATCGTTTGCTATACCCGGTATACCAAATATTTAACCCTAATACCGGAAGACTTGTGATATCCTCAACGTTATTTATGTTAACATTTGCCTTTGTCTTAAGGTTTATGGCGATAGGATATAACTCAATTGAAGCCTCGTATGATAAAGTTGGCGAAAAATTCACTGAAGCTTCTTATGCCTTGCGCGCTGGAAAGTTAAGAACTTTATTAACTGTTGATTTACCTTTGATAAAACACGGGTTAATTAGCGCCTCTATCATAGTCTTTATCGATGTCATTAAAGAATTACCGCTTACCTTAATCTTACGTCCCACAAACTACAATACCTTAGCAAGCGAAGTGTTTCGTTACGCAAGAGAAGAGATGCTTCAAGAAAGTGCCGTCCCTGCATTGGTATTAATTTCAGTCGGATCACTAGCTATATATTTCCTCACCCATTATAAGAAAAAAGGAGTGCCTATTAATGTACGTTAAAATTAAAAATGTCGATTTTGAATACGCTAAAAACCAATCAGTCTTAAAAAACATTTCGTTTTCGATGCAAGAAGGAGAAGTTGTGGCAATTTTAGGCAGTAGTGGAAGCGGGAAATCTACCTTACTGCGCGTCTTAAGTGGACTTGAAATGCCTAAAAAAGGCGATATTCACATTAATGAAGAAACCCTATGTAGCGCCAATACGTTTGTCGAATGTGAAAAACGTCACGTTGGGATGGTTTTTCAAGATTACGCCTTATTTCCGCATATGAATGTGTATAAAAATATTGCGTTTGGGATTCGTAAGTTTTCAAAAGAAGCGAAGAAAAAGCGCGTGGAAGAAATGCTTGAATTAATTGATATGAAAGATAAAATTCATGCTTATCCCCATGAACTTTCAGGGGGACAACAACAGCGTATAGCCCTTGCTAGAGCACTTGCACCTCATCCAGATATATTGCTTTTAGATGAACCGTTTTCAAATTTAGACGCAGATCTTAAAATGAAAATTAGACATGAACTAAGAACCATTATGAAACTCGCAGATATGACTAGCATATTCGTCACACACGATTATGACGATGCTAAAGATATCGCAGACCGCATTGTTTATTTAGAAAACGGTCATATCGCACACGAAGAGATAGTGCATAAACAATAATATTTGCCTCGACATTGTATAAAATGTTGAGGTTTTTTATAGTATTATAATTCATGCACTAAAGCAATCGCTTCTTTATGACAAAGAAAAGATTGTTTTTGGTTTAATCTTTAAATGCCGTATAAAAAAAAGATGAAAAACGTTATAATAGAATTATTACATTATGTAGAAGGTAAGGTTATATGGAAATTAAAAAAGAAGAAAAATTTGATTTTGAAGCTCTCAAACAGTTATATTCGGATGCAGGATGGTATGTTTATTTAAAAGATGATACACGGTTTCAAGCGATGTTTGACAATGCTTATGTCGTATATGGAGCCTATCAAAATGATAAATTGGTTGGCGTTATTCGTGGCGTAAGCGATAGTGTCCATATACTTTATATTCAAGACATTATTGTTTTATCAAATTATCGAAAACAAGGCATTGGATCTGCACTCTTAAAAACGATGGTCAATAATCATCGTGCAATTAGGCAAAAAGTATTGATTACAGATGCTTTTAACGAAGGCGCAAATGCTTTTTATGAAGCTTGTGGTTTTAAGAAGAGTCATGAAAATAAAATCAACTGTTATATTCGATTTGATATAGCATAACTCACATAAATGGAAGGATGAGTGTATGAACCGTAAAACATTTTGGATTTCAGTTATAATTGGATTTATTATACTGCTTTTATTAATTTTAGCGTCTCACGTTATTAGTGTTGGTGAGCGATTATCTACGATCCATATTGCCTTAGAGTATACGTTTTATGTATTTGCGTTTGTGATTGTATGGTTATTGGTGATTAATCCTGTACGGGTTATTTTAATGGCGCCTACGTTTACCATTGAAGCCTTAGATGAAGATAAAAATAAAAAGACGTATATTCGAGCTGCTAAAATTATGTTAAAGCTAGAGTATTTAACGGATCAAGAACGCTCATTATTAAAAGAACATATTAAAGATCCAGATACGTTAAAAGAAGCGATTGAAACGGTTTTTAAAGGATCAATCAAAGATGAAATTGATAAAACCATCATTCACCATTCACAAACGGTACTCATGACGACCGCGGTTTCACAAAATGGAAGTCTTGATATGTTGGCGGTCGTATTCTCTAACATTAGAATGATTCGCACTATTACAAAAAAATGTGGGTTTAGACCGTCTTACCTGCGCCTTGCTAAGCTTACTTTAAATGTTGCAGTCACCGCAATGATTGCTGAAGGACTGGAAGATATTGATATTAACGAAGCGCTCCCCTCAAGAGTCGGCGACACCATTCGTGATATTCCTGTTGTTAGAGGGATGACGAATAGTGTGTTTCAAGGAATATCAAACGGTATGTTAACCTGTCGAATCGGGATTGTGACCCGAAAATATTTGTTTCAGGAAAATAAAATGTATTCTACAAGAAAAGTCAGAATTGAAGCGTATCGCGAAAGTTTTAGGCTAATGCCTAAAATCATTTCCGGCGGATTGGCCAATTTTCCAAAAGGCATTGTCAACTATATGATCAAACCATTCTTCAAAAACCCGTTCACCAAGAAAGGAACAAATAATGAATGATAAAATGCTTATTATATACGCACGATTAATTTTATATCGTGGCGTAAATTTAAAAGAAGATGAAGACTTAG
Organism: uncultured Candidatus Izemoplasmatales bacterium; assembly: GCA_964386055.1. Taxonomy (GTDB): domain Bacteria; phylum Bacillota_I; class Bacilli_A; order Izemoplasmatales; family Izemoplasmataceae; genus B1SED10-225. The sequence goes on along the minus strand of CAYLQZ010000010.1, from coordinate 24,512 downwards.
TGATTAATGCTCCAATCACCGCGCAAGATTTTGTACGAGCGTTAACACAAGAAGCGTATAAAACGTTTAAAAGTGGCACTGTTCATGTTAATTGGCAAGATCCAATATTATCACGCATTGCCTATGCTTACGCTAAAGAGGGTGTATTAGAAGATGTACCTGAATATATTATGGATCGCTACCGCAATACCATTAACCGTAAAGCCGCATTCTTAAATATCTCATCAACCTTTCCGGGTTTGACCAATAAACTTGATCAAAAACGTGTCCAGAAATCCCATAAAGCGATGGCGCCAAAAATGAAACCATTCCAAGAAGAAATTGCTAAAACGTTAAAATGGAGTGTCGCAGCTTATCCGTCCATGATTTGGGCGAAAAAAGTTTACCCTGATTTAAGCGATTCAGATGCGCTAATGAAATTGCATGAAGCTTTGATTACCATTATGCAGTTAGACGATAAAAAGCCAATTGAAAGTTGGACCAATCATTTAAACGATTTAGAACAAAAGCGTCAAAAACTTAATCAGTATAAATTTAAAAGATTACACTATCAATCAAATGAAACCGATCTAACGGTCGAACTCCCCCAAGATCATGTCTGGTTAAGCGGGGCTCAAAAACGGGGTAACGATATATTTATACCGAATATGCCAACCTACGAAGTGTTTACCTCGCCTTTAAAAACCGGTATAAACGGAACCTTAAAAATAACCAAGCCCCTCAATGTAAGAGGGACGTTATTAAAGCCTTTTTCTTTAAAGTTTCAATACGGGGAAATTGTTGAAGTATTGAGCGAACAAAAAGAAACCATTGAAAAGCTTATTGCCATCGATGATGGCGCCCGCTTTTTAGGCGAAGTTGCGCTTGTGCCAAAAGAAAGTCCTATTAATCAATTGGATACTGTGTTTTATAATACATTACTCGATGAAAATGCGAGTTGTCATTTTGCTTTAGGAAATGCGTATCCAATGACCGTAAAAACAACAGGGAAAACCGCCAAAGAAGTTGCGGAAGCCTATAATTTAAACCGGTCCAATATTCATATCGACTTTATGGTAGGGAGTGATGATTTAACGGTTGAAGGACACTTAGAAAACGGTGAAATCATTGAAATTTTCAAAAAAGGGACTTGGTCCAAAATTTTCAAATAAGTAAAAAGCCCATTTAGATTTGATAGATCTAAATGGGCTTTTAATATAAATAAACGGCTATGTTAAATAATAATAAAGGAGCTCAATAGTGCTTTTAATCGCATCATAATGGGTCCGTTCCATGCCGTGTGATGCATGGACACCTGGTCCGATTAACGCACCTTTAAAATCGTTTCCACCTCGGAGTGCCGCAGACACATCCGACCCATAAAACGGATAAATATCCACAGCATGATTGATGGTGTTTGCTAAAGCTGTTTCTTTAAATTTAGAAACCAAGTCATAATCATAAGGGCCGCTAGAATCTTTGGCACAAATACTGACGTCATATTCACTACAACCTAAATCGTCGCCAATACATCCCATATCGACTGCGATAAATTCATCCATTGGTGGGATATAAGCTGCTCCATGTCCTACTTCTTCATACGTCGAAATTAAGATCTTGACCGTAGGTTGTGGGATTTTATTGTTTTCATTAAACGCATGAATTAAGCCAAACATTGACGCAACATTTATTTTATCATCTAAAAATCTGGATTTCACAAAGCCATTGTCTGTAATGGTAGTTTTAGGATCAAAAAATATAAAATCTCCTGCTTCAATCCCTAACGCTTTGACATCTTCTTTAGTCTTAACTTTTTCATCTAAACGGACGATCATGTTTTCGGGATCCCGTTTTTTACTGCCGGCATCTTTAAAAACATGGACGGCAGGAGACGTTGATAAAAATGTCCCAGTATACGATTTTCCATCGCGCGTTTTAATGGTACAATATTCACCATCTAATGTTGGCCAAGAAGGGCCGCCAATCGAGGTAAAGCGCAATTCGCCACTCGCCGTAACGCTTCGCACCATTGCGCCAAGCGTATCCACATGAACACTCAGTCCAACCGTTTTACTTGTTTGTCCTGGTACAGTAATAATAACATTGCCTTTTTTCGTTTGTTCGTAATCAAGATTAAAGGCATCCGCTTCTAATTTAATCCGTTCTGTTACTTCTTTAGTATACCCACTTGGTGAAGGAATCGTAAGAATTTCTTCCGCCAATGATAATACGTAATTTTTGTTAATTTTCATATAATCACCTCAATCGTTAGTATAGCATAAACCAAAGGGTTAAAACATTCCAACTTTTTCTTTCGCATGTTATAATACATGTGGTGATTGTATGCATATTGTTTATGGTGGGAGTTTTAATCCCCCCACAAAAGCACACTTAGAAATATATAAGACGTTGAAGCGTAAACTTCCTGTGAGTCAGTTTACGTTTTTGCCTGTGGGTAAAGCGTATCAAAAAGAAACCTTACAATATGCGACGCATCGTTATAATATGCTTAGTGTTATGACAGAATCACATGATGATATTTACGTGAGTGATATCGAGTTAAACGATCAAACATTCAAAGGAACGTATGTATCTTTAAACCGTTTAAACCGTCATAACGAAGCGATGGCTTTTATCATCGGTGCGGATAATTTAATGGGGTTACATCGCTGGAAAAACATTCATAAAATGATCAGCCAGTTTAAATGTATTGTCTTAAATCGTCATCAAAAAGATCTCAGTCGTTTCATTAAAACCCACCCTGAATTATCGTATTTAAAAGACCAATTTATTATCATCGAAGACTTTAATCAAACATACTCTTCAAGTGCGTTTAGAGAAACGCGAAACGAATCCTTATTAACGCCAAGCGTGATAAAATACATCAAGCAACACAATTTATACTGAGGTGAATATTATGTATTATAATGACTTTTTAAAAGTGGCCGCTATTACGCCAAAACTTAAAGTTGCCAATCCTAAATATAACGTTGAAGAAATGTTAAGACTTTTAAAGGACACAAATGCTTCAATGGCAGTGTTTCCTGAATTGGGCATTACTGCGTATACGTGTAATGATTTATTTTTCCAACATTCATTACTTAAAGATTCGAAACAGGAAATCAAACGCTTTTTAGCGCACAATCCTTTTAAAGGCATTGTAATATTTGGAGCGCCTCTTGAAATTGAAGGGATTTTATATAATGTTGCTTTTGTTGTAAAAGGGCGTAATATTTTAGGGATTGTTCCTAAATTTTATTTACCGAACACACAAGAATTTTATGAAAAGCGTTGGTTTACAAGCGCTTATGATATAGTTAAACGTACCAAAATGATTCGATACTTAAATCAAGTGGTTCCCTTTGGGTCAATAATTTTTAAAGAAAGCGAAAGCTCCCTTTCGTTTGGGGTAGAAATATGTGAAGATATGTGGGCCCCAATTAGTCCGGGCAATTTACTCGCTTTAAACGGGGCACAAATGATTGTGAATTTAAGTGCTTCTAATGAATATTTAGATAAACGTGTGGTAAGAAAACGCACGGTTGTGGAACATTCTAGACGTAATGCTGGGGCCTATATTTATTGTAGCGCTGGGGTCAATGAATCGACCAGTGAGACCGTGTTTTCAGGCCATAACTTAATTGCTCAAAACGGCGAGACATTAATTGAAACCGAGCATTTTTCAAGAGAGAGCGAAATCATTTATGGTGATGTTGATTTTTCTAAAATTGCGTATGTCCGTAAAAGTCATTCATCGTTTAGAGATACGTTAAACAAATTTCCAATCGATACGATTGAAGTGGAATTTCAATTAGATCAATCCTCCGACTTTACGTTTGAAAAAGCGTTTGATCAAACCCCTTTTGTTCCTAAAGGGGAAGAAAAGCACCAAGCGTTTGAAAAAATTGCCGCATTACAAGAAAATGCGTTAATTAAACGGTTGAATCATATTGGCTCAACGTCAATCGTGATTGGCGTTTCTGGTGGACTTGATTCAACGCTTGCTTTGTTAATTGCGGCGCGCGTTACCGATGCGCTTAAGATGAATAGAAACACTATTATCGGGGTGACAATGCCGGCTTTAGGAACATCTAGTCAAACCAAACATCAAGCGCATGCTTTAATGAAAGATTTAGGCGTTACGATTAAGGAAATTGATCTTAAAAAACATGTTAATGATCATTTTAGTCTGATTGGACACGACGGTAAAACGCCAGATAAAGCTTATGAAAATACGCAAGCTCGTGCCAGAACGATGGTGCTTATGAACTTAGCGAATATGTACAATGGAATCGTATTAGGAACGGGTGATATGAGTGAGATTGCATTAGGGTTCACCACTTATAGCGGCGACCAAATGAGTATGTATAATATTAATGCGGGAATTCCTAAAACATTAGTACGGTTTATGGTTAAAGAATATGCTAACTTAAAATTCTCTGAAACCATCGAACCAATTATTGAAGATGTTTTAAATACGCCAATTAGCCCGGAGTTACTTTTAAACCAAATCACAGAAGAAACCTTAGGAAAATATGATGTGAATGACTTTATAATGCATCGCTTCTTACGGTTTGGAGACGATGAACCCCGTATAAAATGGTTAATTACCAAAACCTTTGATTTAAACGTAGAAGAAGCGGATGCGTATGTTAAAAATTTCTTCAGACGTTTTTACTCACAACAATTTAAACGACAAGCATCTCCGGATGCTCCAAAAATATTAGACGTTTCACTCGCACCAAGAAGTGATTTTCGAATGCCTTCGGATGTTGATAAACGAAATTAAGGATGATGTATGATGGCAAAACATGTAGTAATTGGAATGAGTGGTGGGGTTGATTCATCAGTCGCCGCTTATTTACTGAAACAACAAGGCTATAAAGTAACGGGGTTATTTATGGTGAACTGGGATAGCGCTGCGAATTCTGATATCTTAGGCAATCCAGAATTAAATAGTGCGATTTGCCCACAAGAAAGAGATTATCAAGACGCAAAAAAAGTCGCAGATCACATAGGAATTCCGCTAAAAAAAGTTGATTTTATTGAAGAATATTGGGAAGATGTCTTTACCTATTTCCTCAATGAATATAAAAAAGGCAGAACGCCAAATCCAGATGTAATGTGTAATAAATATATTAAATTTGAAACATTTAAAGACCACGCGATGAATTTAGGCGCCGATTATATCGCGATGGGGCATTACGCAAGAGTGCAATTAAATGACGATGGATCGGTTGAAATGTTGCGTGGGATTGATTCTAATAAAGACCAAACGTATTTTCTTTCGCAATTAAAACAGTCACAGCTTCAAAACGTAATGTTTCCGATTGGGGATTTACCTAAAAGTGACGTTCGAAAGATTGCGAAAGAAGCGAATTTGCCTACGGCGGATAAAAAAGACTCAACCGGTATTTGCTTTATAGGGGAACGAGATTTTGATAAATTTTTAAGAAATTATTTACCTGCCCAAAGCGGCGACATTCAAACCCTTGATGGGACCGTTATTGGCAACCATGTCGGCTTGATGCATTATACCATTGGCCAGCGTAAAGGGCTTGGAATTGGGGGACATAAAGCATTTGATAATGCGCCTTGGTTTGTTGTTGGCAAAAACTTAGAAAAAAATATTTTATATGCCGGTCAAGGCTATCATCACGCTACGCTTTATGCGACGCATTGTGATGTAGAAGATGTGAATAGTATTCATCCTAAATACGATTTAGAAAATAAGTCTTTAACCGCTAAATTTAGATATCGACAAAAAGACCAAGCCGTAAGACTTCAATATGTGAATCAAACCTTGCGTGTAATATTCGAAACACCAGTCCGCGCCGTAACCCCCGGACAAGCTGCGGTATTTTATGATGGCGATGTTTGTTTAGGTGGGGCTATTATTAAAACAGTTTATAAAGATGATTTAATCTTACCATATTAAAAAATGAGGGATAATACATGAAACGTGGGATTGCATTAGGTGGTGGTGGCGCTAGGGGTGCCTATGAAATGGGGGCTTTAAAAGCGCTTAAAGAAATGGGATACTTAAAAGATTTAGACATGATAAGTGGTGTGAGTGTAGGATCAATTAACGCCAGTGTTGTTGCGATGGACATGCTAGATCAAGGTGAAAATTTTTGGTTGTCAAACCGTAGTGAAACGATATTTTCCCAATCGTCTTCAGTCATAAAAACACTATTGGATAAAAAGCTTACATTACTCGATAAAGGCTTCTATGAAACCAAAGCCTTAGAAGCCCTAATGGACGATTTGTTTGATTTTGATAAAATCCGTCAAAAAAAAGTCTTAGTTGGCGTTAGTTATGTTGGCGATGAAAACACAGGGTTTTTTGAGTTAATAAAAGCGAATCTTAAATATGTGTTTGAAAATAAAAAAGGAATGCATTATATTAATCTTAAATCATTAAGCGATGAAGATATTAAAAAAACGATACTTGCAAGCTGCGCGATTCCAATGATGTTTAAACCGGTTATTATTGATGGGAAAAAATATTATGATGGTGGAATGTATGAACGTTTGCCGATAACACCCTTAGTAGAGAACAAATGCGATGAAGTCATCGCAATTGATCTATTTCGTTTAAGTTTTAAACGTAAAGCACAAATTGAAGATACCAAAATTATTCATATTCATCCTTCAAAAAATTTGGGGAGGATAATGGATTTTTCAAAAGAAAAAAACCAACAGCGGTTTGAAATAGGCTATTTAGATGCTAAAAAAGCCATGCATCTTTACGAAGTGAATTCGAAAGAAGCATAAGATACACACAATCATGATTATCCAATTTCTTTCTTAAGTGAACCGAATCCTCTTTTTTAAAAAAGAGGATTTTTTTATGAAGAAAAAAGCGCCTTTGAAAAGAATAATATAAATGAGGAGGCGAAAGAATGAAAAAAATTATATGGATTGGCGTTTGTATTTTACTGATGTTTTCAAATACCCAAAGTGTGAGTGCCGGTGAATATTTAACGTATGAAGAAATAACGTTTAACCAACGAAGTCACAAATTACTAAGAGATTTTAGTGGGTTTGATTATAACCGCCTATATTCACAATTAGGGGGAAGACGGTTTTTTGGATGGCGCACTGTAAATCATCATGAAAATGTTCCATTAAGTTTTAAAAAAGAAACGTTATACGTCATTGTGAACGAAGGAGATAGTTCGATTAGACAAAATTTTTCTTTCAAGCAAAGCGAACAGGCATCCCGCCAAATATCTGTAAGTGGATCTCTTGATTTAGATGTAAGTGGAAAAATTAGAGCATTTGATTCTGGATTAGAAGCTCAAGTAAGTGGAACCTACTCGAGTGAACGTTCCACTTTAATTGAAGAAACTGTCGATATTTATATAGAAGTTGATCCTTATACAAAATTACGGGTTGAAATTTTCGGAGAAGGATTAATCTCAAATGGTGTTGGCAGACAATACCGATTCTTTAGAAATGTGAAAGAGGGGGGTTGGGAAGTGTTTACCTTAAGAAGTGAGCATTATTCGATTATAAAGGAGCGTTTAGATCAGCATGAAATGGATCGTTAGCTTATTTTTGTTTATAGTAATAAGTGGGATTATGCTTTTTATTCGACTTCAATCAGACCCAGTTGAAATTTATACCGTAAAGCGTATTCACACTTACCAAAGCACTTTAGAAGACAAAACTTTTAGGACGGACTTCTTAATCAGTGATAACGAGCATGTATTAACAATGGCATCGGCTTACCAATCATTGGTATTAGTGGGAGAAGAAAAAACCCCTATGAACTTAGACCATTTAGATTATGTCGGAACATTAGATAAAGGGACGAAGACGTATCATAAATATACCATAACGTTTAGTTTGCCTTATTTCACTCCGAATCTAACACTTGATCAAAGCGATGCGACGCTTAGAATTACCTTGCAAAACGATGCGATTTATGATCTGCCTATTGGGCCTTTTTCGTATCAAACCTTGCCGCATGAGCCATCTGCTTTAACCTTAAGTAAGGTGCATAATATTTTTGGCTCAACAGGCCAAGGGGTAACGTCAAAAGGAATCTATTTAACGGTTGTTAACGATTATGAGAACCCTATCTACATAAAAGATATATCAATCGGGTCGAAGGCTGCGAGAGTGAATCCATACTTAATCACAAAAACCAATAAACCATTCGACATAGATTATGATTTAACCTCGTATATATCTCATGAAAATGACACCCCACTGCGAATCGCTGAACAAACCACAGTGAATGTCGCGATGCCGTTAGAAAAAACCACCCCATATACGTTATTATACCGTTACCCTATACTCGTTACTTACCGTGTTGAGGGATCGGTAAAACAGAAAATCCTTGATGATTTCTTATTTATTAATACGACCCCTTACGTAGAAGAAAATTCCTTTGAATTTATACCGGTAACCCCTTATGTTGAAGATTAAATCACAGGTTCATCAATATAAAGACGTGCGTGTTAAACTTCCCAGTCTATCTTTTGAAACAGGCATAACGATTGTTCAAGGAAAAAACGGGTGCGGAAAAAGTACCTTATTTAAATCGCTTTGCGGATTACTTACGCATCCCCCGAAAATAAAAGATTATATTTACTTACCAGAACAGCCTTCAATGCCGCCTAAAATTACGGTAAAAAAGTATTTAGATGCGCTTAATGCCCTTTCTAATACTTCGCTAAATCGTGTCGAATATTTAATTGCTTTATTTGGGTTACAAGATAAATCAAATAAGGAATTATCAAAATTATCTAAAGGCATGCATCAAAAAGTGGCCCTTATTGGCGTGTTAAATGAAAATAGAACGTATTATTTACTAGATGAACCGTTTAACGGCTTAGACCAAAAATCATTGAATAAAGTATGTGCGTATATAAAGAACATGAAAGGATATATCATCATCGCGACGCATGAGAAAATTCCTTTTTTAAGTGACTATAAGGTGATTAAATTATGAAATCAATAGGCATTATATTATTGTACCGGCTTTTGAGTAATAAATCGATGGGGTTAATGGTCGCAATGATTGTGTTAACAGGGGTAATCGGGAGTTATTATTTACTAAGTGGCCCCCCTTTAATTAATGTATTAATGGATCCGTCTTTACATGCAAGGCTTTACTTATTTGACACGTTTTTTTTAGTTAAAATTAAACTTATATTATTAATCATGATTTTTCATCATATGATGTATGGAAATCATAGGATGGATATAGCGTTATTAATGCGGTGTAATCGTTTTGTTTTAGGAATGATGAAATGGGGGGTCCCCACGCTATGTGTCCTCATTATCGCATCAATATCAGTGTTAATTATCGGACACATTTATGCATTATCCCATTATAGTTTAGGGTATAAATTTAATATAGAAATCTTCTTAATGTTTTATATATTTTGTTTATACTATAGTACTTTATTCGCCCTTTTTATGAACTGGGTTCAATCAATTTATAGTGGGGTTTTTATATTCATTGGATTTATGTTTAGTGAAGTGCTACATGGCTTTGATCCCCATCCATCTCGCTTTCTTTCAGTGTTAAGTATGGGGTTCCCAACAATCAGTGTATATCAAAATGGCGTCACCTTTTCTATTTCTCCATTATTAGCGTTCGTCTATATTATAGCGTTTTTGATGGTCAATGTTGCGATTAGTGGCATTCAAAAATATTAAAATCATAAGAGAGGGTTTATTTAAATCCTCTCTTAATGTTATAATATGTTAGTTCATTTTTTTCAAAACCTGAAAAAATGAATAGGGAAACAAAATAAAGGAGACGGTATCATGTGTGGAATAGTAGGATATTTTGGCAGTGACAATGCTAAAGGTATTGTATTAGAGGGGTTAAAAAAACTAGAGTACCGCGGATATGATTCTGCAGGTATTTGCTTATTTGATGGACCTAAAAATACATTTAATTTACATAAAGTTAACGGAAGAATTGAAACACTTGAACAAAAGGTAAACTTAGCGGATTCTAATTTCGCTATTGGTCATACTAGATGGGCAACGCATGGAAAAGTGACGGTGGAGAATGCACATCCTCACGAGAGTGCCGATGGTCGGTTTGTCTTAGTCCATAATGGTGTTATTGAAAATCAACGAAATTTAAAAGCGTTATATTTAAAAGATTTTCCCTTTAAAAGCGAAACCGATAGTGAAATTCTTTTAGAACTGATTGCTTTGCATGCAAAGCAAATGCCAATCATTGATGCGATTCGTCAAGTGCTTAAACAAGTTGATGGGTCATATGCACTACTAATTATTGATAAACTAGATCCCAACACTTTATATGCAGCTAAAAATAAAAGTCCATTATTAATTGGGAAAAACAAAAATGGCATTACCGTGGGTTCAGATATTTCTGTTATGCATAAAACATCGGACCAATATTTACCCTTAGAGGATGAAACCATTGTAAGAACAAGTCATGATCACTTTACAATTTATGATCTTGATGGTGGAGTGTTGCCTTATAAAATGGATGACGTCGATTTTGATGAAGAGGACTCTGATAAAGGAGAATTTTCTCATTACATGATGAAAGAAATTCATGAACAACCAAGTGTTATTCGTAATATTATTAGCCAATACTTCAATCAAGATGATGAAGTTGTATTAAATAAAGCCCTTATTGATGATATTCGATCGCATGATCGAATTCATATTATTGCTGCGGGGACGAGCATGCACGCTGGATTGGTTGGGAAACAACTATTAGAGAGTTTTGCGGAAATTCCTACAGAGATACATATTGCCTCAGAATTTGCATATCAAAAACCATTGCTTGGCAATAATCCTTTTTTTATCTTAATTTCACAAAGTGGAGAAACCGCAGATTTAAGAGCATGTTTAGTTAATATAAAAGAAGAAAACTATAAAAGTTTAACGATTACCAACGTGAAAAGCTCAACGCTTGCGAGAGAAGCATCGTATTATTTAGAGATTTTTGCTGGAAAAGAGATTGCGGTAGCCTCTACTAAAGCTTACACTGCTCAAATAGCTACGTTGGCTATTTTAGCGTATTCAATGAGCGATCAGATGTTTGATTTAAAACGAGAACTATCCGAAATCTCACTCGCGATGGATGAATTTTTACATGAACATGAATCGTTTAAATCTATCGTATCTAATCTTTTAACAAAACCGAACTGCTTTTATATTGGGCGCGGCATAGATTATTTTGTCGGATTAGAAGCCGCTTTAAAACTTAAAGAAATTTCTTACATCCAAACCGAAGGATTTGCGGCAGGAGAATTAAAACATGGAACCATTGCGTTGATTGAAGAAGATACGCCTGTTATTGCGATTATTTCTAACGATAAGACCGCTCCGAATACAAAAAGCAATTTAGAAGAAGTTAAAAGTCGCGGGGCAAATACCCTTTCCATTGTATTTGAAAGTTTAAAAGATGGAAATGATTCAGAAGTCGTATTAAAAAATGTGAATCCCTTACTATCTCCTTTATTAACGGTGATTCCAACGCAGTTAATTGCTTTTTATGCTGCTTTAAATAGAAATTTAGATATTGATAAACCAAGAAACCTTGCTAAAAGTGTTACAGTTGAATAAACCAAATATAAAAAATGTGTTAAAATGAGTTACATCAACAAGGAGGTAATATGTATGGGAAAATACTTTGGAACTGATGGTGTACGTGGGGTTGCGGGTGAAACGTTAACGGATACGATGGCCAAACAAATTGGAAATGCCCTTAAAAAAACGTTTAAAACAGACAAAGTTATTATTGGTGAAGATACACGGAAAAGTTCAAATTTATTGGCGTTAAGCGTTGCGCTTGGTGCGATGCAAAGCGGCATGGATGTTTTATATGCTGGCGTTGTTTCAACTCCGATGATTGCGCACTACTCAAAAGAAAAATCTATCGTAGGCATTATGGTGACAGCGTCTCATAATCCTTATCAAGATAACGGAATAAAAGTTTTTAATAAAGGGATTAAGATGTCAGCCGATGAAGAAGTCATTGTCGAAAAATTCATCGATGGAGAAGATACATTAGAAAAACGCTTATTTGGAGGATTTAAATCGGTTTCGATTACTAAAACATATGAAACCTTATATTCAAGGTTTAAATCAGATACAACCAACCAAAGTGTAACCATTGATACTGCGAATGGGGCAACATCATTTGTAGCAGAAGAAATATTAAGTAAAGGCATTGATGAATTGCAAGTTATTAACAATTTACCTGATGGATACAATATAAATGTTGAATGCGGTTCAACCCATATCGAAGCTTTAAGAAAAGCCGTTCAAGCTAACCAAAGCGATTTAGGCTTCGCCTTTGATGGGGATGGCGATCGCGTCTTAGGCATTGATCACCAAGGTAAAATTTATGATGGTGATTTACTAATTTATATTTTAGCCGTGCATTTAAAATCGCAAAATAAATTAAGTAAAAACACAGTCGTTTTAACAAAAATGAGCAATCCTGGAATAGTAAGTGCCCTAAAAGCGAACGGCATTAAAACCATTAGAACCGATGTCGGCGACAAATATGTTGTGGCTGAAATTAAAAAAGGGGGCTATTCATTAGGGGGAGAAAATTCAGGTCATATTATCTTAAATGATATTTTACAAACCGGGGATGGCATTTTAGTCGCTTCACAAATTTTAAAAGTGTTACAAGAAACTAAAAAAACACTCCCATCATTAGTAGAAAACGTTGAATATTACCCACAAAAAATTGTGAATATTAAAGATGTTGATAAAACATTACTTGAACATAAAATGATGAAAACTGCGATTAAAGAAGCGAAAAAGACTTTAGGAACCGATAGTTTATTATTGGTGCGTCCGAGCGGAACAGAACCGTTAATCCGTTTAATGGTGTCGCACCGCGATGACGCTATGGTTGATCGTGTGTTAAAACAATTACAAGATACTTTACTCGAATTAGGACGTGAAAACGATGCGTAATTATGCGTTAGTATTAGCTGCAGGCAAAGGAACTAGAATGCAAACTAAGCTTCCAAAGTGTGCATTCCCCATTTTGAAAAAACCGATGATTGAATATATAGTTGAAAATGTAGAATCATCTTCAATTGATGAGTCCATTGTAGTGGTAGGCCACGAAAAAGAAGTCATTATGGACTTATTAGGCACGCGGGTGCAATACGCAGTTCAAGAAGAACAACTGGGGACAGGACACGCCGCTTTAATGGCAAAATCGCTTCTTGAAGATAAAGAAGGGACAACGCTAATATTACTTGGAGATATGCCTTTAATAGATGATGTCATCATCAATAAAATCTTAAGCACGCATCAAAAATCTAAAAATGATTTAACGGTTGTGACCTCTACCTTTGATAACCCTACAGGATACGGAAGAATATTACGTAATAACTATGGGCGGATTCAAGCAATTAAAGAAGAAAAGAATGCGACTGATAAAGAAAGAAAAATTAATGAGATTAACACCGGGATTTATGCGGTAGATAATCAGCTTTTATTTAAGATGCTCGGGAATATTAAAAAAGATTCACTGAAAAAAGAATATTATTTAACCGATATAGTCGAACTGATGAGTGCTGAATATAATATTGGAACTTATACTGTGCGCGAACATAATTATGTCATGGGGGTTAATGATTTAGTTGCGGTTAGTGAAGCCGAGAAATTTTTAAGAAACGATATTAATCGTCAGCACATGCTTAAAGGCGTTTCAATGATTAACCCTGAAACCATAACGATTGGTCATAATGTGAAGATTGAAGGAAACGTGACCATTAATCCAAATACCACTATTACAGGGAGCTCAAAAATTTTCGAAGGCGCCATTATCGGCCCTAATACAGAAATTCATAATGGGATTATCCATGAAGATGTTGAAGTTAAGCATTCATTGGTTCATGATAGTGAGGTTCACAAAAGAACTACTATCGGCCCGTTTGCTCACTTAAGAAATAATGCAAATATTGGCAGAGATAACCGGATTGGAAACTTTGTGGAAATTAAAAAATCTTCAACAGGATCGAATACGAAAATGTCTCACCTTGCTTATATAGGGGACGCTGAATGTGGCAGTAATGTCAACTTTGGGAGTGGTTCAGTTACGGTCAATTACGATGGTGTAAATAAACATAAAACTTATATTGGGGATGATGTGTTTATTGGGTGTAACACGAATCTAATAGCGCCAATTCGCATTGAAGATAATGTGTTTATTGCGGCGGGTTCAACGGTAACTAAAGACATTCCCAAAGGGGCACTTGCAATCGCAAGAAACCATCAAATTAATAAAGAGGATTATTCTAAGAACCTGATAAAACCAAAACCAAAAAACAATGATTAATGTTGACAAACCATATGAGTGTGCTATAATACATTAGTTGAAAAGCAAATATTGGTGGAAAGAAGAGTACCCACTCTCACCTGATTGACTCAGTCGATAGGTAAAGCTACATAAAATAATAATTTTAATGTGGGTACAGTCTGTACTCACATTTTTTTCTTGTTTCCCCCAAATCACTTAGGAGGTGACAAATATTAAAAGAAAGCCTGATAAGAAAAAAAGTGATGGTATCTTAAATGAAGATATCCGCGCTAGAGAAGTTATGGTAATTTCGGATACTGGCGAACAACTCGGTGTTAAAAGCAAAAGTGAAGCAATTGACCTTGCGTATAGTCGTGAACTTGACTTGGTCGTTGTAGCGCCTTCAGCAAAACCACCGGTTGCAAAATTCATGGACTACAATAAATATCGTTATGAACAACAAAAGAAAGCCCGTGAAGCCAAGAAAAAACAAAATGTTATGCAACTTAAAGAATTAAGACTTTCTCCGAAAATTGAACAACATGACTTTGAAACCAAACTGAAAAATGGTCGTAAGTTTTTAGAAAAAGGCGATAAATTAAAACTTTCAATCCGTTTCAGAGGACGTGAGATGGCTCATACCGATCAAGGACGTAAAGTCATGTTAGACTTTGCGGATAAATGTAAAGATCTCAGTGAAATAGAATCACGTCCAAAGCAAGATGGGCGCAGTATGATTATGACGCTCAATCCGAAAAAAGATAAATAAAGGAGGCGTTTTACATGCCTAAGCAAAAAACTCATTCAGCAACTGCTAAACGTGTACATAAAACTGCGAGTGGAAAATTAAAAGTTTCACGAGCAAATAGAAACCACTTAAAAGGCAACAAAAATAAAAATGCTATTCGCAACAATCGTAAAGCAGGGTTTGTTTCTGCTAACGATATTAAACGCATCAAATCACAAGTTGCACAAATCAAATAATCATTAAATTGATCAAGGAGGAATACCTATGCCAAGAGTTAAAGTTGGTACACTGGCCCGTAGACGCCGTAAAAGAACCCTCAAACTAGCCAAAGGTTATTTTGGGTCTAAACACATATTATATAAAACCGCGCATGAACAGGTGATGAAATCACTCTCTTATGCTTATCGTGACCGTAAAAAACGTAAAAGTAATTTTAGAAAGCTTTGGATTAGCCGTATTAACGCCGCTGCTAGAATAAATGGAATGTCTTATTCTCGTATGATTAACGGATTAAAACAGGCAGGAATTGAAATTAACCGCAAAATGCTTGCTGACATTGCAGTGAATGATGAAGACGGATTTAAAACACTTGTAGAGGCAGCAAAAAAAGGACTTAGTGGTGACCTTACCCCAAGCGATACTCAACAAGCTGCTCAAGCAAAATCAACTGAAAAAGGTCAAGATGATCTTTCAGAGTTAACTGTAGATGAGCTTAAAGATCTTTGTAGAGAACGCGACATCACAGGTTATTCAACAATGAAAAAAGCTGAACTTGTTGACGTATTAAGTAAATAAGATATAAAAAGCCAATTATGGCTTTTTTTATTTGGATTATAATGATAGAGAAACTTTACTAAGTGCGTAATTAAGTTTATAATATAGTGTTATTAAACTTTAGGAGGCAAAAGAATGAAAAAACTATTTATAAGTCTTACCTTATTTATTTTAGCAGTTAGTTTAACCGCATGTTCAAGCGGTAGAGATACTGTATTAACGTATAATCCTTACGAGGGAGTGAATTTTGATAATATAACACAAGTAAAAGCTGGATTGCATAACCATACAACTTATTCAGATGGATCAAATACGCCTGATGAAGTAGTCGATATTTATAAAGAATTAGATTACGGCGCTTTAGCGATCACAGATCATGATAATGTCGCACCATACGATTCATTAGTATGGCCTTGGGAAGCGTTTTCTACCTTTAGAGAAGGGTTTGAAGATAGAGATCCTGAAGCTTTAGAAATGATTGCGATTCCTGGAGTTGAATATTCTTATCATCATCATATGGTAGCTTTGTATACTTTATCACTACCTGGACAGGCTTACGAAGAAGCCGATTTACTTGATATGTTACAAGATAAAGAAGAGGCTTTAACTTGGTTTGCCCATCCTGGAAGGTATTGGAATGCATTTGAAGAATACGAAGAAGGAGACGTGTATTCCCCTTTATGGTATAAAAATTTCTTTGAAACGTACGATTCGGATACATTGTTAGGCCTTGAAGTATTTTCGCAAAGAGATCGTCATGAATACGACCGTGTACTTTGGGATACATTGTTAACTGATTTAATGCCAACACGGCCAATATTCGGTTTCGCTGTTGATGATTTTCACGGATCTTCTGCTGGGTTTTCTTATACAAAACACTTAATAGAAGATTCCTTAGATGAAAATCAATTTAGAGATTCACTACTAAATGGTGCTTTCTTTGCGGTTAGTAAGATCGAACTAGATGATTCTGTTCCTTTCATCGAAAACATTATTATTGATGAGGACAATAAAACCATTACAATTGAAGCGTCAGACTACGATAGAATCAACTGGATCAGTGGAATAACGGAAGAAGGCTACCATTCAAATGTTATACAATCTGGTGAAGTCTTTGATTACTCAACCTTTGAATTAGATTATATTCGAGCAGAAGTTATTGCTGGAAATGAAGGGTCGTCATTTTTGCGTCAAGTTCACACCCAACCATTTGGGTTTGATGAAGCTGAAGAATAAATAAAAAATGTGTCATTTATTGACACATTTTTTAATGTTAAGGGAGTTTATTAATCGTTTTAGACCGTATTATACAAGCACCAAACTCATCAACTTCTGCGCACCGAATAAGGGAATGTCTTAAGCCGAATGGTCCGAACAGTTCATAAATCAGCGTTCCAACAATAACAACCAACACCAACATAGTTCCTTGTTCTGTATCGCTTAACATAGTGCGGGCATAAAATGCTAATCCTAAAGCCGCTTGGGCTTGAGGGAGCAGACAAAATCCTAAATATTTTCGTAAATTTTTAGAAGATTTTGCTAAAACACCGCCTAAATAAGAACCGCCTAATTTCCCGAAAATCCTAAATACTATATAAACACTCACAAAAACGAAAAAACTTCCTAAAGCGACATTTGCGTGTTCATTATAAATTAAGAAAACCATTTCAGCACCAATTATAGTAAAAAAACCAATAAGAATTGGGGGTGCAAATAAATCTAGCATATGTTCCGTTTCTTTCTTTGCTAGGGTAGAAGAAGTGTTGGTGAAGGTAATCCCAACTACCATTGGCAATAAAACGGGTGATAAGTGTACGTTGACCCCGAAAAAAGAAAACCCTCTATTCGCAAATGCAATCGAGATCATTATCGCTACAACTGCACTAACAAATACAACCATATCTTTATCGACATCTTTGTAATCTAATTTCGTTTAAGTTTTTTAATATCGTAGCGGATAATCCACTTCCAGAATCGATTGCGATTGCGTAGGATAATGTAATTC
>CAYLQZ010000010.1:0-6625 GCA_964386055.1 uncultured Candidatus Izemoplasmatales bacterium | reverse complement strand
GTAGCGGATAATCCACTTCCAGAATCGATTGCGATTGCGTAGGATAATGTAATTCCAAAAATAATAATCGCAAACGCATCTTCAACGCCATGCAAAGGCACTAAAGTATCGGTGATTTCCCCTTTGGTTTTATATCGTTTGGTTAAAAATAAAATGGGACCTGGTTCAGTTGCGATTGCAATTGATCTAATAAAAGGGCTATATGTAAATCCATTCCAAATAAGAATAACCCAACAGACGTAAAAACAAAAACTAAAATGGCTTGTGATAAGGTGACAATTAAAACTTCATTTCTTCGCTTCCAAATTTTTCTAATATCTAGCTCTAAGCCAATGCTTAACGCTATGAAGCCTAGTCCAAACTTTGTTAAGTACATAAATATTTCTAATAATCCATCATATTTAAAGAAAGTAAGTATGATTCCAAATACAATCCCAACCATAAGATATCCAGAAATATTAGGAATACTAAGTTTTTCAACTATTCTGCCAATAAAAAGTCCTACGAGAATCATCGAAGCAATAATCAAAATTACATCATAACTTTGTAATCCAGCCACCATTATACTATCCTTCTAATATGACTATCTAGTATAATGATAACACAAAATATGTAATACAAATATAAGCTTTTATATTCTTCTATATTCCCCTTGGTCTATTAAAAGTTTCCGTGATTTTTGCCAAGCTTTTTTTTCAGTGTTATTTAATTTTTCGTGTTGATATTTAAAGTCATTCTTCCGCTTAATTTCGTTTAAGTTTTTTAATATCGTAGCGTATTTATCTAATGTTTTTGCTTTAAAAGTAAGATAATCTTCTTTACTTTGTTTTTTAAGTTTTGGGAGTATTGTTTTAAAGTGATGCATACACAGTATACCTTTATCTTCATAAGTCTTTTTAAAAACGGGTTCTTTTAAAGATTTTAAAAAGACGTTCAAATAAATTGCTTCACTGGTGTTTTCACTTTCACAAAGCATGCAGTTTTTTGTCTTTTTGTCCTTTTTTTTAGTCGTATCTTTAGAAAAACGCTCTAGTTCAACATGCATTAAATGTCCTAAAATAATAGCGTGTGCTAAGGCATCACTTTGTTGATAAAATTTTTCTGTATGATAATGACAAAAGCCTTTAGAATCAATAAAATTTTTCCTAAATTCCACATCACTTACATGTTGATACTCTAATACGTTAATTTTTCGTGTTGTTCTATCGTCAATTAACTTACAAATTGGACAAATCCCTTCATCCATCCGTTTTACTATATCATGCCACGTATAATTTTTATCCATAAGTCCCTCTCAATCTGTTTGTTTCATTCTATGTAAAACTTGAACTATTGTCAAATACCCTAGCTTATTTGTAAGGTAAGTAGTTTTGTTGACAGTCCTATGTGTTACCCATTATAATGTAAGTGTAACTCGGGTGAACGGAAATCACTCACGTGCGACCCCAACTTATAATATAAGGAGCTGAGGTTCTGCCTGTGTTGAATGCCTGTTTAATTTACAGGAATCCTAATGGTAAGAACAAGAGGCTACCCCCATAGTAGAATTCCGGTTCTGCAATCGAGTGATTTCCGTTCAGCCGAGTTATTTATGTATTTAATTTATCCATGCGCTTGTTATTCTTTCTTATTAGATTTATAATTAAGGTAACTTTTAAAAAGAAGAGAGATGATCAATATGGCAAATAAATTAATGTCTACAGTTTACCTGTATAATTGGTTTATAAAATTATTAGGGGCAGCCTTACTTATTGGACTTGCAATTACGTTTTATGTGGCTGGAATTGAATATTTAGTTGAAGCTTTTATAGGGATTATTATAGCAGTTTATGCGATCATACGGTTAGTCCCATTTGTTAAAAGCCAAAAAAGTGATTTAATTAAAACTATCAATATTTTAGAAATAATGTTAAATCTATTAGTAGCATCAGTCATGATTGTTGGCGCTTTTATAAGCGAAGAAGGCATTGGTGCATTGTTTGGGTATTTAGTAGGAGGAGTATTGTTAGCTAGAGGAATGGTCCATTTTTATGGGTTATCTTACGGAGCTGAGAGTGGAGACCATATTACTTACTTTTTCCATGTTGCGGCTATGATAGTAGGAACCTTAGTATTATATCTTGGGTATACCTCTTCAGAGCTT
Organism: uncultured Candidatus Izemoplasmatales bacterium; assembly: GCA_964386055.1. GTDB lineage: Bacteria > Bacillota_I > Bacilli_A > Izemoplasmatales > Izemoplasmataceae > B1SED10-225. The sequence continues at coordinate 4,482 of CAYLQZ010000010.1, read as the reverse complement.
GTCATATTACTCATAATATTAGCGTTACTCGCAAGTGGGTATTTAGGCGTTGAATCGTATTCTGGATACTCACGATTTAGACGCCATAAGCAACTTCAATCTTCAAAAGATAAATCTGTTTCAGATGAAGTGTCAAAAGGAGTTGACATGCCATCTAAACGTGAAGAAGAAGATGAAAGAGATAGACCCGTTGCATAAAATATATAAAGGTCGGTAATTACAATGATTACTGATCTTTTTTATGAAAAAATTACTTTGTAGCACAATTTATTATCATTTTTACTTCAAGGGATTAATTCAAAAAACTATTGAATTATACATTATTTTAGCCAAACACTTGGAAAATGTTTCTATAACAAGTATAATATTTTGTGTACTACCTAAGAAAATGAGGTGAAAACGAATGTCAGAAGAAATTTGTAAACTAATTAACAAATCTGCATTGCTTCATAAAAGACTGATGGCGAGAATTCTCGATCGATACGAATTAACTTATGCACAGTATCAAGTGCTTAAAACGATTCGAAAACATCAAACCATTAGTGCCAAAGAAATTTTGGTGCATCTAGATACAGACAAAGCAACCTTATCAGGTATTTTATCACGGTTAGAACGCAATGGATTAATAAAGCGTGAAAAAGATTCTAGCGATAAACGATTAATGCATATCACCCTAACTGCGGCATCTAGAGCGCTTTGTGATAATGTTGCTGATATCGAACGCGAATGTGCAGAAGAGTTAATGGAAGGTATTAAAACAAGAGAAGGAAAAAACTTTTTTAATACATTCCAACGTGTCATTCAAAACCAGAAAGATAAACTTAGTGAATCAGAGTAATTATTAACATTATTATTTGGAGGAATTTATGAAAAAATTCATTAGCAAAAACCCTGTTGTTAACTTTATAATAGGGGGCATTTTTGTGGCAGGATTCTTATTAACCTTTTTATTAACCGATTGGTTAGTAGATTCAGTCCGTATTTTTGTAGCAGCATTAATTATTATATTTTCTACGTTACGATTTTTTAAAGATTATCAAACCCGTACCAATAACAACGTTTTATTAATATTAACCGGTGAGTTTGCAATTGCATTATTGCTTGCAGCGTTACTAATTTTTGATACGGTAGGAACGTCCGTTGCTTTAGGATTAACTTTATATTTAAGAGGGTTTATTTATTTCTTAATCATGCAGTTACTTGGTAAAAAAGCAGCATTTGATAAGTTCATCCTATATATAGCGATTCTTACGCTTGGTGCCTATGTGCTGTTTTCAGGGTTGCCATTAAATCAAGAGGAACTTAGCTACGTTTTACTTGGACTTGGACTAGTAATTGGAATCTTTTACCTCATCGCAGGGATTTCTATTGTCAAATCTAACAAACCAGCAAAAACGAAAACAGACAAACAAACAGACAAACAAACAGACAAACAAACAGACAAGCAAACAGACAAGCAAACAAATAATACAAACAAATAATACAAACAAATAATACAAACAAATAATTTGGAGGCTATATTTTATGCTTAAGTTACTAAAAGATTTATCAATGTTAAACGGAATTCCATCTCAAGAAAAACAAGTGAGAGTTTACATGAAAAACGCAATGGAAAAGGATGCTGATGACATCAGTTTTGATAATTTAGGATCTATCATTGCTAAAAAAGTCGGAAACCCTGATGGCCCTAAAATTATGGTTGCTGGTCATATGGATGAAGTTGGCTTTATGGTCACAAAAATTACGGATGAAGGCTATGTGAAATTTATACCTGCAGGTGGCTGGTGGTCACAAGTAATGCTCGCTCAACAGTTAGAAATTACCACTTCAGAAGGCAAACGTATTCGTGGAGTTACAGGCGCAAAAGCGCCACATATCTTAACACCTGAAGAACGTAAAAAGCCAGTTGAAATGGATGATATGTATATTGATGTGGGGGTTAAAGACAAAGAAGCTGCCCAAAATTTAGGCATCACTGTTGGGGACATGATCACTCCATTTATTGAAAGTGTTGAACTAAGCGACCCTAAATATTATCTCGGAAAAGCATGGGATAATCGTGTCGGATGTGCCGCCGCAATTGATACGCTTAAAGCCTTAAAAGATAAGAAACATCCTAACGTTTTTTACGGAGTAGGAACGGTTCAAGAAGAAGTAGGACTAAGAGGAGCAGGGACAAGTGCTTATAAGGTTGCACCGGATATCGGTATCGCTGTAGATACAACGATTTGTCATGATTATCCTGGTGGAAGTAAAGAAACTGAACTCGGTAAAGGTGTAGGCATCATGGTTAGTGATTCATCAATGGTCGGACATAAAGGATTAAGAGACTTTGTGTTAAAAGTAGCCGATGAAAACGAAATTCCATATCAACTAACGTATCTTAAGCGTGGCGGAACTGATGGTGGAAAAATCCATCTTGCTAAAACAGGGGCCCCAACGATTGCTTTAGCGCTTCCAATTCGTTATTTACACAGTCATACTTCAATTATGCATGAAGATGATTATAAGGCCTTAACTAAACTTCTTGAGCTACTGATGCAAAAATTAGATAAAGAAACTGTAGAAAGCATAACGTACGACCTATAATGCGTGTTATCGGAGGAAAGTTAAAGCGTAGAACGCTAAAAGAAGTTCCCTCTGATATAACAAGAAGCACAAAAGACAGAGTGAAAGAGTCTGTTTTCAACATGATTATGCCTTCCCTTTATGACGCTAACGTCTTGGATCTATTTGCAGGAAGTGGCGCTTTAGGTATCGAAGCCATATCAAGAGGGGCTGCATATTGTGATTTCATTGAAAAAGATACCGTTGCCCACACGGTTTTACAATCGAACATAGACGCTTTAGACATAAGGCCTCAAGTCAATCTAAAACGAATGGATGCCTTAAGTTTTATTAATCAAATCAAAACATCATACAATATTATCTTGCTTGACCCACCATATAAAAGTGGGCTATTAGATGATATTCTATCGATTATTAGTAAAAATTATTCATTAACTAAAGAGGGTATAATCGTCATCTTATCGGGGAAATCATCCTCATATAATATTCCATCATCATTTAAAGAAACTAAAGTAAAAACGATTGGCATTACCGATGTCAAAATTCTATCTTGGAGCGAATCATTATGAAAGTAGGACTGTATCCTGGAAGTTTTGATCCAATTACTTATGGTCATATAGACATTGTTAAAAGAGCATTGAAAATATTTGATAAACTCTTTATTTTAATTAGTGTTAACCCTAATAAAGAAACACTGTTTACTAAAGAAGAGCGGGTTGACCAAGTTAGAAGAGCGTTATCGACTTGTATGGATAAAATAGAAATCAAAACATCTAATACATTAACCGTTAAACATACTAAAGATTTAGGGGCTACTCATATCGTAAGAGGGTTGAGAGCACTGACAGACTTTGAATATGAGTTTCAAATGACACACGCAAACCGTGTGTTAGATAAGTCAATTGACTCAATATTTTTTATGACAGATAATAAATATTCATTTTTAAGCTCTACTTCAGTAAAAGAAATTGCTCAATTTAATGGCGATCTATCGCCTTTCGCCCCTCCATTCATAGTAGAAGCTATAAAATCAAAGTTTAATTAGTGTAAAGGCTTAAGCACTCTTTGAAGGGCTTAAGCCTTTTTATTATGTATATAATTTCTCTTTTATTTATAAAAATGTTAATATAGGTTTGGGTGATAATCATGGATAAAAAAGAACAAATATTTCAAGAACTCAGAAAACAAAATGTTAGAATCACTAAACAGAGAAAAGCGATTATTGATGTGCTCGAAGGAAAACATCTTACAATCCAAGAAATCCATAATGAATTAACAAAACGCGGGTTTCATAACTTAGGAACCGTATATAACAATATTGATTTCTTAATTGAGCATAAAATCGTGACGCAAATTTTCATCAATGGCAAGAAACATTACGATCTTACAATTGATGAAGAATCGCATAGTGCTGATTCGCATATTCACGTAACGTGTAAAGTGAACAATAACATTATAGAAATTAATGATTCAGATATTTTTGATTATATTAAAAAACATGAAATATTTAAAAACTTTAATATTAACAAACTCCAAATTGTAGTAGAAGGTTCTTGTGACCACTACGATACTGAAAATTGTAAAAAAACAGATGCGTGCTTTATTAGTAAACTATCTAATCATTAAAAACACCCATGTCTGGGTGTTTTTTTTGACTTTCTAGCTTAATTTTAATAAAAGTTTCCATTATGATTTGGTCTATTAGATATATTATTTTAAATTCCGTTAAATCCATGTATAAAAACTATCTCCGAATAACAATACAGGCTTTACAAATCTATTTGCTTAGTATATAATTATTAAGGCGTTTCAACCAAACTCTTTTATGTTTCGGTAGCTCAGTTGGATAGAGCAATGGCCTTCTAAGCCATCGGTCGGGGGTTCGAATCCCTCCCGGAACGCCATAAGCTAGTA
>CAYLQZ010000009.1:0-45261 GCA_964386055.1 uncultured Candidatus Izemoplasmatales bacterium | reverse complement strand
TAAAAATCGCAATTGATTATCAATTGCGATTTTTCAGTTTTTCCTTTAACTTATAAATCAAACTTAGTGCATCAATAGGCCTTAAAGCATCTGGGTCAGTTTCATCTAAAAGCGATGTGATTTCGTCTATTTCCTCGCTGGTTTCTTCTGGCGTTTCACTGATAGAAAATAAATTATAACCAGATGAAAGGGTAATATTATCATCATTGCTTTCTAATGTTTTTAGAATTGATTCACTACGATTGATTAATGTTTTTGGTAACTGTGCTAAAGACGCCACATTAATTCCATAAGATTTATCTGCTCTTCCCTTTTTCACAGTATGATGGAAAATGATTTTTCCGTCTTCTTCCTCCGCTGAAACATGGATATTTCTTAAACGAGTCAAGCTATTTTCAAGGTTCGTGAGTTCATGATAATGCGTTGAAAATAATGTTTTTGCCCCGATTTTTTCATGAATATATTCAATGATGGCCTGAGCGATAGCCATGCCATCATAGGTTGATGTCCCTCTGCCTATTTCATCGAATAAAATTAAAGAGGCTTTGGTTGCATTTTGGATGGCGTGGTTCGCGTCTAACATTTCAACCATAAACGTTGATTTACCACTTAAAAGGTCATCAGAAGCGCCGATTCGGGTAAATAATTGATCAAAACATTTAAGTTTCGCATAATCCGCTGGAACAAACGCTCCAATTTGGGCCATAATAGCGGTGATAGCAAGTTGTCTCATATACGTTGATTTTCCACTCATATTGGGACCCGTAATTAAAAAGATATCGGTGTCTTCATCCATTGTAATATCATTGGATATAAACGATTCATTTTGCATCAGCTCAACGATAGGATGTCTTGATCCTCTAATTTCAATAATTGGCTCGTCGCTTAAAATTGGTCTCGTTAATCTGTAGCGTTCACTTGCTTGAGAAAACGCTAAAAACATATCAATTTCACTTAAAATTTCCGCATTTTTTTGAATAATGCCAATCGTTTGTTTGATTTTATCTCGTAAAGATATAAATAACTCATATTCTCTTTTAACACTTTTTTCTTCAGAAGACATAATAATTTTTTCTTTTTCCTTAAGGGCTTCAGTAATGTAGCGTTCGGCGTTGGCGAGCGTTTGTTTTCTAGTATATCCAAATTCGTCTTTGACATTTTTGATTTGACCCTTAGGTACTTCTATATAATATCCAAATACTCGGTTATATCCTACTTTTAGTTTTTGAATCCCAGTTCTTTCACGCTCTTCTTTTTCTAAGTTCAAAAGCCACTGTGAAATATTAAGATGAATGTCTTTTAAGTCATCTAGTGTATTATCATACCCTTCTTTAAACATATTCCCTTCTTTAATAGTCAATGGAACGTCATCTTTTAACGCGTTTTCAAGTTCGTCATAAATAGGGTTTAAAGGGTCTATCGACTCACTTAAGAATGTGGCGTATTCTAAAGACAGTGCTTGAAGTTTATCTTTAAAGGCTGGTAATCCCTGTAAACTTCTTCTAAGTTGTACTAAGTCTTTTGCGTTAGTATTGCCATAAGAAATTCTTCCTACTATGCGTTCTAAATCATAGACCGTTTTTAGGTGTTCTCTTAATTCTTCTGTAATAATAAACTCATCGTTAAGTTTTTCTACAAAGTCATATCGTTTATTTAAGACTTCTTTATTTAATAATGGTCTTAAAATTTGACGTTTTAAAAACCTTGATCCCATTGCAGTTTGGGTGAATTTTAATAACCAAAACAACGATCCATTTTCTTTGTTTTGTCTTAACGTTCTAGTCAATTCTAGATGGCGAATGGTATTTACGTCCATTTTCATGAAGCCACTACTTTTTAACTTTTTTGCTGGTTTAATATGCATTAAAGTGCGTTTTTGCGTTTTCATAATATACGCTAATAACCGTCTTGTTGTTTTTTTCTCTTGGTCAGTTGGCAAGTGGGTAAATAAATGATTAAAAGATTCATCTAACTCACTTGACGCTTGAATGCTAATTAATATCCCTTCTTGATCACAAAAAGATTGAATGTACGTTTTATCAAAGGCATGCGTTACCACAATTTCTTTTAAAGCCATCGTTGAGAGTTCACTGATTAAAGCATTAATGTCTTTAGGGATTTTTAAAGCATAGAGTTCACCCGTTGAGACGTTTAAATGCGTGATGGTGTAAAAATAATCACTTAAGCCAATCGCCGCTATAAATTGTTCTTCCGCTTCTTTATTGTCAATATTTGTTCCTGGTGTAACAATACGCACTACCTCGCGGTTCACAATTTTTTTCGCTTTTGAAGGCACTTCGGTTTGATCGCAAATAGCGACTTTATAGCCATTTTCAACTAATCTCGCTAAATAGGTTTCACTACTGTGATGGGGCACACCGCACATCGGAATACGCTCATCATCCCCTCCATCACGTGCAGTCAGTTGAATTTCAAGTTCTTTAGAAGCTAAAATTGCATCTTCAAAAAACATTTCATAAAAATCGCCCAACCTAAAAAAGACAATAGCGTCGCTATGGTCTTCTTTGATAGTTAAGTATTGTTGAATCATTGGCGTATAGTTTGATTTATCTTTGGGCATAAGTCTCACCTTTTATAAAAGATCAAATAGGTAGATAGACAGCGCGGCCGCCACAATAACGATGCTAATAATAAAATTTCTGTACATTTTTTTACGTTTTTTACGTTCCATTGTATAACGATGCGCTATCTCTTCAAATTTCGCATCATAAAGGTATTCTTCTAGATTAATATTTTCAAAAAGTTTTGTGTTTTCTTCTTTAACAGGGACGCTTGAAGGTTTTCTTTTTAAGAAAATGAACTCTATCATATCAATCTTTTTTAATTCTATCGATATATTAATATTATTTTCTTTAGCGTATCGTTCTAAATCGAGGATAGATTTTTTATTCAGTTTTTCTTGTTCTGCCTCGTTTAAATCTCGTTTTAAAGAAATAATCTCTATAAGTTGTTTTTTGTTAATTCTTCTTGGAATATCAACGTCGTATTTTTTTCCTAAATCACGAACATCACTTAAGGTCATAGCGTAGACTAACACTTCTCTTGCTTTTTCTAGTTTACACCCTTCAAAGTATCCTGGTGGTTCAAAGTAAATTTCTTGAAGATTGCCTTTCATGGTCGCGTAATCTTCACTTTGCATCCGTTGATATTTCATTGTTAAATTATCTAATTTTATAAACTCTAAATTTGAGATTCCTAAATCATTGCGGTTATGAATAATGATATCCCAAAAATCTTTTTTATACTCTTTAACATTTATCTCAACGCTATAGCTTTCTGCCAGTTTTTCAAGTTGAAAAATCGTAAATTGGTCAAACCATTTTAAGCGATGTTTCATTTCATCTGAAAACTTATCATCATTATCAGCGTTTGCTATAATAGGGGCAACATTTTTTCTAATTAGAGCCTTATGCAAATAATTCGGTAAAAAGATTTCTTTATTCTTCAAGTATTTCACAATTTCTGCTGAGGGGATAATCGCAAACGCATCGATCAATTTTCCAATTTTTACCTTTTTGTTGTTTAGTTCGATGACTTCTTCTTTACGTTGAATGCGTTTTTTCATGGAATGCCCCTCCTTTAAATGAGTTTCTTCTTTATTATACAACAGCTTAGGCGCTAAATCAATGAATTACCTTGGAGCGGTGGTGCTTAGTCATTAATCTCTTGTTCAATAATTTGAAACAACATTTTAATATCTGCATTGATGTCTTCTTGCAGGGTTAAATATTGCTCTATGATAGGATTTTCTTGGATAGTTTTTAACGCTTTATCGTATTCTCGTTTAACTGCAGAAAGATTTGGGCTTTGCTTTTCTTGAGCTTGTATCATGCGCTTTTGTTTATTAAGTAAATCTTGATACGCTTTCATCATGTCTTGGTTTTCAAAAATAGCTTTTTCAAGGACTTTAAATTGGTGAACTTTAGGATCTTCTTTTAAAAGAGTTTCTAGTTTATTAAGCGCCTTCATAAAGGGTTCCTTTCATAAACCATGTTTTCACTTCTTCAACTTTAACATGAACTAAAGTTCCGATTAAGTCTTGAGACCCTGCAAAGTTAATGAGTTTATTATGAGGCGTGTAACCCGCTAAAATAGCGTCATCTTTTTTACTAGCCCCTTCTACCAATACTTCTACAATATCGCCTTCAAATCGCTGATGACCCGTTTTATAGCCTTCATTAATGATGACATTTAACCTTTGAAGGCGTTCTTTTTTTTCAGAAAATGGCGTGTTATCTTTATAAGATGCGGCCGGCGTTCCTTTACGCGCTGAAAAGACGAAGGTAAAGGCGCCTTCAAATTGACATTGATTGACTAAATCAAGGGTTTCTTTGAAATCTGCTTCACTTTCGGTTGGAAAACCAACAATAATATCAGTTGATAAAGCGACATCTGGTATCGCAGTTCTAATTTTTTTAACAAGGGTTAAATAGCTTTCTTTTGTGTATTTACGATTCATTTTCTTTAAAACACTATTACTCCCAGATTGAACGGGTAAGTGGATATGTGGCATCATATTTTTATGTTTTGCAAGGATGTCTATTGTCGCATCATCAAAATCATTGGGGTGAGACGTTGTAAATCTAACTCTTGGCATATTAAGCGTACCTAAATCATCTAACAAATTAGAAAATGTATAGTGCTTATCTTTAAAGTCTCTCCCATATGCATTAACATTTTGTCCAAGCAAAGTTACTTCTTTATAGCCTTCTTTTATTAACCCTTTAACTTCTTCTATAATGCTTTGTGGGGTTCGACTTCGCTCTTTTCCACGGGTATATGGAACGATACAATACGTGCAAAATTCATCGCACCCAAACATTATATTCACCCATGCTTTAGAGTGATGTTCTCGCTTTTTAGGCATGTTTTCAATAATAGAGCCTTCTTCAGAAAAAACCTCTACAACGCGTTCTTTATTCATTAATGCAGTCTCTAAATATTCTGGAAGTTTGTGAATGTTATGCGTTCCAAATATTAAATCAACATACTGATATTTTTCTAACAGTTTGTTCACAACCGATTCTTCTTGTGGCATACATCCAGCAATCCCTAATAATAAGTCAGGGTTTTGGCGTTTGTATTTTTTAAGTCTACCGATTTCACCAAATACTCGGTTCTCAGCATTTTCTCTTATCGCACACGTGTTTAATATAATGATATCTGCGTGACTTTCACGATGGGTTTCTTTAAAAGACAATGCTTCAAAAATGCCTTTCATCGTCTCAGAATCTGCTTCGTTTCCTTGGCAACCGTATGTTTGAATCATATAGCGTTTGCCCTGTCCTATATCTTTGATGTTTATATGCGCATTAAAATCAATGTGGTCTGTATGCTTTGTTTTTCGTTTTCGAGCTGATTTTAATGATGGTTTATTATAATATTCATCATAAAGTTTGTTCACTTTTATCACCTATTAATCTATATATTGAATCGCGTGGATTTCGTTTTTCTCTAAATCAACATAAGTAGCATTTAACTGTAAAACATTCGCTTCGTGAGGGCGAAGTCTTGTCGGCATTCCTGTTAAAAACTTATGCATTACACGGTCTTTATCGGCACCTAAAATACCATATTTAACCCCGCACATACCAACATCTGTTTGGTAAAGCGTTCCTTTAGGAAGCCGCATCGCATCGTTGGTTGGTACATGGGTGTGCGTTCCTAAAACAGCATTGACCCGACCATCAAGAAAATGGCCCACTGCCAGTTTTTCGCTGGTCGCTTCAGCATGGACATCGACTAAAATATAATCACATGATACAGTTTTCAAGGTTTCATCAAGCGATTCAAATGGGTTATTTACATTCCCGTTCATAAAAACTTGACCCATAACTTGTAAAATACAAATATGTTTACCGTTAAAATTAATTTTTAATACCGTTTTACCAGGGGTGTTTTTTGGATAATTCATAGGCCTTACAATATTCGCATCTTCAATATAATCAAAGATTTCATCTTTAGAAAATGCATGATTCCCTAAAGTAATAGCACGTACGCCTAATTTCATTAACGTTTTGTAATCCACTTGTTTAAGACCGAGTCCATCTGATACATTTTCTCCATTCGCAATTAAAAGGTCATGAGGATAGGTTTCTTTTAATTTAGGAAGAAATTTTTCTAAAGCTTTTAATCCTTTTTCTCCATAAATATCACCAAGGTATACTATTTTCATAACTACGCTCTCCTCACAAGAGAAAAATAATTTGGTTCACCAAGTAACGCGCTATAATCCCAAAATTCGTTATTCTGTACCATCTCGAAAATTTCACTAATAGACGCGTAGTTTACATCGAGTACTTCATCTTTGTTTAGGGTTAATGTATTAAGGTCTATATCTTGTTTAATATGATAGACAAAGGTAATCGTGTTATAAGCATTATGCGATGATACGATCCTAGCCTTTTTCTTAAGCCTATCTTTATCTAAGGTTATGCCTAATTCTTCTTTTGTTTCTCTAATAACAGCTTCAACCGCTGATTCCCCTTGATCAGGAATGCCGCTTGTAATAGCCCATTGATAAGGGGTAGGATCAGTCTTTTTAGCCCGTTGTTGGATTAGAAATTCCCCGTTTTTATTTTCAATCCACACATGAATCACCTTAAAAAACTCGCCTTCTTTTAAGTGGTTTCCTCTTAAGGCTTGTTTATTAAGGTTGTTTCCATATTCATCAAAAAGGTCGAAATATTCCATATAATCACCTTCGAAAAAGCCTTCCGAAATGGAAGGCTCTTGCTTTCTATTTTGCGATGTCTTGGGCTCGTGTTTCTCGTATAACCGTAACTTTAATAGTTCCTGGATAAGAGAGCTGTTCTTCTATTTCTGATTTAATATCTCTAGCAAGTTTATGTGCCATTGCATCATCAATTTTACTTGGTTTTACTAAAATTCGCACTTCGCGTCCAGCTTGAATTGCATACGCTTGTTCTACACCATCATGCTTACTTGAAAGGGTTTCAAGTTGTTCAAGACGTTTAATGTAATTATCAAGCGATTCACTTCTTGCGCCTGGGCGTGCCGCACTTAGGGCATCCGCTGCAGCGACTAACACTGCAATATTGCTTTCCGCTTCTACTTCACCGTGGTGGGAACGAATAGCATCTAATACCTCTTTAGGCTCTTTATATCGACTGGCGATATTTTCTCCTATTTCAACGTGAGATCCTTCAACTTCGTGATCGACTGCCTTACCGATATCATGGATTAATCCTGCTCGACGAGCTAAGATTTCATCTTCCCCAATTTCAGCCGCCATTTTACCTGTTAAGAACGCACATTCAATGGAATGACGTAAAACATTTTGTCCATAAGATGTTCTAAAATGTAACCGTCCTAGTAATTTCACTAAGTCTGGATGAACTTTTCCAATTCCAACTTCAAATATCGCTTCTTCCCCTTTATCACGAATGAAGCGATCAACTTCTTCCCGCATTTTTTCTACAACTTCTTCAATGCGACCGGGATGAATTCTCCCATCGCTCACTAACGCTTCTAAAGCGCGTTTTGCGATTTCCCGTCTTACTGGATCAAATCCACTAAGGACGACTGCTTCGGGTGTATCATCAATGATTAAATCAACCCCGGTTAACGCTTCAATGGTCCGAATATTTCTACCTTCACGGCCGATAATACGGCCTTTCATATCATCATTAGGTAAGTTAACTACACTGACTGTTCTTTCACTGGTAACGTCTTGAGCATATTTTTGCATCGCCAATGCCAAGACTTGTTGTGCTTTTTTATCTGCTTCGTGTTTAGCTTTTTCTTCTTCTTCTTTAATGTATTGCGCAATTTGTTGACTCATTTCGTCTTCTACACGTTTGAATATTAATTCTTTTGCTTCACTTTCTGTATAATTCGCTATTTCTTGCAATCTTTCATTCTGTTTTTCAATTAAACGCTCTAGCTTGCTATTTTTTTCTTCTAAGGCTTCTTTTTTCTCTTCGACTTGTTCTTCCTTACGATCAATATTCGCTTCACGACGATCGAGATTTATAGCTCGATTATCAAGCGTTTTTTCGCGTTGGAAAATTTTGTTTTCCTGTGTGGAAATCTCTTGTTTGCGTTCTTTTATCTCTTTATCTGCATCAGATTTAAGATTATGGATTTCCTGTTTAGTATCAAGTATGGTTTGACGTTTTGTCTTTTCTGCTTGTTTTTCTGCGTCGTCGATTAATTTTTTTGATTCAGCCTGAGCTTTTTCAAAGCCCTTTTCTACAAGTACTGCACGGATAACTACACCAGCAAATATCCCTACAGTTAAAATGAGCAAACCGGAGACGATTAATATTAATGGATCCATATTAATTCCTCCGTCCGTTTTATAAAAATATATTTCATGTTTCAAGGCCATAAATGGCATTGTAAATAATCTAAATTTAATGATTAGAATAACAACAAATTGTATCTCCCATTATACATTGTTTAAAGTTAAAAAGTCAAACAATATTCATATGTGTGAGCGCATGTATTAATTAAAAATCCCTCTTAAAATAGATGTCTAAATGGAATATGATAGCCCGAAGTCCTAAGCGCATAATTATTCACGATTTAATTTTTTACGGTTTTCTCTTCTAAAGCGTTACAGACAGTGCTTTTCATCGTTTTTCATTTGGGAGCTAGATTTAACTATAACCCTCTCATTTACTTTAAACATTTACAGCGGTTCCTGCATTAGATGATGGTTCTATTTTATGCATTCAACACTTTATTTTTTTCTCACTATTTATAATAAAACTTCAATTTTATAGTTTAATAGAAGCTTCTATACTTTCATTCCTTTATTTATTCATTCAACCGTATTATAATAACCATGTGTTAGGTTATATTAAACAATTTTACGGTAATAGAAAGGGGGCAGATTATGCCTGATCATAAAAAACCATTATACTTTGCAATGTATGAATCATTAAAAGAAAACATTATCAATAAGGCCATTAAACCAGGTAGTAAACTTCCCTCTATTAGAAGTTTAGCTAGAAACCAAAACATCTCTACAACTACGGTAGAAAATGCCTACCAGCAACTCTTAATTGAAGGCTACATTGAAAGTAAACCTAAAAGTGGGTATTATGCATTAGATATCGCATCTCCACCTAAAATCAATATCCCTAACGAACAAACCGTAAAAGCTGACACGATAGGCGCAAAAAACGATGCCCAAAACCCAGATGCTTTTAAAACAGACTTATATCGAAAAATTGTCAATAATCTTTATGCTTCGAGTGACTTGTTATTTACGCCTTGTCACCATAGCGGTGAGCCTGCATTAAAGTCAGCCATTCAATCGCATCTACATCGTATGCGAGAGGTATTCACAACCGAAGATTCAATCATTATTACCTCTGGTATCCAACAAATGATCGTACAGTTAACCCCTTATATAAAAAACCGAAGTGTTGCGTATTTAACCCCTGGTTTTAAACGCGCACTCAACATGTTTGAAACGTTAGGATATGAATTAATCGGGTGTGAAACAACCGATGAGCTTACAAAGCATAATGCAAATTTAATCTATCTCTCACCTTCAAACACCTATCCTTCAGGAGAAGTCATCCCTATCCAAGCGCGTGAAAAACTTATTCAATACGCTCAAAATCATGACGCCTATATATTAGAAGATGACTACAATCACTTATTTCGTTATAATGCTTATCAAATCCCTGCGATGATAAGTCTTTCGGGTGGCGAACATGTTATTTATATCGGCTCGTTTTCAAGGAATACATTAATATCAATGCGACTAGGGTATATGATTTTACCCCCTTCTATAAAAAAACGCTATGACTATACTAGGTTTACCCAAACTGTAAGCAAAATCGAACAACTCGCGATGGCTGAATTCATACATAAAGGTCACTACCAAAGACACTTAAAGCAACTGGCTAACAAATCAAAACGTCAAAATGACTTAGTTAAACAGGCCTTAAAACCTTATATGGACGTTACTCATTATTCAGTTTATGGTCTTCAAAGTAATATGCATTTTGTGGTAGACACAAAAACCCCTTCTACGAAACTCCTTTTTGAAAAGACCTTAAAAGCACTCAATCTTACATATCGGACGTTCGAAGATAAACCATATGAGATTTTAGTTCCTTACAGTGGAATTCCTAAAGAGAAAATTGCCCACACCATCGCATACCTTTTTACTTCTACCACAAATAAAAACACCACCAAATAATAATATTTGGTGGTGAATTTTTATTTATCAGGATTTTGCATTTTCTCAATAATTTGGGTCGATATTTTCTTAAATAACTCAGGATTTTCTTTTAAATACTTCTTAACATTTTCTCGACCTTGACCAATTTTTTCGCCTTCATATGAAAACCATGATCCGCTTTTTTTAATGATGTCATCTTCCACAGCGAGATCAATAATTTCCCCTTCTTTTGAAATCCCTTCTCCATAGACAATATCTACTTCAGCGGTTTTAAAAGGGGGCGCAATTTTATTTTTAACGACTTTAATTCTTGTGCGATTCCCTACAATATCAGTTCCAATTTTAAGTTGTTCCCCACGTCGAATTTCAATACGGACTGAACTATAAAATTTTAAAGCGCGACCCCCTGGTGTCGTTTCAGGACTTCCAAACATAACGCCAACTTTTTCACGAATTTGGTTGATAAAAACTGCGGTTGTGTTTGATTTTGAAATAGCCCCTGATAGCTTACGCATTGCTTGAGACATTAAACGGGCTTGAAGTCCAACGTGCGAACTCCCCATATCGCCTCTGATTTCCGCTTCAGGAACTAATGCCGCAACACTGTCTACTACCACTATATCAACTGCGTTTGAACGGATAAGCGCTTCGGTAATTTCCAAGGCCTGTTCCCCTGTATCGGGTTGTGAAATAATTAAATTGTCGGTATCAACGCCTAGTGCTTTAGCGTATTTTGGATCTAAAGCATGCTCTGCGTCAATAAACGCAGCATACCCTCCAGCGGCTTGCGCTTGAGCGATTGCATGAAGTGCAAACGTTGTTTTACCAGATGATTCTGGTCCATACATTTCAACAATTCTTCCTCTAGGATAGCCCCCAATCCCTAATGCACTATCTAAGGCTAGTGACCCAGAAGACACTTTATCGATTTCACGAATGGCGCCTTCATCACCAAGTAACATAACAGAGCCTTTCCCATGATCTTTTTCAATATCTTTCATCGCTTGGTTTAATGCTTTTTGTCTATCATCTTTTTTTGCCATAATAACTCCTCCTTCAAACGTATGATACGCTCAAATCCTTTTAATTACTTTTATTGTTTTGAGGTATCTTTGAAACTATGTTGATTCTTTATAATGTACTCAAATCCGGAAATAACGGTTAAAGCTGTTCCGATATATAGTAATATCATGCCTACGTCCCATGAGATTTGTCCAACGTCAAACGCCGGAACGTGAAATAATAAAATGACTAAAGCGACCATAGTAGACGCTGTTTTATATTTCCCAAGTTTAGACGCCGCAATAACATTCCCACTATCAACGGCAACTAACCGAATTCCTGTCACAATAAACTCACGGGTTAAAATCACTAAAACCACCCACATCGGTATAACATTTATATCTTGTAGCATTAGTAGCGCAAACATCACCAATAGTTTATCTGCTAAAGGATCTAAAAATTTTCCGAATACTGTAATAATTTGCCAACGTCGTGCTAAAAATCCATCAAAAAAATCTGTGATAGAAGCCAAAACAAAAAGGATTCCAATCGCAATTGAATACCCATTTAAAACTAAAGGATCACCATATGCTTTGTCTAAGTAATATAAAATAACCATGAAAGGAATAAAAATTACCCTTAATATAGTTAGTTGATTTGGTATATTCATCTCACTCACCTCACGTGCAATTATATCACAACAAAGCCGAGATAAAAATACGAATTACTTCAAAATTGCGCATTTTAACAATGAATATATATCCGCACTATTTTACAAACTAAAATAAAGTGATATGCTATAAATACCCTATCGTTAAAGGAGTGATTTGATGTGTGGACGCTTTACATTAACACTTGATGAGAACCAGCTTATTAAGACATTAAATCATCATTTCAATACTAAATATTTGCCAAAAGGTGTTTCACTTCCAAGATTCAATATTGCCCCGTCGCAACAAGTCTTAGGCATAATTAATCAAAACAATCAACTTCATGTTTCTACTTTTAAATGGGGATTTTTACCTACTTGGTGGAAGCCAAGTTCACCATTGCCCCCTATGATCAATGCTAAAAGTGAAACAATCGATACGTTGAAGGTATTTAAAAATGCCTTTCAACACAAACGGTGTGTTATTTTAGCTACGGGTTTTTATGAATGGGACCAGCAAACAAAAACCCCGTATTACTTTTATTCACCCCACCAACCATTATTTGCGTTTGCAGGCGTGTATGAATATCACCCTGTTAAAGGGGCTACCACTGCCATTTTAACAAAACCTGCTTATGATGGAATAAAGGTGCATCACGACCGTGGGCCTGTTATTTTAAATGTTGATACCATCAACACTTGGTTGAATTCTACTACAAGTATGGATGAAATCCACGCTATAATCAATAATGCTGCCCCTTTACTCCATAACCATCCTGTTAATAAAACCGTAAACTATGTAAATAATGATACCTCTGCACTCATCGAAAAATCTGTCCCGCTTACATTATTTGATTTATAAATAAATTTTGCTGAAAAGGTTTTCACTGTCTTGCAATTATGAATTTTATGGAGTAAACTTAACTTGGTTAGTATCGTATAAGATCAGAAATAGGGTCTGATTGTCTCTACGCCGACACCTCAAATGTTGGTACTACGCTACGGAACACTTTTATAATGCTATAAATTTGTAGCTTTCCCTATTTTTGTATGCTTATTTGCTTACTAACACAAAATATTGGGAGGCTTTTTTCATGGAAAATATCATATCCTTTTTCAAGGTCCGTGAGCGGGGATCAACGTTAAAAACTGAATTGCTCGCTGGATTAACAACATTTTTGGCTATGGCATACATTCTGCCCGTAAACTCTAGTATGCTAGGTCAAACAGGTATGCCTATTGCAGGGGTTTTCTTCGCAACAGTGATGGCTTCATTAATTGCGGCTATTATCATGGGGTGGATTGCCAATTATCCTGTGGCACTTGCACCTGGAATGGGAATCAATGCATTCTTTACTTACACAGTCGTATTTACTTATGGTTTAAGTTGGGAAGCTGCTTTAGCCGCGGTATTTATTAGCGGGGTTTTGTTTTTAATCTTATCATTAAGTGGATTAAGAAAACTAATAATCGACGCGATTCCAAAAGGGTTAAAATTTGCGGTTGCCGCAGGGATTGGATTCTTTATTACGTTCATTGGTTTAACGAGTATGGGCGTCATTGTTTCAAATCCAGCAACCTATGTAGCGCTTGGGGATTTAAGTGAACCCGCAGTTTTATTAGGGGTTTTCGGGTTAGTTTTAGTTATTATTCTTTATTCAATGGGTAACAGATTTTCACTTATCATCGCCATTATAACAACAGCGGTTATAGGATTGATATTAGCTCAACTTGGTGTATCTAACATGCCGAGCATGGCAGGAAGCCAAGAGGGATTATTAGAAGGGGCATCTGAAACATTCTTTGCCGCCTTTAGAGGATTCCCTGAGTTATTCTCAACCCCTCAAGCCGCTTTTATTATATTTACATTCTTGTTTGTCGATTTCTTTGATACCGCAGGGACGCTCATCGCCGTTGGGGGTCGCGCTGGATTAATGGATGAAAACGGGGAATTAAAAGATGGCAATAAAGCATTAATGGCAGATTCTGTTGGAACCGTTGCAGGGTCTTTGCTTGGAACGTCTACTGTCACTTCTTATATTGAGTCATCGACTGGGATTGAACAAGGAGGTAGAACAGGACTCACAGCATTAACGGTTGGGTTCTTATTCTTAATTTCATTATTTGCCTATCCAATAATCGGAATATTTACCGGCATTGAAGACAGTGTTACTGGGATGGAATACGCACCCGTTACATCAATGGCGTTAGTTATGGTTGGAGCTTTAATGGTTTCACAGCTAAAACATATTGATTTTGAAGATAAACCTTTATTAATCAGTTCCTTTTTAACCATTGTATTTATGATCTTCACCTATTCTATAGCGGAAGGGATTGCTGTTGGATTTATCTTTTATCCGATTGCCATGTTTGCCGCAAAAAGACATAAAGAAGTTAATCCGATCATGTACGCACTTATGGCGTTCTTCATTTTATTCTTCATTTTAGACGCAATCGTTATTTAATTTAATATCCCTTATCTCATTTAGAGATACGGGATATTTTTTTAAAAATATATTAAAACTTAAGGAGTCGGTATTATGGAACAAAGAAAATTATTGATTGAAATAGACGAAAAACCTTCGTCATTTGGAAAGTGGTTCTTACTTTCTTTACAACATGTGTTTGGGATGTTTTCCGCAACCATCTTAGTCCCTTTACTAACAGGGTTAGATATTGGGGTTGCTTTGGTCGCGAGTGGAATTGGAACCCTTTGTTATATCGCTATAACAAAAGGAAAAGTTCCGATTTATCTCGGGTCGTCGTTTGCTTATATTGCGGCGATTACATTCGCCGTATCACAAACGGGTGAAACTTCTGCTTTTACGGCTTTAATGGGGGTAGGGCTAATTTACATGATTGTTGGCTTTATCTTAAATTTCACGGGGTCTAACTGGATCAATAGGCTTTTGCCTCCAGTCGTGATTGGACCGGTTATTGTAGTAATAGGATTATCGCTTGCTTATGTTGCGGTGGATTCTTTAGGATTAGGCCAATCAAATGATGGAAACTTGCTCATTGGGTTTGTAACATTTTTAGCAGCGGCGTTATTTTCTTTAAAGGCAAAAGGGTTCTTTAAAATCATCCCGTTTATTTTAGCCATCATCATCGGATATACTTTCTCAGTCATCATTGGAGAAGTTTCAATCATAGATACTTTTAGTGGGGTTTCCATTATTAATGTGCCCAACTTCCAATTTATTGGAACGTATAGATTAGACCTCTCTATGCTTGCGTTGTTCTTGCCTTTAGCCTTTGTGACCATTGCGGAACATATAGGAGATCACAAAGTATTAGGTGAAATTACAGGGAAAGACTTTATCAAAGATCCTGGTTTAAAACGTACCTTGTTAGGCGATGGCGTCGCGACATTCTTAAGTGCTTCTATTGGAGGCCCTGCCAATACTTCTTATGGAGAAAACACAGGAATCATTGCGATGAATAAAGTCGGAAGTGTGTATGTTATCGGCTTAGCTGCCATTATCGCAATATTCTTAGGCTTTTCCGGTCATGTTCAAGCTTTTATCTTAAGTATTCCTAACGGAGTCATTGGGGGAATCACCGTAATTCTTTATGGTTTAATCGCAGCGAATGGAATAAAAGTTCTCGCTAAAGGAAATGTTGATCTCTCAGAAAATCGAAATTTGATTATCGTCTCTACTATTTTGATTATCGGGATTGGGGGCGCCGTTATTCATATTAGTGATGTTGCTTCATTATCCGGAATGTCTTTAGCGGCGATTACTGGAATATTATTAAACAAATTCTTACCCTATGATACGCCCGCTAAAAAACAACAATCGCTCAATTTAGAATAGAAAAAAAGTACAAAAAAAATCATCGCCTTAACAGTACAAATAAGGCGATGATTTTTAATTGCTAATTAATCAACAAGGCAGGCATCATCAGAACTTTCATGATCTATTACTTGATAATAATCAAAGACAAAGCCAGATAACTGGTAGGACCCAAAATATTCTGTAAAAAATATACGATTCATACGAACATGGGCGCCTATATTATTGACTATACTATTCGCTGCACTTGTAGGAATACCATAAATATAAAGACTTTCTCCATCATCACATAAATAATATTCGCCATCTTCATACGTTAAGGTTCCTTCTACTTGAACAAACGTTTGAAGATACTCAGCTGGATTATCCATTAAATCGGATATCGTCACTTCAGGTGGATCAGCTGTGAAAAGGGGATCGTCTTGCCCCCACATACGGCGGGTATTTGCATCAGCGTTAGACGAAGCCAGTTGGTATTCTAATGTGAATTGTGAGTTCGCGGTTCCACTTGTGTAAGATAGGCCAAGTTCAACCAATTCTAAGTTTAAATTTCGACCATCCGCCCAAACAGTCACTAAGTCACGACCAAAGGTCCCTACTCTTCCGATACTCGGATGAGCCGTTGGATGTCCTTCTTCTGGGTGGGGTTCATACTCAAGAACAATGGTTTCAGCAGTTTCTAAAATATCACAAACATATGCTGTTGCGTAAGGTCCCCATGGCTCAATCGTAGATGTCGCTTCTGGCGCATCGATAAATAAATATCTTGCCGAAAATGGGACTCCGCCTTGAATTGATGCAAAGCGTGTAGTATCTCCGTCAATACACCCTTCATAGGTAACTTCACCAATCCCATCATCTGGAAAGGTTTTTCCTTCATAGGCATTTGGATCTAAACGTAGTGTGTCAGAAATTGGGGTTTCATCATCATTTTCATATGCAATCGTTTTTCCATACACATGGATATCTTCTTCAATACGGACATCGGAGGTAAAGGGCTCATCGAATGATTCGTCCATGTACCACCCCATAAAATGCATATCATTAATTTTTGGAACAGGCAGTCCTACCGTCCCTGGTTCTTCAATGGTGCGCACTTCATGGACTTCACCATTCACTTCAAACGTAATATCAATGTCGCTACTACAAGCATACAACACAAAAATACTTAAAATTACGGTTAAACTCATCATTATTTTTTTCATAAAATTCATCCTCATCTAGAATTGTAAACGCTTTATACTCGTTAAAGTTTATCATATTTCATTTTAACCTGCAAATATATTTAATGCTTTATAATTAACGCTCTAATCACTTGATGATGGAGATTCTATAGTTTGTAGACTACTTAAAAGTCCTTTATCACTTTTTTCTTTTGAAGTTTCATTTTTAAGCGCCCGTTTTGAAAGACTCAGT
The DNA here is from genome assembly GCA_964386055.1 of uncultured Candidatus Izemoplasmatales bacterium. GTDB lineage: Bacteria > Bacillota_I > Bacilli_A > Izemoplasmatales > Izemoplasmataceae > B1SED10-225. The sequence continues at coordinate 28,211 of CAYLQZ010000009.1, read as the reverse complement.
AAAACAAAACTTAAGATAAACATAATGGCAGCCAAATCAAATACCAATCTAGGATTATAATCATAAATAAATCCACTAATTAACGGACCAAGTACCATACCAGTTGAAAAGAATGAATGACGAACCCCCATAATGGTTCCATATTTTTCTTTTGGGGCATTTAAAGATATATAATTTTGCTCAAACGGTTGAAAGGCATTTTTCATCACATAGTAAAGTAAAAATACACTATAAAGCATAATGAAAAAATGCTGGGAGCGAAAGACAATTAATACAATAATAGCCGATATAATTTGAATGCCTTGCATAATTGGTAAATCTATTTTTAGTTTGGATAATTTTGGAACAATCACAAAGTTTGTAAACAATCCAACGATGCCGGTGACCATGATAAAGGTTCCAAGTTGTCTTGGCGTATATCCCTTATCAATCATGTAAACATCAAAGTATTTAGATAGGGTTGATGCAGAGATTGTTGCGAGGGTTAAAGCAAATAAAAACAGTAATAAAGAACGGTCTAATTTTGTAGCATCTTTAAAGTTTTGAATGAAACTTTTTTTAACCGACGATACTTCAACAGGGGTTTCTTTCATACTAAGCACGATGTATAAAACAAGTAAGGCGTTAAAAATCGCTTGGACGATAAAGACTTCACGGATAAAATAATCGCCCATAATCCCACCAATTTGATACCCAATTGTAGTGCCTAAAGCAAACATAGCGACACTAAAAGATATAAATTTTGTACGATGTTGAATATCAACAATACTGATTAAATGGGAAAGCATTAGCGTTAAATAGGCCGATACTCCAAATCCACTTAAAAACCGCGCAAACGTCATGATTGCTGGGTTCTCCCAAGCAATGAATAAAACTTGACCTAAGCTATAGATTAAAAGGCCAATGACGATAATTAGTTTTTTTGATCCACGATCTCCTAAAATCCCCCAAATAGGCGCGCCAATCAACATCCCTAAAGACATTGCCGCAAAGAAAAACCCGAACATAAAGCCGGGTAATCCTAAGTTGTTGACATAACTTGGCGTAACAGGGTGTCCCAAATTATGAATGATTCCCTGCAGTAAATAATAACTCAATGTTATTAAAATTAACGGAGAATAGCCTTTTACACTCACAACGATTCACCATAGTTTTCTACATTATGATATACATCTTGAACATCTTCTATTTCATTAAGCATATCAAGCATCTTTTCAAAGGTGTCTAAGGTTTCGCCTTCAAGGGTAACATCTGTTTGGGGATACCATCCCGCATTTGATTGAAGAACATCAAAATGTTTGTCCCGTAATATACTTTCAATTCGGTCAAGATCAAACCCTTGGGCAATAATTAAATACCCATCAGGGTGTGACACAATATCTTGTATTTCTATATCATTTTCTAATAGCGTCTCTAATAATATATCTTCATCCGATGATTTAACTAAAAATTTCGCAAGATGATCATACATATGCTCAACCGATCCATTGACTCCAAGTTTTGATCCGTGTTTAGTAAATGCATGTCGCACTTCACTTACAGTCCGGTTTACATTATCCGTTAACGTATCTACCAACAACGCAGCACCGCCTGGGCCAAATCCTTCATACCGTTGAAAATCATAGACTACATCATCGCTGCCTTCTGCTTTTTTGATATTGCGTTGTATAATATCTGAAGGCACTTCTTCTTTTTTCGCACGTTCAATTAAATGTTTTAATGCTAAATTGCTATCTAAATTGGTCCCGCCTTGTTTGGCGATCACATAAATTTCTTTCCCATATCGCGAATATAATTTTGTTTTTTTAGCTTGGGTTTTAGCCATTGCGGCTTTTCTTACTTCAAAAATTCTACCCATGATTCATCACCTTTTATGTATTGTCTTTTAAATCAGTCGATGTTTTACTTAATGTTACATACTCTTCTTTATACAATCTTCCCAAAGCACGTTTAAACGCCGCTTTAGACATGTTAAACGTTTCAAAAATCGCTTCTGGTGCACTTTTATCAGTAAAAGGAATAGAGCCCTCATTTTCTTTAATATAATCTAAAAGACGTTGGGCGTCTTTCTCAAGCATGGTTTCTTTTTGTGCAATTACAGTTGCGTTATAATGACTATCATCGCGCTTTACGGTAATCGTAGCATCTATCACTTCACCTACACGATGTTCATCTCTCGTATGTTTATAATAAACAAATACTTCGTGACCCGATTTAGTGAACGTCACCAATCCTTCGTCATCCACCCGAAAAATAATTAATTTAACCGGTTGACCTTCGACTAAAGGCTCACTTGGCTTAACAAACTCCTTAACTTTAAACCGTGAAACCGGCCTAGCAACCATTTGACGCTTCGCCGTTTTTAAATAACAAAGCAATGTGTCTCCTTTATTAGGCCAATGCTTTTTCATAAAGGGAAGATCGTCTTTACTAACAAGCATATCTTTTGATAAGCCGACATCGACAAAAACCCCTAATCCTTCTTTTTTCTCTACCACTTCTACAAAATCTGGAGTATGCATATCAATATACGGGGTTTTTGTTGTTGCAACAAACCCTTTAGAATGATCAATATATAAAAATGCTTCAATAAAGTCACCAACGTTTAATGTTTTGTGACATTCATTTTTGGGCAACAAGACATTCCCTTCATCGTGAATTAAAATGTAGCCCTCTTCCGTCTTTTTTCCTACTTGAAACAAATTCTTGTCGCCTGTTTGTAATTTTGCCATGAAACCACCCCTAAGGTATTATATCAAATCTGTATGATTATAACACGGAAAGTGTTGTTTTTAAAACAATAAGTGCAATTATCATTGCTTTTTGCGGGTGAGTTTGGTAGAATATGTTCGCTTATGAAATTATGGAGGTGAAAGACTATGGCAAATATGGCCCAACAAAGAAAGCGCGTAAGACAAGATGATAAAAAAAGAAGTGCAAACAGAGTATTTAAATCTGGTCTAAAAACAAGTATCAAGCGTGTCGAGCAACTTGTTAAAGAAGGCAAAAAAGAAGAAGCTCAAAATGCGTTTAATCTTGCGAACAAAAAGCTTGATAAAGCGCTCGTAAAAGGCATTCACCATAAAAACAATGTAGCGCGTCAAAAATCACGCCTACAAAACCAAATTAACGCACTATAAAGAATCGAATTTCAGACTTTTTTCAGTAAGTCTTTAACCAAAACAAAAACGTCCAATTGAGACGTTTTTGTTTTTTTATGTTGATAATATAAACATTTCAACAGCATGTTTCTTATCAATACGGCCGCTTTTAATATTAAAGTCTAGTTGTTCTAAATATTCTAAATGGGTTTCTATTTTATCACGTTTAACCCCTTTAGCATTTTGGACCATATAATAGGCACGACCACTCGAAACAGAAAAATATCGTTGAACTTCATCTTGCGTATAGTCGTTTTCTAATAAAGTAGTTACTTGAATCATTTCACGATATTTATTAATGATGATGGATAAAATTCTTAATGGGTCTTCGCTGTAAGTAATTAAATCTCGGTATACTTCTAACGCCCTTGATGGCTTTTTTGCTAAAATAGCATTGGTTATATCATAAACATTATCCTCAATGTTTTTTGTGATCAAACGTTTCACCATCTCTTTATCAATGACTTCACCATTTTGAGCATAAAGCAATAATTTCTTCATTTCTAAAAAAGCAAGTTCAGTACTATGTTTCACCCGAGAGACAAAAAGCTTTAATGCATCATTATCGATATTTAGTCCGACATTGGCGACTTGCCTTCGGGCCCATGCACTTAAATCGTTCGGTCCCTTTAGTTTTGATTCGCTGACGGTCGCCTTGTCTTTTAATAATTTTACGATTTTTTTCTTATTGTCTAATTTATTATGCGGAACACTGATTATTAAAAGTGTTTCATCGGTAGGGTGAGTTAAATATTGTTCAAGATACGCAACCGCTTGTTCAGGAGTGCCTTTTTTCGGTTTAGCTGTGCTTAAAAAATGTGCGTTTTTAATAACAATTGCTTTTTTATCGGCCATAAACGGAATGGTTTGCGCATCGCTAATCGCATCAGAGAGTCTTGTTTCATCCATGTCATATGTCGTCATATTGAAGCTATTTATTTCGTATTTCTTTATTAATTGATTAATCTTTGTTTTGATATAAAAAGTATCTTCGCCATAAAATACTATGATATTCTCACTCATAAAAAGTACGCTCCCTTTTTAGGCATATTCTTAATATATTATAGCATATTATTAAGGGCTTATGGCAGTCTTTTTCGTAATAATAGAACCGACTTTTCTGATATGAACACTCCCGTGGTGGTCTAATCGATAAATTTCACTTCCAAAGGATTCAAAACGTTCTATCACGGTTTCATGAGGATGCCCAAATTGGTTATTCCGATGCGCTGGCACCAATACAATACTAGGGTCTAAAGTTTTAATTAATGGTTTATACGATGAACTTATCGATCCATGATGCGCTACTTTTAAAATATCAATCCTTTGATTAAACTGATTTAAAAACTCGATTTCTCTTTCCTTTTCAATATCGCCCGTAAACAGGATGGTTTTTTCCATAAATTTGATTAAAACAATCATTGAATTCTCATTTTCATTTTGATAAGGGATTTCATTTGGAAAAATATAGTATTGAATATTTCCACACTGGTGCCAATATCCTGTCTTGTTTTCCATTGAATAATTGGTGATGGTTTCACCAATTTGAAATGATTTGTCGATTGTAGCATACGCGCCATAATGATCCCGATGTTTATGAGAAATCAATACTAAATCAATATGACGAATGTTTTTACGTCTCAAGGCATTTACTAATTGATTATGATTATCTTTATCCCCAGTATCTATCAATATATTACACTGATTAAACGCATCACGCAGTAAAAACCCATCCCCTCTTACATCATACATAATTAATGATTGCGTCGGATTTAAAAACGGGCTAAAGATAAGCAATAGACAATATAACCCTACTACAAAAACACGTCTGCATAAGCGCTGAAAACTTTCAGCACTCAACGCAAAATATACTAAGCCTATATAAATGAATGTTAATACGCCAGGCGGAATATGAAAATAAAGTGGCAACGACGCCCACTTTAAAAATAGGTCCGCAGTATATTCAAACCCTTGAATAACGATACTATATATCGGTTCTATCTGAGGGATAAAAAAGACGATATACGTTAAGGGCAATACTAAAATACTCATTAACGCTACATAAATTACGTTAAAAATAATACTCGTTAAATTGATTGCGCCTTGCATGGTTAATACAATTGGAACACTCACACTAAACGCGATTAAAGATACTAAAAAAGCTTGTATATATACATCATGATCTTTAAGAATTTCCTTAGATAATATTAAAGTAATACTTATTAAAAAAGAGAGTTTAAACCCTACTTGATATAAATAAAATGGATGAATCATTATAAGGGCCATACATAATATTAAAACACAATCTAAACTACTGAACTCTAACTTTAAGTGTTTATTTACCCCAAGTAAACACACCATCAATGACGCTCTTAAAACAGAAGGTGGATAGCCTGTAATAAACAAATACCCAATTAAAAACATAGCAATCAAGGCGTCTCTTATTCCGTCTTGTTTTACAAATAATTTCAATCCTTTATTTATTGTGATTACTAAAAACCCTACATGCAGCCCTGATACCGCAAATAAATGCGCAACGCCTAAAACTTGAAAGGTTTCGTATTGTCCTTCATCCAGTTGTGCCCTTGAAGCTAAAAGAAAAGCTTTTATATAGCCTTTTTCTTCAAAAGTATTATCAATATAGTCATGGAGTTTGCCTCTGATTTGGTGCATATTAAAACTATTATGCTCTAACAAAAAATGATCTTTTGGGTAAATAACCCCTGAAACATTCACACTTCTTAAATAAGCTTGATAATCAAACCCACCAAAAAAGCCGTTTTCTAAGGGTCGTTCTGCATGCCCTTTTACAACTATATAATCGCCAATATTATAAGACAGCGTCTCGTCATAAACGATATATGTCCCAGTATTTGTTTTAAGATCTAAGCGAGGAAATTCACGGTTTAGGTCTTTATCCACAACTATCCCTTTAAAACTGGTCTGTTGAGTTAATTCATTTTGGGGTATATGTAGCATGATAAGACACATGATTCCAAACGAAAAAGCGAATAAAAAAAACTGTTTGTTATAGAGATAAAGACGGGCTAATAAATATAAAGCGATTGGAAAAACCAAACGATCAATTGCCACATATACGAATGCTATAAACGGGAAAAAAATACGAAATATTTCCCCTTTATACGGTAACAAGGTCTTTTATGGCCTCTAAAGTGGCGCTGCCGATTCCACTTACTTCTATAATCGATTCTATAGTCTTAAATTCTCCAACCTTATTACGGTATTCTACTATATTTTTAGCCGTTGCATTCCCAATGTTTGGCAACGTGCTAAGTTCATCCACCGATGCCTGATTAAGATTAATTAGTGCTGGTTCTTTTTCAGGCGCTTTTAACGGTGGGTCATCTTGATTTTTGTTAGGAATCACAATCATTTCACCATCTCTTAACACGCGTGCATGATTTAAGGCTTGGTCATCACCCGTGGTTAAAATACCACCGGCCAATTTAATAACCTCATATACCCTTGCGTTGGCATCTAAGGTGTAGACGCCGGGATGTTTTACTTCACCTTTAATATCAACGATAATAATTTTTTTATCTTCTAGTTCTTCTGGTTCATGCGATTCCGTTTGAGGCGTCTCAAATAAGGGCGTACTTGGTGGCGCGCTTTGTCTTATAAAAATATTGTAAAAAATAACGCCTCCTAAAATCAGGCACCCCCCAATCATTAAGTATAATTTCATTTCATTTGGCATACAAAAACCACATCCTTTCATCCATATAATACGGATTTAAGATGTGGTTTTCTTTTTAATAATATAAATCGTTCTTTCTTCTAAGGCAATCAATTCAAGTAAATCAAAATCATTGATCAAATCCATTACCAATTCACTGTTAAAGGCAATTTCCTTGTGGGATGCAGTTGTGTCATTTGACGTGACTTCGTGAATCACGCTGCATCGGGTATCGCCTTTTTTTACCCGCCAGGAATACGGTGTATTGTTTACGTTTATTGATTCTTCATATCCGATAATCGAATCTAAATATTCACACCTTAAAAGGTCAAACATCATAACGCCACCCGCTTTTAAATGATGAACCCAGTTATTAAAAATAGCGATAAATGCTTCTTCAGTTGCACAATGATTAAAAACATCAATCGGCGCGATGATGGTTGAATATTGGTTTTTTAACGGATGATGCATATCATGGGTAAAAAACGTTATATTGGACGGGCTACTTGCGGCCATAGCACTTTGAATCATCTTTTTGTTTATATCAAATGCGTCTACTTGAGCAAACCAATGTGCACTGCGTTTTGATATTTCTCCAACGCCACAGCCAATTTCTAATAAATTCCCTTTTAAAGCATGCGTTTCAATCAGTTTAGTGTATAGCGCGTATAAGTACTCATCCATTGCCTCTTTATAAAAACTATGAATCAGACTATACGTGTTCATAAGGTGTCTTTATCAAGTTTCGGAATATCTAACCACATTTTTTCAATGTTATAGTATTCTCTTTCTTCTTTGGTGAAGATATTCACGATGATATCACCACAATCTACCAATGACCATCCACCGTCGGTTCCTTCTATCTTAGAATCATCATACCCATTTTCATTTAAAGCGTGTTTAACATCTCTTGCGGCAGCCGCAAGTTGACGTGGGTTTTTCGCGCTACTGATAATAAAAAAGTCAAAAAAGGGATTTTTTTCGCGTAAATCAAATATTATAATATCATCCAATATAATATCTTCTAAGGCATTTGTTACAACTTTTAATTTATTCATACTCGCTCCTTTATTTAGATGCACGTTTTTTATAATAGGCTCTTGCTTTATAAGAAATCTCTGGGACAAATCCATCATTAGATTCGAACAGGTTTATCGAATTATCCATTGCTTGATAAACAGCTAAATCCAAAGATTCAAAGGCGATTTCTCTTACTTGTTTACACGCTTCATATTCTCTATTAGGTTCTATGTAGTCACTAATAAATAAGACTTTTTCATATAGGGTCATCGCTGGTTTACCGACAACATGATTCTCGATAGGCCCTAAAATGTCAGGGTCTTCAATATTATACATTTCTTGAGCATATGCTGCCCCACTATAGCCGTGATAAAGCGGTTCACTAAATGTTTTTATTATTGACTTGTCATAATATTTTTTGATCATTTTAACATGATATTTTTTATTTTCATTTTTAGTAATATCGTGCAATAATGCAGCAATGGTTACTTTTTTACGGTCGAGGTGATATTTTTGTTGGAATTTTAAAGCAGTTTCTAAGACCCCATAAACATGGTTGTACCGTGCTTGATCATTCTCTAATGTTTTTTTAAGATCTTTTTTAATGGCTTCAATCATCCTATCAACGCCTCGCGATAATATGGATGAATGCCTTTAGGTAAATAGACTCGTATAAAGCCGCTTCCTTGGACCGTTATAAATCCTAATCCGGGAATCACAATATCCATTTTTTTATCATTATTTAGTGGAAATTGATGAATTTTAAATTTTGGCGTTTCTTTAAAAGCAGGGGTCAATAATTCATGTTGGTGCTTATCAAAAAATTCATCAGCGTTGATCATTTTTGTTCGATGTAAATTAACGTTTGCGGCCATATAAAAGACAAAGGTTGTTGGCAATCCTTTTAAGAAATCGATCCGTCCTAATCCGCCTAAGAAAACGGTTTGATTTACTTCTAATTGATAGCTTTTAGGTTTGATTTCTTTTTTAGGTTGTAACGCTTTAATCACGTCTTCGTCTAATAAAGTAAAATAGTGATTGGTTTTAATAAGGCCTGGTGTGTCAAAAACAGAATGCTCTCCAAAGGGAATTTCGATAAATGATTGCGTCGTTCCCGGCGCAAAAAATGTTGTGATTGGATCAACACTTTGTTTTTTAGCAGCGCTAATCATATGATTTATAAGCGTACTTTTACCAGTATTTGCAGCCCCGACAACATAGACATCATCGTTAAGTTCCATTAAAGCAGTCATTAAAGCATCAATCCCGAAATTTTTCTTTGCGCTGATAAGATAGATTGCTTTTGGCTTTAAATTATAGGCCAATAGTATGGTGTTGATGCGGTGTTTTAACCGTGCATCTTTTAAGCTTTTTGGCAATAAATCACGTTTGTTTGCGGCGATAATTAAGTTATCACTTTGGGCAATAGTTGATAATTGCGGTAAAATAGACCCTTCTACATCAAAAATATCAATTACTTTTAATAATGTTGCGTTTTTAGGAATGGCGCCAATCATATCAATATAATCATCTTTATTGATATGGGACGGCATAATATCCCCATAATTCCGCATTCTAAAACACCGCATGCAATAAATCGCTTCGTTTTCTTCTAATGATTTTGGAGTGTAAAATGGAGTAGTTTTATCTTTGTTTTGGAGTTTCCCTCCGCAACCTATACAGTGGAGTTCTGCCATGGTTTCACCTCGTATCCAGTTTTAAATTATCATATTTATCCGGATATTTCTTTTGTATTTTTTTGAGCATTTTAGTTTCGATGTAGCGGTTTATTTTAGTATACCATTTTTCTGTTTTTCTTTTAATTGGTTCAACTAATGTTACGTTGATGCCAAAGCGTTTGGCGCCATACACATCCGTCATTAATTGATCTCCTACGAACATTATTTCTGATTTTTCAACCTTAACATCTAGCATTTTTAGGGCACGTTTTAATCCAAATTTTGATGGTTTTTTTGCGGAATGTACAAATGGATAGCCTAACGCTTCGCTAAATTTTTTAATTCGACGATAGTGGTTGTTTGATACGAAGACGATTTTGAATCCATATTTAGCCAAGGTATCAAAGTGATTTATTAATGGTTCCGTAGGTAGCGCTAAATCATAAGGAATTAATGTGTTATCAATATCAAAAAACAAAACAGTGATATTGGCTGTTTTCAGTGCTTTATAATCAATATCATAAATTGTTTTTTCATGGGCGTCTGGAATAAAATGTTTTGTCTTTAAAAACCAATGTACCATATTGTCCTCCTTGGGTCGTCTTCATTATACTAAATATGGTTTTTCATGTCACGCATATACTGCTCGTGATAAGTTTGAAGTGCTTTTTTCATTGGGATATGATTCGGTTCAAATATTGAAAATGTTTGATAAAAGGCTTTTGAATGATCAGGATGTTTTAAATGGGTAATTTCATGAAAATAAATAAACCTTAAAAAATGAATAGGATAATGCACGAGCGCTAAGTTAAATCTTATATATTTTCTTTTTGGGTAACAGCTTCCGAATTTCGAATGAACATAGCGCGCGTCAAACGTAACGGTTTTTAAAGGAAAGTCAGGAAATTGTTTTTGCGTTTTTTGATGAAGCTCTTCAACCGCTAACAGCAATTTTTCTTTTAAAAATGCTTTAAGTAATCTTTTAATATTTTCTTCATTTAAAGCTTGAGAACGCACCATTATTGTTTGGTTATCAAACGATACGCCGCCTTTTGTTTTAGCATATAAAACAGGATAGCTTGTTCCAAATAGACGGATTGTTTTAGGGCCTTTGAGCGTGGTGTTAAAATCAAGACGATGCGGTATTTTTAATATATTAGTTTGATGCGATATAATCATTTGTTTGATAGTTTTTATGGCGGTCCCTTTTGGAGCGCTTACTTGATACCCATCATAGTTTGGTTTTACAATAATGCGTTTTTGATTAGGCCGCTTGGTGACACTGAAATTTATGACTTCCCCATTTAAGGTTAACTGAAATTTAGAGGGCATCGATTAATCGTTTCAATGTTGCGCCGCTTTTTAAGGTAGCGTTTAAAGGAGACGTTTCATCGCTAATTTGGGTAGGGCTTTCTAAAACATCAGATATGACTCTGAAACTTAAAAATGGGGTATTATATCGATACGCTATATGGGCAATGGCGGCGCTTTCCATATCAACTGCGTATAAATCTTTATAGCGATCCATAAAGGGGTGAAGCGAATGAAGTTTTGTCATGAATTGATCCCCACTCGCAATGACTCCTTGTTTATATTCGTCATTATTAAAGGCGTTTTGGTAGGCCTTTAATAATGTAGGGTCTGAAGAGAACCTTTCGGGCATTAAGGGAATTTGACCACGGGCATAGTTAAAAGCGGTGACATCAACATCGTGATACACCATATAAGAAGCGACTACCGTTTCTAAGAGGGTTACATTAACTCCACCAGCGATGCCGGTATTAATAAGGGCATCGCATGGATACGTATGTAAAAACCATGTCGTTATCATCGCGGCATTCACTTTCCCTATCCCTGATTGAATGGCATAAATCTCATGGGTAGAATGGGCTATTTTATAAACCTCATAAGGATGTGAAATCATTGTTTTTACGTCATCGAAATGTTTTACAAAAGCATCGAGTTCTGATTCCATTGCAAAGATAACTCCTATTTTCATCACAACGCTCCAATCAAATGAAAAAAGAATGAATGAACATTCTTTATTTCACGTCTAAAATTTTAATTTCAATGTAGCGGTCTGACTCAGTTTTAAATTTTACTGAATCGCCTTTTTTATGACCGATTACAGCTTTTCCTACTGGGGATTCATTCGAGATTTTATAGCTGAAAGGATCGGCTTCTAATGATCCTACGATACTATATTCTACTGGGTCTTTCCCGTTTACTTTAAGTAACACAGATTTCCCAATATTCACTTTATCGTTGGATGAGTCTCCTGAAATCACTTCAGCATGTTTTAAGATGTGTTCGATTTCTTTAATACGAGTTTCAATGCGCGCTTGTTCGTCTCTAGCCGCATCGTAATCAGCGTTTTCAGAAAGGTCTCCTTGAGCACGTGCTTCTTTTAATGCTTCTAAGTTCGCCTCTCGTTGATTGGTTTTTAAATCATCGAGTTCATCTTTAAGTTTCTCTATCCCTTTAGGGGTTAATTTGTAAGACTGGTTGTTTTCCATTGTTGTTCCTCCTTACTTAATGCAATATATTGTACCATGTTTTATAATGGGTGACAATTTTATTTATCTTTAACTTTTCTTATCATGTCAAATGGCGATAATGGGATGGGAATTTCAAATGTTATTAGTTGTTTTGGATGGCGCGCTGTAGTCAGTTTATTTCCATTTTCATCTTCCATCTTTGGAACGATAAACGTTGTCGGTTCGAACGTAGGGGATAATACTTCTACGCGGTCGCCTGTTTTAAAATGATTACGCTGTTCAATGGTTACCGTGTTCGTCAATGAATCATATGCTTTAACCAATCCGATGAAGGTTTGAGTAGGCTGTTCGTTTCTTAAATCATAGAGCTGTTGTTCTGTTGTCGTCATCCCTTCCATAAACCCAAAAGAGGATAAGCGGTTTTCAGCTTTTTTAATCTCCAGTAAATATTTAGGGATATCAACATGCATATCATCGATGAGATCGTCGATTAATTTGCGATAAGTTTTTACTACAGTCGCAATATAATGAATACTTTTCATTCTTCCTTCAATTTTAAGACTGTCTATGCCTAAATCTATAATCTTAGAGATATAACGAACACTTTGAAGGTCTTTAGATGCCATTGAAAACGGCGTCTTATCATTGACAACTTCATTATTTTCTATAAGATCATAGTTCCAGCGACAAGAATGGGCACAGCCGCCACGATTGGCGTCTCTATCTGTCATTGTATTAGATAAAGTACACTTTCCTGAATACGATACACACATGCCCCCGTGAATAAACACTTCTAAATCGGCTTGCGTATTATCTTTTAATGTAGATAGTTCGTTTAGTGACACTTCACGTGCTAAAACCACACGTTTAACCCCTCTTTTATACCAAAAATCAATGGCTTTAGAGTTGGTGATGGATTGTTGCGTCGAAACATGAATTTCTAAGTTTGTATGCTTTTTAGCAAGGTCTATCACTGCAGGAGATGCACAAATAATCGCATCAACTTTAATGGTTTCAAGGGCTTGTAGATAAGGAATGAGGCCTTCTAAATCATCTGAGTGGGGAAAGATATTAGTTGTGACATAAACTTTTTTTCCTAAGGCATGGGCAAAATTCACAGCTTCTTCTATCGTTGAAAGTTCGAAGTTAGACGCTCTTGATCTCAAGGAAAATTGTTTTCCCCCTAAAAAGACCGCATCAGCTCCATACATCAACGCAATCTTTAACTTTTCTAAACTCCCTGCAGGAGCGAGTAATTCCGGTTTTTTCACACGGCACCCCCTCCTTGTTTATAGACCGTTTTTTTATAATAAAAACCATCGTCATGATCATCGTATTTTGATGCGTCTATCGAATGGCCCGCTTTTAAGGCAACATAATCATCGATAACATCATAGATTACGTCGTTTTGATAAAACTGTGTATCGATAATGAAATTATCAACATACGGAGTCAGTGACTCAAACACGCGGATACTTGCTAAAGGTTTTTCTCTAAAAATATGGGTCCCAAATTGATCTTGATAGATAGGATACGCTTCGTCTCGAATCTCTTCGATAATTTTGTAGGTTTGATTAGTAAGATCTGTTTTTTGTTTGTGTTTCGTATAATCAAAAAATGTCTTAATGAGTCTCCGTTTAGAATGAAACATATTTAAATAGCCATGGCCTATTATTGAGACACTTAATGGGCTGTTTTTTGAAATGGCCTCTATATCCTCAAGCGTCATTTCTCTTGAAAGGACAGCACTTTTAATTTGTTCAGAAGCCCAAAATGCCATATCCTGGTAATTCGTTACATAGGTTTCTGGATAATAAATCAATTTATCTTTTAAGCCATATGATTGGGCAAATTCGTATACCGCTAAATCCGCAAAATAGATTCCATCTATGGCTAACGTTGATAATGTCATCATGGTTTCAGCTAAATCATCGAGTTTATCTTCATGATAAATTGCATTTACTGCAACAAATAGTTGTTTATTTTTTTGGTGAGCTTGTTTTATATAAGAGGGTAAATCATTCAAATCAAACGTTTCCCCAAAACGCATGGCATGATTTTTTATGGGTAAAATAATCCCATCTATAGCTTTATCTAGCAATGAAAAGATTGTATCATTGCTCGCAGTCACAATCAGTTTCATGGTTACACCCCTACTTTTTTATACTTAAACAAACGCCATCACCTATAGGATGAATGACAGAATGATAATCTTCTCTATTCATGATATATTGGTTAAACGCATCAACCTTACGAATCAGTTGTTTAAGATTACGACTTTTTATATTTTCATAGCTAACATTATGAAAAAGCACATTATCTACTAGAATAATGCCTTTAGATGACAGCAACACTTCATATTTTTCAAAAAATTTAATATGTTGCGCTTTTGCTGCATCTATAAAAATCATGTCGACTTCATCAATTGTTTGAATATCAACCTCTAAGGCGTCTCCTTCAATTAAGGTGATGTTTTCATGGGCGTCAGAGGCATTAAAATTCCGCTTAGCAATATCAATCATGGTGGAATCGCGTTCAATGGTCGTAATCTTTATATGGGGAAATTCAACCGCGATATTTAATGCATTATATCCTATGGCGGTTCCTATTTCCAAGATGTTTTTTATGTTTCTTAGACGAATAAGCTGCGATAAAAACCTTGATGTCTCATCTAATATGATAGGGACATCAAAGTTTTTGGCATATGCTTTCAAAGCGACTAGTTGCTCACTAGTCGCTTTGTGGATGTTGCATAAATAACTCATTTTGCTTCTTCGTCTTCTTCCATGAATGTGTTCAAGACTTCTTCGATAATGTCCCATTCTTCATCCGATTCGATTGGGAGTAGATCTCCACCATCTTCATCGCTTTCGTTATAAGATGCCGCAAAGACCTCATCTGAATCGCCAGGTTCTTTGTAAACAACATACGATTTTCCTGTTTGATCAGATTTGAATGTTAAAACAATTTCGTAGTCTTGTTCATTTCCTTGTTCATCGATGACGCGTAATGTTCTGTCTTCATTGACTAAGTTATCAGCCATGTTAATCACTCCTAATGTGTCGATCAAGATAATTTTGCAGGATAATAATCGCTGCCGTTTGATCAATCGATTTTTGACGCTTCTTTTTTTGTTTCCCTGATAAAACCATCGTTTGTTTAGCGAGTGAACTGGTAAGTCGCTCGTCAAGCAAGATGACTTTAAGATTGGTTTTCTCTTCCAATAATTTTTTAAAATCAATGGATTTTTGTGCTTGTGGACCAACACTTCCATTCATATTTAAAGGATAGCCTAAAACAATAACATCAATTGGTTCTTTATGTACATATTCTAACACTTTTTCAAGTGGCGCGTGAGGATAATTCCCAGAAAATTTATAATTTTCTAACCCACGGGCAAATTTTTTCTCACGATCAGAGATCGCAACCCCTAATGAAGCGTCGCCTAAATCAAGTCCTAATGCTTTCATGAAATTTCTCGTTTCACAAACGATAATACTTCATCAATTTTAGTGGCGTCTTTCCCACCCGCTTGAGCAAAGTCAGGCCGGCCTCCGCCTCCACCACCAGCGATTTTCGCGGCAGCTTTCACTAAGTTTCCAGCGTGAATTTCTGTGGTGCTTTTAGCAATGAAGACAACCTTTTTACCATCAGAATTGGCCAAAAAGACAACGCCTGGTTTTACATGTTCCATTAATCGGTCAGCCAATGCTTTTAAAGCATCTTTATCTATATTGTTGGTTTGCACAATAATATTACCGTTGTCATCAGCTTGATTTAAATATTGATCAATATTTGATAAGGATTGCTCTTTCCGTTTTTCATCATACGTTTTCTCAAGTTTTTTAACCGCTTGTTGGTATAGATTAACGTATTGACGCATATCAATAACGTCTTGATAAGTCCCGCGATATTGAAACGCTTCCGGTTCCGAAAATTTTAAAGCGATGGTTTCTTCGCTTGCATTACGTAAAATATTATCTTTCTTTTGTTTTAAGTGTGATAAATTACTTTCAAACCCGCGTAAATAATCTCCAATATCACTGACTTTATCTTTTGCAAGGCCCACAATTCTATAAATACCAGACCCCTTAGTTTCTATATTTGCAATAGCAAAGCGCTCTATTTCTTTTGTGTTATTTACATGGGTTCCACCGCATAAGTCTAAAGTAATCCCCATATTAACCATACGCACTGAGGACTCATACTTTTCACCGAACTCCGCAATTGCGCCCCGTTTTTTTGCTGCTTCAACCGTAGTAAATTCGGTTGTTACTTCCAATGCTTCTTGAATGCGTTTATTCACAATTTGTTCTATTTCTAATAACGTTTTTTCGTTTGGCAATTCTAAATGGTTAAAATCAAAACGTAAATAATCGGGCCCCACTAATGAGCCTTGTTGCATTACGTGTTCTCCAAACATGTCGCGCAAAGTCGCAAATAGTAAGTGCGTAACTGAATGATGGGCTTTAGTAAGTTCTCGAGATGATTCATCAACTTGTAACTTTACTTTATCCCCTTCTTTTAAATCGTGGGCATCCAAGACATGAATAAATTGTTTGTTGGGAAGTTTTTGAACATCTTTTACTTCATAAACTCTACCGCTTTTAACTATTACCCCACTGTCGGCTACTTGGCCACCACTTTCGGCATAAAACGGGGTTTCTTTTACAACGACGCCAAGTTCAAATACTTTGATAATTTCACTTTCTACATCCAGCGTATCATAACCGATGAAGGTAGATGGCGCTTTAAATTTTAAATAAGCTTCGTTTTGTGTGTTCATTCCAGCCGTCTCTTTGCGCGCTTGACGCGCACGTTCACGCTGAGCTTCCATGTGTGATTTAAAGCCTTCGATGTCAATAGAAAACCCTTGCGCCTCTGCATATTCTTCTGTTAATTCTACAGGAAATCCAAACGTATCATATAGTTTAAACGCATCTTTACCAGCTATGATGTTTGTATCGCTTTCTAATAATTCATTTAACATCTTTTCTCCAAGATTCAAGGTTTCTAAAAATTGTTTTTCTTCTTTTTGTATCATAGTTTTTGTGAAGTCTCTTGTTTTAAGTAAATAGGGGTATGTTTCTTGCATCATCGCTATTACGGTATCTACAAGGTTGCCTAAAAACGGTTTTTCTATGCCAAGTTGTCTGCCGTGTTTCACAGCGCGACGCAGTAAGCGTCTTAATACATAGCCGCGCCCTTCATTGGAAAAGGTTGCGCCATCAGAAATGGCGAAGACAACACTTCTAATATGATCTGCAATCACTTTAAACGACATTTGACCATCATAAGCTTTTCCACTATGATGCTCAATCGCTTCAATAACTGGCATAAATAAATCTGTTTCAAAGTTGGTTTTAGCCCCTTGTATAATAGCAGCCATCCGTTCAAGCCCCATACCAGTATCTATATTTTTATTTGGTAGTTCTGGATATGCTTCTCTAGATAATCCTTTTTTAGCATTAAACTGTGAGAGTACAATGTTCCAAATTTCTACATAACGATCATTTTCAACATCGTGCTTAATCATATCTAAATCTGCTTTTCCATATGCATCGCCACGATCATAAAAAATTTCTGTTGAAGGACCGCAGGGCCCAGGACCGATTTCCCAGAAATTATCATATGTTCTAATAATATGGGATGCCTCTACCCCGACATCCAGCCATTTTTGATAAGACTCATCATCGGTTGGATACACTGTCATATATAGTTTTTTAGGATCAAAGCTATAATACGTGTTACTTGTGAGAATTTCGTATGCCCATTCAATCGCTTTATCTCTAAAATAATCTCCAATTGAGAAATTTCCTAACATCTCAAAAAATGTATGGTGACGCGCCGTTTTCCCAACATTTTCTATATCGTTGGTCCGAATACACTTTTGAACATTCGCGATTCTAGGGTTACTGGGTACTTTTGATCCATCAAAATACCCTTTTAATGGAGCAACACCGGCATTAATCCAAAGTAAAGTTGGATCATTAATGGGGACTAATGATGCACTTTCTTCAATTTTATGATGTTTCTCTTTAAAAAATCTTAACCAAGTCTTTTTAATTTCGTGTCCTGTTAAATACTTCATACAATCACTCCTTATCAATAAAAAAACGCCCTTATAACTTATAAGGACGACGATATGCCGCGGTACCACCTTTATTCCAAATGCACTCAATAGTGGTAACGCTCACTAGCGGATGGGGTTAGCCATCTCTTAGAAGTAGCTTCAACGATTAAAACGGCTTGTTTTCACCACCCACAAGCTCTCTTATACATTTTAAATCATTTACTATTCTTCGTCGTCGATTTACCATATTATAAACAAATTTGTTATGTATTGCAAGCAAAGTATTCTCTGATTAAAAGTGTATCGTTTTAATGTTAATACCAAGAATGCTATAATATGAATGAAAGGGTTTTTATAATAAATTATAGGAGGGCAAAGATTTATGGTAAAGGACAAAGTAATTATTATTACAGGTGCAGCAAGTGGTATTGGAAAAGAAACAGCGTTTAAACTTACTGAAAGCGGTGCAAAATTGGTTCTTTCTGACATCAACGAAAAAGCTTTAAAAGGCGTTTTACAAGATGTTGAGAAAATGGGGGGCGAAGCATTTACAAAAAAAGCAGATGTTTCAAACCCAGAAGAGATTCAAGATCTCATTAATTTTACAGTTGAAAAGTTTGGCACATTAAACGGCATGTTTAACAATGCTGGTATTGGGGCTATGAAACCGTTCTTAGATTTAGACTCAAAAGATTATGAACAAATGGTTCAAATTAATCAAAACTCAGTATTTTATGGAATGCAATATGCTGGGCAGAAAATGATTTCATTAGGCGTTAAGAACGGTGTTATTGTGAATACCGCATCGATTTATGGATTCATTGGTGCAGCTATGTCATCACACTACAATATGGCTAAAGCAGCGGTCGTTTCTTTAACAAAATCTGGTGCTCAAGCAATGACAAAAGAAGGGGTTCGCGTAGTTGGCGTTGCGCCAGGATTTACAAAAACTGCGATTTTAGAAGCGGCACCCGATGAAATGTTAGAAGCCTTAAAAGATGCACATATGAGAGGCTATTTATTAGAAGCGGATGAGATTGCTTATGTTGTACGGTTCCTCTTTAGCGATGAATCACGTGCTATTAATGGATCTACTGTCTTATGTGACGACGGATTTTTATCATTTAAATAAACACGTATTTCAAAAAAGACGCAGTTCAATTTTCTGCGTCTTTTTTTATTGGTCCATAAAGTCATAAGGACTTTTGTCTCCAATGGATTCTCCTAAAGTATCAAAAGGAATGTTGGGATCATTTATAACCTGATCTGTACTATCAAATGATTTTATTACTTTATCAATAGCTTTTTGTCGAGATTTTTTTAAAACTGTATGATTAAGTTTCTCGCTTAACATTGTTTTTCTATCATCTTCAACATTGCTTACAGCGTATTCTAATAATCCGATTTCACCGATTAATATTAATGTTTCTTTAGCCCGCGTTATGCCGGTGTAGATCAATTTACGCTTTAACATAATAGTATGACGTTTATAAAGCGGCATAATCACAAGTTTATATTCGCTCCCTTGTGATTTGTGGATACTCATTGCATACGCTAGGGTTAATTGATTTAAATCTTTTTTCTTATATTCAATTTCTGTTCCAAAAAAATCAACATACAATAAATTATTGGTTGAATCTATTCCGATGATTTTTCCTTGATCCCCGTTCATAATTCCATCTTCTGCTCGGTTAGAAAGCTGCAATACCTTATCGCCAATTTTAAATACTTTATCGCCGTACTCAAGGTGTTTAGTATTGTTAGGATTATAGTGTTTTTGGACGAATTCATTTATGGAGTGAATGCCGCTCTCGCCTTTATACATTGGGACCAATATTTGAATATCTTCATATAAATCATAATCTAGCTTTAAGAAGTGATCGAGCATGTTTTTAAGGCGAGGTTTAAAGTTTTCTTCGTTTTCTTCTATAACGTATCTATCTTTGTATTGGGTGGTAATGGTAGTGGGGACTTGGGCATTTCTTATGGCATTCGCTAGGTCTAAAATTTTAGAGCCTTCTGCTTGTCTATGTATTGTGTTTAATGTGACGGTTGGTATTTTTTCAGAGTGAATTAAGTCTTTTAACACTTGCCCACTTCCAACCGAAGGCAATTGTGCTTCGTCACCAACAATAATTATTTTGGCATTATCATTAATCGCATTGAATAGTTTTTGGGCTAGCAACACATCAATCATTGATGCTTCATCGATGATGAATAATCTACCATCCTTTTGAGTGCGGCTATCATACATGAAATGCCCATCATACCCATACCCTAAAATTCTGTGGATGGTTTGAGAATATACATTAGCACTCTCTTGCATCCTTTTGGCCGCTCTACCTGTTGGTGCAATAAGATGTATATGACTTTCTTCATTAAATAATGGGGGTTTAAGATTGTTTAACGTCACATAAATTTCTATTAAGCCTTTGATCACCGTCGTTTTCCCTGTTCCTGGTCCCCCGTTTAAAATCATAATTTGATTTTTCAATCCGGTTAGAATCGCTTCTTTTTGAGTATCGGTATAAACGATATTTTCTTTGGTTTCAAACGCCTTTATTTCATCATGAACTTTTTTTGTGTTGACTGGCGTCATTCGTTTACTAAATTTTTCAATCGCTTCTGCTATTTCATTTTCAGCGTGTGAAAAAATTTTAGTGGTTAAATGATTGTTTTCTACTACAAAAACTTTTTCATCTATCAACGTCTTTAAAAGTACTTCGATATCCGAAGAACTCATTAAGAATGCTTGTTTATTGAGGCGCTGATCTAAAAGATCAATAAATCGCGTTTTTTCAATATGGGTGTGCCCCAGTTGAACGCTTAAATAGTTGAATAAATAAATAATCATTGCTCTAATTCTTCGTGGATCTGAGACCTCAATTCCAAGTTCTCTCGCAATCACATCAGCGCGTTCAAAGCCAATCCCTTCGATATCTTCAATAAGTTGATAAGGATTATCTTGAATAACGTTTAACGTATCGGTATCATAAACATCAATTAACCGTTTCGCAATTTTAGGACTGATTCCATATTCATAAAGTTTGATTAAAGTTTGTTCGTTAGCTTTATGTTCTTTCAATCCTTGCGTAAGGGTTGTTTTATGGGTTGAACTTAAGTTTTTAATTTTATTTAAGACTTTAGGATTATGCATAATATCATGTATGGCATTTGGACCAAGTGTTTCAACAATACGTTTAGCGGTCTTTTCACCAATACCTTTAAATAAATCACTTGATAAATAATCGATTAATCCGGCTTTAGATGTGGTTTCTATTTTTTCGTATTTTTGAAAGCGAAATTGGTAGCCATATTTTTTATCGTATTCACTATTTCCATAAAACCGGTAACTTTCCCCAACTTGGACTTTAGGAAGATAACCTTTTACCGTTTCAATCGCGTTGTCATTACTCATATCAAAAAGGGTGTTAGAAGTTTGTTTTTCTTCCACCGTTATTTTTAATATTGAAAAGGCGTTTTCTTCGTTGTAATATGTGATGGTTTTAACGGTTCCTTGTATGAAGTCCATGGTTTCACCTCGTAATTTAATTATAGCATATCTAAAACGTACTGTTTATATTTAATCGATTAAGGCTTTCATTATATATTACGGTTGATGGCGCTTGTTTACTTTTTTACTTTAAATAATAAACGCAACCAATTGGCTGCGTTTTATTATTATATAGCTTTTTCGATATCTTTAACTTCTTTAATTATCGCTTCAGAAAGATTTTCATTGCCATTTTTTGTGACGAGTATATCGTCTTCAATACGAACACCGATGCCTTCTTCTTTAATGTATAATCCTGGTTCAATTGTGACAACCATCCCAGGTTCTAATGGTCTATCATAATATCCAACATCATGGGTATCTAAGCCCATGAAATGCCCAATGCTGTGGTAGTAATAATTTAATATTTCTTTATCTTCTTTGATGAGCCCAATTTTTTTTGCGTGTGCTGCAAGCATAGTTCGTGCCATGTCATTAAGTTCTTTCCATGTCACACCTGGTTTAACCGCATCAATTGTTTTTTTATTAACATCCAAGACGATTTCATAAATTTGTTTTTGGCGGCGAGAGTATTTTCCCCCAACAGGATACGTTCTTGAAATATCAGAAGCATAATTATTGTGTAAAGCTCCTAAATCAAATAAAATCATCGCTTTTTTATCAAGTTCATCTTTATTGTCGGTATAGTGTAGTACCGCTGCGTTTTCTCCACATGCAGCAATGGTATCAAAAGCATAGCCTTCTGATCCATCTAAAGTTATTGCATGCATAAAGTCAGCTTGTAATTGATACTCGTGTGTTCGTTTTTTAATATTGGAAAGGACATTATCAAGTCCTTTTTTCGTATGATTGATTGCTTTTTTAATTTGTGAGATTTCTTCATCTGTTTTAAACATTCTTAAATATGCGGTATGCTCGTTAACGCTTTTAATCGTCAGTTCTGGATAGTTTTCAATGACTGTGCCCGCTTGAACTAAACTGACGGGTTTACTTTTTGCATTACGATGATATAAATCAAGATAAAGGGTTTTGGGTGGACGTCCCATAATAGATCTAGCATAATTCATTGTCATATTGAAAAGTCCATCAAATTCTTTTACATAACGAATATTAGCCTCAGGAATACCACTCGTTTCTGCGGCTTCGTTTTTTTCCATGTTGGCGCCTTCCCATTTAATGATGTGATCCGTGTTTTCTTCGATGAAAAGGAAGGTTTTATTCTCGGTTTTTCCTTTAAGCATCATTAAAATCATGTTTGGTTCATTAAGGTTTGTTAGATAAAAGAAGTTTCTTTGTGGTGTATAAGGATAACTTTGATCGGTAGATTTATGCGGCGCTTTGCCCGCATAAAGCAAGGTAACAGATTCTGTTTCTAAAAGCTCATAAAGTTTTTCTCTTGCGTTAACTGCATGTGTTTTCATTTTATTCACCTCATCTTGTATTATAACAAATTTTTTCTAATAAATAAACGACATTATGTCACTTAAATGGGTATATAAAAAATGTTAGCTACCGAAAGTGGCAACTAACATTTTAAAAGGTTACTATTAAATTAAATTTGTTCTGCTAGAACTTTCATTGTTCTAACCATTTGTGCTACATAGCTCATTTCATTGTCGTACCACGCTAAAACTTTAACAAGTTTCTTACCGTCTACTTCAAGAACTTTTGTCATTTGCGCATCGAATAATGAACCGAATGTCATTCCGATTGTATCAGATGAAACGATTGGATCTTCTGTGTATCCTAGCGTTTCGTTTGCGGCATTTTTCACTGCTTCGTTAATTGATTTAGCGTCAACATCTTTATCAAGTTCTACTACTAAATCTACAACAGAACCAGTAACGGTTGGGACGCGTAATGCGATTCCATCAAGTCTACCATTTAAATGTGGTAATACTTTACCAACTGCAGCAGCAGCCCCAGTCGAAGTTGGAACAATGTTCTCTGCAGCAGCGCGTGCGCGGCGTGCATGAATGCCTTTAGGATGTGGCCCATCAAGTGTATTTTGATCATTTGTATAAGCATGTGCTGTTGTCATGAACCCACGAACAACGCCAAAGTTGTCGTCTAATACTTTTACAACAGGTGCTAAACAGTTAGTTGTACATGAAGCTCCATCAACGATTTCTTCACTACCGTCTAAAACATCGTGGTTTACGTTATAAACGATTGTTTTGATATCGCCTTTTCCAGGGGCTGAAATCATTACTTTTTTCGCACCGGCTTTAATGTGCTTGCTTGCTTTTTCTTTGTCTGTAAAGAATCCAGTACATTCTAATACAACATCTACTGCTAAGTCTTTCCAAGGAAGATCTTCTGGATCTTTTTGAGCAAAAACTTTGATTGTTTTTCCATCGACAACCATGCCTTCATCATTGTATGAAATACTGTTTTCTTTGAAACGGCCTTGCGCGGTATCGTATTTAAGTAAATACGCAAGACTTTCTGCATCGGTCAAGTCGTTGATTGCGACGATATCGTAATCCGGGTTATCTTGCATTGCACGGAATGCGAGTCGTCCAATACGACCAAATCCATTAATTGCTACTTTTACTGACATATAAATGCCTCCTAAATATATTTTTGATGATATCCAAAATCATTATAATCAATATCAAGCTATAATACAAGATTTACACGGGTTCTAAAAACGTTTTCAAACAATATCAAACAAAAAAACTCCCCAAAATTGTCCCGTGTCATTCGTATTTCTTAAACACGTATTTAGGAGAGTTTTTAATAATTAAACATTACGATTCTCTTTTGCTCTTAATTCTTTGAAATAAGTATCAAGTGCATTTAAGTAGTCGCAGTCTTCGCCTTTATCGCATGTTGTACACATAATAATTTCACGAAGTCTTTTAGGAATAAAGGTTCGAATTTCATCTTCGTTATATCCAACTTGCATTTTGTTGTCTTCCAATATAATGGGACGTCTTAACACACTTGGATTATCAATGATAAAATCGGTGAGTTCATTTAAGGACATTTCATCAAGATCTAAATCATGATCTTGGAAAACCTTAGAACGCGTTGAAATAATATCTTCAAAACCACCTTCAGTGTTTTTTAACATAGCCATTATGTCATCTTTGGTTAGTTTAACATTAAAGATATTTTTTTCACGATATTTTATGCGATGTTCATCGAACCATTTCTTTGCTTTTCGGCATGATGAACAACTAGGCGTAGTATACATTTGTATCATATTTGTCGCCTCCTTGGTTCCAGATTTCTTTACTTTTATAGTATAACAGCCTTGATGATGTGATACAACTTTATCTTACCATAAATTATAAAAAGTATAAACAATTTTTTTAATTTTTTTCAATGAAACTGTTTACAATTGAATTGTACACAACTAAATGTTATTGTTCAAGTTATATGCTATAATACTGTTAACTGAAAATATAACGGAGGGCTTTTTATGAAATGGAATTTAAGAAATCTATATCCAAACTTAGACACTTGGCAAAAAGAATTTGACCGCATGGAATCTTTACTTAATGATGCGCGTTCTTTTCAAGGAAAATTAAGTGACTTTGAAAATTTTAAAGCGTATTATACTTTGCAAAGAGATGCTGTTATTACACTGCATAAGCTTTATCAGTATGCAAATCTGAATAGTGATCTGAATCGCAAAAATGTTGATAATGCAGCAAGAGTACAAAAAGTTGGAGATTTAGTTAATCGTTTTTCACAGGCAACAGCTTTTGAAAAACCAGAAATATTATCGTTAGGATGGCAAAAAGTTGATACCTTTTTAAGTCAAGATTCAAGTTTAGAAGAATATCGTTTTCCATTGGAACAATTGTTCCACCAAAGCGAACATATTTTAGATAAAGACAAAGAAGAGATGTTATCGTATTTTTCTAAACTTTCCTCACAAGGTTCTTCTTTACACGGTTCCTTAAGCGTTGCAGATAACGAAGGCCAAGAAGTGACTTTAAAAGATGGTAGCGTCATTACCGTTACGAGTGGAAATTTCCGCTCTCACCTTGCGGATTTAAAAGATCCTGATGATCGTGAACTTGTATTTAAAACTATCTTTGCACACTATGATAAAAATAAGCACACCTATGCACAAATTTATAATACGGTTTTACAAGCGGACATTGCACACATGCGTGCGAGAAAATATAACAACTCACTAGAAAGCTTTTTACACCAAAATAAAATTGATCCGGTTGTTTACCATAATTTAGTCGATGTCGCTAAAGAAAGCACCCACTTACTTAAACGTTATTATGATATACGTAAAAATTATTTAGGATTAGAAGAACATAGAACATTTGATCGCTTTATGCCTCTTGCAGAGTCAAGTTCAAAATTTAATTATGACGAGGCTAAAGACATGTTTTTTAAATCTATCGATCATCTTGATGCAGATTTTAAAACAAAAGCCTATGATGCTTTAAAAGATGGTTATGTTGATGTCTATGAACAAGACGGAAAACAAACTGGAGCGTATTCCTCGAGTGCACTTAATGAACATCCGTTTATCTTATTAAACTATGATGAAACCTTAGGGGATGTTTTTACGGTTGCCCATGAAGCTGGGCATTCTATGCATTCTTTATTCGCAATGGAAAGCCAACCTGTTGCCACGCAAAACTACACTATCTTTGTAGCTGAAATTGCTTCTACTTTTAATGAACATTTACTGCTTGATTATTTTATTAATACGAACAAAGGATCTAAAGAAGATAAAATCCAATTGCTACAGCAATCGATTGATGATATCGCCGCAACCTTTTACCGACAAACGCTTTTTGCAGCGTATGAACTTAAAGCGCACGAACTCGCCGAACAAGGTCACCCCATTACGCATGAAACACTAAATGGAATTATGGAAGATTTATATAAGGAATTTTATGATATTGATATTTCAAAAGAACCTGGGAAATCTTACGTTTGGGCCTATATTCCACATATGTTCTTTGCGCCCTTTTATGTTTACCAATACGCGACGTCTTTCGCCGCAAGTTTAAAATTATATGATCTTGTTAAAGACGATCCATCAAATATTCAAAATCACATGGCATTATTAAAATCTGGTGGAGATGCTTTCCCTATGGAACAAGTGAAAAAAGCCGGGTTGGATCTTACAGATAAAAATGTTTTTAAAGCAGTGGTTAATCGTTTAGAAACCTTGCTTGATGAATTAGAAGTTGCATTAAAAGAATAAATCTTATATACTATTCTAAACACAATGATAGGGAATCTTTTGAAGTTATTTTAGCGATCTGGGATGGTGGAAGCCAGAAAAATTCAATACGACGGACCCTTAAGTGATGCTAATCCCATCCGTTCCCCGCGTTAAGGGACTAAAGTGCCATAGCGTTACGTTATGGAAACAAGGTGGTACCGCGATTATATCGCCCTTGCGTTTTGCAAGGGCGATTTTTATTTTAAAGGAGGCATATCCCATGAAACATATTGTATCTGGAATCCAACCAACTGGGGCTATTAATTTAGGGACCTATTTAGGAAGTATTAGAAATTTTGTAAAGCTACAAAACGAATATAGCGATCATCACTTCATGATATTTATAGCTGATTTGCATGCCATTACCATTCCAAGAGATCGCTTAGCTTTAAGAAAAACTATTAAAGAACTTGCGGCGATATATTTAGCGTGTGGGTTAAAACAAGAAAACTTATCGCTTTTTGTTCAATCTGAAGTGCCTGCACATACCCATATTAATTATTTACTACAAACTTTTACTTATATGGGAGAACTTGAGCGTATGACACAGTTCAAGGATAAAGCTAAAAAACAAGAACAAGGCGTTAGTAGTGCATTATTTACATACCCTGTGCTAATGGCTGGAGATATTTTATTATACGATGCAGAATATGTTCCGGTTGGGGAAGATCAAAAACAACATTTAGAATTATCACGAGATATTGCATTGCGTGTTAATAATAGATTCGGAGAATTTTTTACTGTGCCAAAACCATTAATCCCTAAAGTAGGCGCACGTATTATGTCGCTTAATAATCCAGTAGAAAAGATGTCAAAAAGTGATCCAAACGTTAAATCTAGAATAAATTTACTTGATGATGATGCCATCATTAAAAAACGTATTAAAAGTGCAGTAACTGATAGTGAAGCACAATTTAGGTTCGATATTGACAATAAACCAGGACTATCAAACTTAATTACCATTTATAGCGCCCTTACTGATTTATCTATAAAAGACGTTGTCACAAAGTATGAATCTTCTTCTTACGCTCTCTTTAAAGATGATTTGGCTACAGTTGTTGTGAATGCTTTAAAACCTATAAAAGAAAAATATCATACGCTTCTTAATTCTAAAGAACTAGACGCTATTTTAGATGAAGGGGCAATCTATGCAAGCAAAATTGCCAATAAAAAAGTTGCTAAATTCAACCATAAACTCGGTTTAGGTAGAAAACGAAAGTAAACTACACCCCCACTTAATCATAAATTTGAAGTGGGGGCTTCTCGCGTACGCTGATTACCTTTTTAGGAAATCAGTATATTACCGAGCGACCAAGGCTATTCCATCCTCTGTTTGTTTTATTCGTTATTTGTTTAA
>CAYLQZ010000008.1:22847-51896 GCA_964386055.1 uncultured Candidatus Izemoplasmatales bacterium | reverse complement strand
CACACATTGAGTATGCGACAGATAACCGTCACTACGCTCACGTAGACTGCCCAGGACACGCGGACTACGTTAAAAATATGATTACTGGTGCTGCACAAATGGACGGGTCAATCCTCGTTGTATCTGCTGCAGATGGACCTATGCCACAAACACGTGAGCATATCCTTTTAAGTCGCCAAGTAGGGGTTCCTAAAATTGTTGTATTCATGAACAAAACTGACCAAGTAGACGACGAAGAACTATTAGAACTCGTTGAAATGGAAATCCGCGAATTATTAAGCGAGTATGATTTCCCAGGTGACGATATTCCAGTCATCGCTGGATCAGCGCTTAAAGCACTTGAAGGTGACGAAGCTCATGAAGACAAAATCATCGAATTAATGGCTGCTGTTGATGACTATATCGACGATCCAGTTCGTGAAACTGACAAGCCATTCATGATGCCTGTAGAGGACGTATTCAGTATTACTGGACGCGGAACCGTAGCCACTGGTCGTGTAGACCGCGGAACGGTTAAAGTTCAAGATGAAGTTGAAATTGTCGGGATCAAAGCAACGCGTAAAACGGTTGTTACTGGTGTTGAAATGTTCCGTAAACTTCTTGACCGCGCAGAAGCTGGAGATAACATCGGTGCATTACTTCGTGGGGTAACGCGTGAAGATATCCAACGTGGACAAGTAC
This sequence comes from uncultured Candidatus Izemoplasmatales bacterium, assembly GCA_964386055.1. Classification (GTDB taxonomy): domain Bacteria; phylum Bacillota_I; class Bacilli_A; order Izemoplasmatales; family Izemoplasmataceae; genus B1SED10-225. The sequence goes on along the minus strand of CAYLQZ010000008.1, from coordinate 51,215 downwards.
TAGCTAAGCCTGGAAGTGTGACACCACACACTAAATTCAATGCTGAAGTTTATGTACTAAGTAAAGAAGAGGGTGGACGTCATACTCCATTCTTCACAAACTATCGTCCACAATTTTACTTCCGTACAACAGACGTTACTGGTGTTGTTGAATTACCAGAAGGTGTAGAAATGGTTATGCCTGGAGACAATGTTGAGATGGTTGTAGAATTAATCTACCCAATCGCGCTTGAGCAAGGAACTAAATTCTCAATTCGTGAAGGTGGACGCACTGTTGGTGCTGGTGTCGTTTCAGAGATCACTAAATAATTTTTAAAACCTTATAAAGCATCCCTTGTCAAAAGGGGTGCTTTTTTTGTAACTTCATTAGGCTTTGTTGTTTTACTACTTGCCATTTGGTATAATTCATGTATCTTTAAGAAGGGTGGAGATTTTATGCCTTTTAATAAACATTCAATCATTATTTTAGCGATCACGTTTGTCGTTTACCTATTGATCGTTGAATTAGGCTTATTCCCTATGAATATGGTAACCAGTATAATCATACGGCTTGGCTATTATACTTGGATAATTATGTATTTATTGCATAAATTAAACCCAAACCGATTATTTAGTGTACCAATCATTATATTTACTGCTTTAGTCCTTTTTACCATCATTGCGCTTATTTTAAGCATTGATGCATTCATGATGGTTGTTTATATGTTGATGTTTTTTTCATGGTTTATAATCAGTATGATAATGTTTGTAATTTTTAGAAGACTTTACTACTATAATCAGTTAATTAAGTATAAAAATAAAGATAAATAAACCCTCAAAATCTGAGGGTTTAATTTTTATTCGCGCAAGTTTATAATAAATACAACATATTTGATACAATATGATTACTAGGAGTGATATCATGTTAATCGATACACACGTACATCTTAATAATGAAGCGCTATACGAAGATGTAGAGAACTATATTAAAAAAGCACAAAATGAAAATGTTACCAGATTTATCGTGATTGGGTATAATCCAGAGATGAATGAAAAAGCCATTGCGCTTGCTGAAAAATATGATTTTGTCTATGCCTCGGTAGGAATGCACCCTACCTATGTTAAAGACCATAAATCTAGTGATATCGAACTTTTTGTAAAACAGCTCGATCATAAAAAAGTGGTAGCCGTTGGAGAATGCGGACTTGATTATCACTGGGATAAAGATAATAAAACAGATCAAAAACGCATATTTGAGCGTCAAATAGAACTTTCGAAAGCTTTAGATTTGCCGTTAAGTATTCACATGCGGGATGCGACAGAGGATACATATGAAGTATTAAAGCGTTATGCTCCTTTAAAAGGGATTATGCATTGTTATAGTGGGTCTAAAGAATTTGCGAGTAAGTTTTTAGAGTTAGGGTTGCATATATCATTGGGTGGACCAGTGACGTTTAAAAACGCTAAAGTTCCAAAAGACGTTGCTAAACTAGTGCCTTTAGATAAATTATTAATCGAAACAGATGCGCCTTTTTTAGCACCACATCCTCATAGAGGGAAACAAAACGATTCTAGTTATTTACCATTAATTGCGCAAGCAATTGCAGGGTTAAAAGAAGTGAGCTTTGAAACCATTGCGACCCATACTACGAAAAATGCCAAAACATTATTTAATTTGGAGTGATTATATGAAAAAAATGTTGTTATTAGTATTATTTGTCTTAATGAGTGTGTCATTAAGTGCATGTGACTTTTTGTTTATAGAACAAGATGTTCAAAACGATGATCCACCAATTTACAATGTTGATGAGTTTACCCGTCAAGAATTAGTAGATTTAGTAGAATCTTTAATGGATGATAGCTATGAACGCGTCGAATACGACTTAGATTCTTTTGAAGAAATCATGACGAATATGGTCGCTTCTAGACGAGAAAGCATCGTAGGAATTTCGCCATCGAGTGGCTTTTTAGGTGGAGGAACCGCATCAGGCGTCATTTTCCATAAAGAAGGCAATGACTATTACGCCATCACCAATCATCATGTGATTCAACAAGACGAAGCCACTTCACCAGCATCAAGTATAGAGGTTGTATATGAGAAAAATGGCCTTCGTTTTACGGTGGACAATGAACAAACAGAAGTGATAGGGTTAAACCGGGTAACAGATTTAGCTGTTATTAGATTTACCTCTGAAGAAAATTTCCCGGTTGTAGAGTTTGCGGACTCTTATGATGTAGAGGTGGGTCAGTTTGCTATCGCGATTGGAAATCCGTTAGGATATAGCTATTTTGGTAGCGTCACTACTGGCGTTATATCAGGGCTCGCTAGGTTTGTTCCAAACGCGCAATACGAGGTTCCATTTTTACAACATGATGCGGCTATTTCACCAGGAAATAGTGGTGGCGCATTATTCGATATTAATGGAAATCTGATTGGAATTAACAACATGAAAATTGTTGATGATGCGACGACCAATATAGGGTTTGCTATTCCTTCAAATACGGTAAAACGGGTAACGGAAGCTTTGTTAGAAGATGGTGAATTTTTAAGACCATTCTTTGGGATTTCTGCTGCAGAAGGGATAGCAGAATGTGGCCAAGAATATGGGGTATGTGTTTCAAACGTAAACCCTGATGGGACCGCGCATCAAACGTCATTACAAGAGGGCGATGTAATTGTAGGATTTAAAACCGAAGCCGATGATGATTACCGTAAAGTGTTAAACTTTAATGAATTGCGCGAAGCTATATTGAACGCTGCCGTAGGGGAAAATGTCTCTATTCAATATTTGCGAAATGATACAGAATATGATACGGATTATGTAGAATTAGTGGTGCATCCTGATGATCGATAATTTTATAGATTCATTAAAATCTGCGATCAGAAAAAGGCGTTCCGTTAGAACCTTTAACCCCCAAGCACTTAGTGATAATACCAAGCAAACTATAGAAGGTATTTTTAACGAAGCGCAACAAATGAAAGGGCCCTTCACTCAAACTATAGAAGTCCTTGATTTAATCGAACAACGCCCTAGTTCCAAAGAGAAAATTGGGACGTATGGGTTTGTCAAAAATGCCCCTGCTTTTATCGTAGGTGCGACCAAAAATAATACCGAACATTTAATAGATTTTGGATATATTTTTGAATGGATTATATTAAAACTCACCGATTTAAACCTGGGGACTGTTTGGTTAGGTGGGACATTTAAACGTTCCCAATTTGATCATATATTAGATACAAAAGATTCATTTATTCCAGCGATAACACCGGTGGGGAGTCCTAAAGAACGCATGTCTTTTAGAGAACAAGCTTTAAGAAGCTTAGTGCATGCAAAAAACAGAAACCCTTTAGAAACTATAGTGTTTATGTATCCATCTTTTCAAGGATTCAAGCGTACAAATGGTCCAAAGCTGGCAAAAATATTTGATATGGTGCGCTTTGCACCAAGCGCTTCTAATAAACAGCCATGGCGTTTTTATATAGAAAATAACGTTATCCATGTTTATTTGAAATTTGATGAAAAATATAACGGGAAACTGCATTACGATATTCAATATTTAGATATTGGCGTCGCAATGTGTCATTTAGAAATAGGATTTAAAACTCACGGATATACTTTTAAACGTGTTTCATCTCCTATAGAAAATACCCCAGAAGACGAACGGTATATCATGTCTTATAAGTTTAAAGCACATTAAGCTAAAAATATTTGTGTTTTTACCTAGCTTATAATACAATGTAGAAAGTGAAACAAAGGAGATGATTTTATGGCACTTACCGCAGGCATTGTTGGCTTGCCTAATGTTGGGAAATCAACATTATTCAACGCCATTACAAAAGCTGGTGCCCATGCCGCAAACTATCCGTTTGCGACGATTGATCCTAACGTTGGGATTGTAAATGTACCAGATCAACGATTAGAAGCTATAGCCTCTATTATTAACCCAAAAGAAATTATTCCTACCGGCTTTGAATTTACCGATATTGCTGGCCTTGTAAAGGGGGCTTCTAAAGGGGAAGGACTTGGAAATCAATTTTTATCTCATATTCGTGAAGTTGAAGCGATTGTCCATGTTGTAAGATGTTTTGAAGATGGTGACGTAGTGCATGTAGATGGAAGTATTGATCCTTTGCGTGATATGGAAACCATTAATACGGAATTAATCTTTGCGGATTTAGATGTTGTCGATAAACGATTGCCAAAAATTGCGAAAAAAGCGCAATTAAAAGTTGATAAAGAAGTCGAAGAAGAATACAAAATCTTAAAATCGATACACGAAGCATTACTGAACAACGAACCAGTGAGAAACTTAACCCTTAACCAAAACGAATGGGACATGATTAAACATTATGGGTTTTTAACACAAAAGCCTTTGGTCTATGTTTGTAATGTGAGTGAAGATATGCTTATGAGTGATGAAGTAAGTGTTTATGTAGATGCGGTTTTTAAAAAAGCGGAATCTGAAAATGCCAAAGCCATTACGGTAAGCGCCCAGATTGAATCTGAGATTTCAGAGTTAGACGATGACGAAAAACAAGAATTTTTAGAGTCAATGGGACTGTATAAAAGCGGATTAGATGCTTTGATTCAAGAAAGTTACGAATTACTCAATTTAAGAACATTTTTCACTGCTGGTGAAAAAGAAGTAAGAGCGTGGACGTTTAAAAAAGGAATGACTGCTAAACAGTGTGCTGGCGTGATTCATTCTGACTTTGAACGAGGATTTATCCGTGCTGAGACCATTCATTATGATGATTTAATGTATTTTAAATCGATGCAAAAAGCAAAAGAAGCCGGGAAAGTTCGCTCAGAAGGAAAAGAATATATCGCAAAAGATGGCGATATTATGTTATTTAGATTTAATGTTTAGGAGCGTTTTATCATGACTGAATTAGAAACTTTATTCCAATATATGTCGTTTGCAATTATGTTATTTTTTGTTACCTTCTTTCTAAGTATTTTTTATCAATATGTAAGGTATAAAACCATTACTCCAAGAAAAATGTTAACCTTTGAACGCGGTGGGTTATTTGAACATTATAAAATTGTAGGGGCTATTACCTTAGCATTATTTTTAGTGCATGGTTTGTTTGATGTTTCTCCATTTAGAGATAGTCTATTAGCGTTTTTTATTGATTTAACATTAAACTTTTTGTTTATCTCGATATTTTTAATATTTTTCTTTGTCTTTTTATCTGTGTTACTATTTTATCTCTACAGTCGCTTTATTAAAAAGATTGAAGATAGAACGACGTATTTAAACAATAAAATGGTCGGGATCATCAATAGTTCTATTATTGTTGGGATTATTGGGGCCGCTGTTTTAATTTTATTACTCTTATTAAATTTACCAGGAGAGCTATAAGTTAAATCTTCTCTTCGGAGAAGATTTTTTTTATGCTTTGATGGGGTAGAAAATAGTGTTTGAATGCTATAATGTTTACAGGTGATAAAAATGAAAGCAACAATTATAGCAGTTGGTAACGAAATTTTATTAGGTAAAACCATCAATACGAACCTCGCATATTTAGGGGCTTTTTTGTTTTCTCTCGGGATTGATGTTGAACGCTCTATATCGGTTAAAGATACAGAATCTGCCATTCATAGTGCTTTAGAAGATTCGGTTGGAAATTTAATTGTTTTAACAGGCGGCTTAGGTCCAACGCAAGATGATACAACGAAAGAAAGCGTTGCATCATATTTGAATGTGGACCTTGTAAAGCACGAAGCGACTTATGAAAAAATCGCCTCGTATTTTAAACGTTCTGGAAGAAAAATGGATCCGTCAAATGACAAACAAGCGTTCTTTCCTCAAGACGCGACAATCATCGAAAATTTACGGGGGACTGCACCAGGCGCGATTATTCCGTTTCATGACAAGCATTATGTCTTACTTCCTGGTCCTCCAAGCGAACTGAAACCGATGGTTGAACCACTTAAAGCGTATTTAAAACCCCATTTGGATCAAACTATCTATCAAAAAGGGTATTTAGTTGTAGGTCAAGGGGAAAGCGAATTTGAAGGAACGATGCTTTCTTTATATAAAGCGCACCCAAACGTCAACATTGCCCCCTACGCGTCCACAGGAGAGATTCGTTATATCTTTACCTCTAAGGACGAAGAGAATCTTAAAATGGCTTTAAACGACTTTAAAAAGCATTTTTCACCCTATATCATTGGAGCACACGATGATACCCTTGAGGCACATATTGTGAAAACGCTAAAAGATCAAAATAAAACCATTTCACTTGCTGAATCTTGTACGGGCGGTATGCTTGCAAGTCGGTTAGTAAACGTTAGTGGGGTTAGTGATGTGTTTAAAGAATCTTATGTTTTATATGATAATGAATCTAAAATGAAACAACTCGGCATAAACCAATTGGTTTTAGAAAAATATGGGGCTGTAAGCGAACAATGTGTTTATGAACTTGCGTATCAACTTTCACAAAGAACTGAAGCCGATGTGACCGTAAGTATTTCAGGGATTGCTGGACCACAGGGTGGAAGTGAAGAAAAACCTGTTGGGACTGTTTATTTTGGGTTAACCCACGAAGGAAAAACAAAAACCGCTAAACGAATTTTTGCAGGCGATAGACAAATGATCAGAGAAAAAGCGACAGCGTATGCATTATATCTTGTGATGAAAGGGCTTATGCACTATGAAGATTAATATCAATCGTTATATGCATAAGGGCATTCCAGTTTTAGAGTATGATGTTAAAGGATCAGACAAGTTAATCTTTATTAATCACGGAATCTTTGGCAATAAAGATAGAGCGATGAAACTTATTGGGTCCCCCCTAGTTAAACAGGGTTATAAAGTCGTTGCGATTGATGCCTATAAACACGGTGAGCGTTCCACCGCACCCTATAAAGATAAAGTAGACGAAACATTAAGTATGCTTTATATATTTGAAACGGTAAAACAAACCACTCTGGATATCATGTCGCTTAAAAAAGATTTATATGATGAGTATAAACAATACGATGTACTGGGGATATCAATGGGGGGATATGTTGCTTATTATTTAGCCTCTCAGACGACAGAAGTTAATACGGTGATTCCGATTATTTCAGCGCCTGTTTTTTCACAACCTAGATTTTTTGATTTGCCTTCTGAATATCAAGACGACTACACAAAAGAAGCAACACGTCTGAAAAACATGGCGCTTGCAATGGACCCTGCGTTACATCCAGAAGAATTATCATTCAAAAAAATCATTGCGTTTAGTGGAAAACATGATGATGTCATTCCCTTTTCATATACAGATATGTTTATAAAAGAGAACCCAGATTTTGACATTACACATGAATTATTTAACACCGGACATCAAATGGTTCCACCGATGCAAAAACGTCTCACAGAGCACCTTAAAAGAAATACTTAAAGGTTTACATCACTGTGGGCTTATGATATAATCATTTATCGTGAGAAATACTCACATCCTTGCTGCAAAATATGGTGCAGCCATTAGACCAAAAGGAGGTAAAAACTATGACTAAATATGAAATTATGTACATCATTCGTCCAACACTTAGCGAAGAAAACCGCAAACAATTAATCGAAGATATAGAAGCGGTATTCACATCAAGAGATTCAGAAGTGTTGAAACGTGATGAATGGGGCATGCGCGAACTTGCTTATGAGATTGAGAAGCATACTAAAGGCTACTATGTAGTGTTTGAAGTAAATTCTACTCAAGACGCAAGAACAGAATTTGAGCGTGTCATTGGACTTAAAGAAGATGTTATTCGTCATTTGGTAATCAAAGACGTACGTTAAAAAGAGGTGAACTATGATTAACCGAGCGATATTAGTAGGACGTCTGACAAGAGACCCTGAACTGAGAAAAACCCAAAACGATATAGCGGTTACAACATTCACAATCGCCGTCAACCGTCAATTTAAAAACCAGCAAGGCGAACAAGAAGCTGATTTTATTAATTGTGTTGTTTGGCGCCGTCAAGCTGAAAACGTATCTCGTTACGTTAATAAAGGGAGCCTTGTAGGGGTAGAAGGACGTATCCAAAGCCGTTCATTTGAAGATCAAAACGGTAATCGCAGGTTCGTCACTGAAGTTGTGGCGGATTCTGTACAATTCTTAGAGACAAAAGCCACACAACAAAATCAACAAAACAAACCAACCAATCAATCAAATCCGGATCAAAAAAATTATAATAATACTTACAGCAACCAAAATTCACAAACGACTTCTAAAAATGAACCCGACGATTTAAGTGATATTGATATTGCTGAAGACGACTTACCATTTTAAAAAGGAGGCAGTACTATGGCTAGACCAAATTTTCGAAAACGCCGTAAAAAAGTTTGTTTTTTCACAGAAAACAACATTAAATATATTGACTACAAAGATGTAGACATGTTAAGACGCTTTATTTCTGATCGTGGAAAGATTCTTCCTAAACGTGTTACAGGAACAAAAGCAGGCTACCAAAAAGAACTTAGCGTAGCTATCAAACGTGCACGTCACATGGCATTAATTCCATTCGTAAAAGAATAATTTAAAATAAAATGCGCAAATTTTGCGCATTTTTTTATACCATATGATTAAAAATTTTGTTAACCTGGAAAACATAAAAACCCCCATGCACAAGGCATGGGGGGGTTGATTAATCATTAGGACGAATACTTTTCATAATATACACAAAGGGTGTATCGAGTATTGCGACTAACAACTTGATTATATAAGTTGTTATGAAAATACTGACAACAACTTCAAATGGATAAAGTCCTAAGAAAGCGATTGGGACAAAGATTAAAGTGTCTAATAATTGTGATACGACAGTCGACCCCATATTTCTAATATAAAGTTGACGATTAGTATGGTATCGTTTTTTAATCTTTTGGAATAAATGGACATCAAATATTTGTGAAATCAAATACGCGATGATACTTCCAAGTGCAATGCGTGGCATCACTTCAAAAATAGTAGCTAAAGACTCATGAGCAAAATCTTCACTATGGGGCTCAAACCAAAGAGCAAACTGCATAATAATTACCATAGATACTAATGCGAAAAACCCAATATAAACTGCTTTTTTGGCGTCTTTCAATCCGTATTTTTCATTGAGTGAATCGGTGATTAAAAATAGGGTTCCATACATAATATTTCCAAGTGTTGCGGTTAGACCGAAGAGTTCAATTGTTTTTGTAACTTGAATGTTCGCTAAAACGGTTCCCATTGCAATCCATGCAAATAATCCGTTTTTACCAAACACCTTATAAACCACTACAATTAAAGAAAAGTTTACAAGCGCAAACAGTAACCAAATTAATTCATTCATAAAAAAGCCTCCTAGTTTTGATATCGCAGGATGGTTTCGAACTGCGTTACAGAACCGTATTATAGAGTTGGAAGCTTTTGTTGTCAAGCGATATTTATCCTTAATAATAAAGGGTACATATGGTATAATGTTTTCATAACGAAAGCATTGAGGTGAAACCATGGAAAAACATACGCTGATAGGAACGGCTTTAGCGTTCTTATTGACAGTCGCAATGCTGGTATATTTATATAGAGAAGTAACCATAGTCCTTTTTTTGACGATTGTATTCCTTGTTGCACTGGGAAACATCGTTTTCTTTGTCTTTATTTTAAAAGATAATCGCAAAAAGATTGTAAACCTCAAAAAAGAAGTGACGTCTAAAAATAAGTTATTAAACCGTAAGCAAACCGTAGAAGAACGCATAACTAAAGAAATGCCAACCGGTATTATTATACTGAATGATGAATATATAGTCGCCTTTGCGAATCAATACGCTAAAACGATTTTTAGTAATCCATTAGAAAAACGTCCAATGAAATCATTGCACGTTCCTTTATACAAAGCAATTTATAAAACGGACTTAACTCACCCTAAAGTTTTTAAAATTTATGAAGAATATTATGAAGTGCATTATCATTCTAATGAGATGACACTTTATTTGTACAAAGTGGGGGAAAGAGAACGCCTCAAACGCGCGTATAATGATCATACTGCGGTCATTGGTGTATTGCATTTTGATAACTTTGAAGATGCTTTAAGCGTTTTGGATGTGCAAGAACGCAACGAGATTCAAGGGAAGTTTCTAGGGGTGCTAGATCAATGGGCCGAAAAGCATGATTTTCATTTGGCGCCTGTATCCAATTCTAAAATTTATGTATATATGCATCGCAGCACACTAGAAGATATTATAAATGGTGAGTTTTCTGTCTTAAATGATATCGTCTATGTTTCAAAGGAAAACGATTTGATTATCACGTTATCTGGTGGGTTTGCCTGTGCAAATATTCCTGTTTCTAATCTTGCTGGTATCGCAGATGAAGCACTAGATTTAGCACTTTCTCGTGGTGGCGATCAAATAGTTATCAATATTCAAGGGGAAGAATTCAAGTATTTTGGTGGAAACACCAATACGCAAGAAAAACGGACCCGAATTTCCTCGCGGATTCACGCGAAGAAATTGGACATATTATTTGAATCGTCTTCTAAAGTGTTTATCATGCCTCATAATTATCCTGACAACGATGCATTGGCATCAGCCATTGGGGTTCTTAATATGGCGCTTGCCTCAAAAAAAGAAGCGTACATTGTCTTAGACTTTGAAACCCTAGACAAAACAGTTAAAAAGATTTTAAGGCAAATGGAGTATGAATATATTTTACTTTTAGATTACTTTATCTCTCCAGAAAAAGCCCTTCAATACCTTGACAAAGGATCTTTAACTGTTTTAGTAGATCACCATTCTAAGGGGCAGCTAATTAGCGACAAGTTAGTTGAAAAATCAGAAAATATTGCGATTATTGACCATCATAGAAAATTAAATGATGCGATTGAAAATGCACAATTATCGTATATAGAACCGTATGCATCGAGTTCTTGTGAATTGGTTGTTGAGATGATTAATGTCTATCCAAGACCAATAGATTTGACCTCTTTTGAAGCGACCGTGATGTTATCTGGTATGATTGTGGATACAAATAATTTCATGTATCGCACTGGAGCTAGAACATTTGAAGCCGCTGCAATATTACGGAAATATGGTGCCGATCCTTATAAAGTAAAAACAATATTAAGAGAATCGTTAAAAGATATTCAAATTAAAGCGGATTTGCTGCAACGTACAGAAGTGGTTAACAAACGCTTTGCGTTAGTAGAAGTACCAAATGATTATAATCCAGACCGTCCAATGCTTGCTAAAATCGCAGATGATTTACTAGAAATTGATCACGTTGTGGCAGCGTTTGCGATTGGAAATGTCGGCCATGATACGGTAGGGATATCTGCAAGATCTTTAGAAGGATTTAATGTCCAAGTTTTAATGGAGAAATTTGGAGGAGGTGGGCACTTAAATAATGCGGGTGCTCAGCTTGAAGATACGGATATAAACACAGTCAAAACAGAATTAATTCACGTATTAGAAGAATCAAAACAGGAGGGACGTCCCATGAAAGTTATTTTACAAAAAGATATTAAGAAAAAAGGTAAAAAAGGTGAAGTTATCGAGGTTGCACCAGGGTATGCTAATTATTTATTAACGAGTCAACAAGCAATTGAAGCTACCCCAGAAAATATGCAACTGATAGAAGATGCGAAAGCGAAACTAAAAGAACAAGCGAAACAAGATTTCGAAGAAGCAAAAGTTTTAAAACAGCGTATTGATTATCGTGCCGTTAAAGTTTATGTAAAACTTGGGAAAAACGGAAAATTATTTGGAAAAATTAATACAAAACAAATTGCGGATGCATTCAAGGAACAACACGGCATTGATATCGATAAACGTAAAATTCAATTAAACCAGCCAATCACAGCCCTTGGAACGTACCAAGTTGATGTAAAACTGCACAAAGATATTAACGCGACTTTTGAATTATTAGTGTTGGAACAATAATATGGCTGAACGTCAAATTCCTCACTCTATAGATGCGGAACAAAATGTTTTAGGTGCTGTGTTTATTGATCCATCTACCATTCAAACAATTAATGATTCCTTAGAAATTGATGATTTTTATAATCGTCGTCATAAATTAATTTATAGTGCAATCGTAGAATTGTATCAAGAAGAAATTGATATTGATTATACCACCCTTACAGACCGCTTAAAAAACAAAGACTTATTGATGGATGCGGGTGGAACCGATTATATCTTAGGATTATCTGATACAACACCATCGATTGTAAACCTAGACCATTACATTAATATTGTAAGAGATAAAGCTGTAGTAAGAAATATGATGAATATTTCAAAAGAAATATATGAATCTGGATTTACGACACAAAACATGAGTGATTTTGTCGTAGAAGCAGAGAAAAAAATATTTGATGTTGCACGTTCTAGAAGAACGTCAGGATTTGTATCAATCGGGGATATCACCGAAGAAGTTATTGAAAAAACAGAAAATGCAAAAAACATGGAAGGTGAATTGACTGGACTCGATACAAAGTTTGACCAACTTAATCACTATACTAACGGTCTTCAACCTTCAGAACTCTATATAATTGCAGCAAGACCTTCGATGGGGAAATCTGCGTTTGCCCTTAACGTTGCTTCCAATATAGCCAAACTTAAGCACAAACCATCGATTGCTTTTTTCTCACTTGAGATGGGGGTTGACCAACTGGTAGGAAGAATTCTTTCTTCAGAAGCCCGCGTTGACTCTAACAGACTGAGAACTGGGAATTTATCCCCACAAGAATGGCAATATCTTTCTTTAGCCTCCGATAGACTTCAAAAGCTTAATATTCTATTTGATGATTCTGGAACGGTGAAAGTTACTGATCTAAGACAAAAATGTAGAAAATTAGCACAAGAAAATCGCTTAGATATGGTAGTAATTGACTACTTACAACTTTTAAGTGGTTCACAATCATATACAAACCGCGTCCAAGAAGTTAGTGAAATATCGCGAACGTTAAAAGAAATGGCTAGAGAATTAAAAATTCCAGTTATTGCATTATCACAACTTTCTAGAAGCGTCGAACAACGCCCAGATAAAATCCCAATTATGGCCGATTTAAGAGAATCAGGGTCGATCGAGCAAGATGCGGATGTTGTGTTATTCCTATTTAGAGATGATTATTATACTAAAGACGAATCAGCTCGTCCCAACATTGTGGACGTTATGGTTGCGAAAAACCGTAGCGGGGCAACCAACATGAAAGGGTTCCCACTCATGTTTAGAAAGAATTACTCTCGATTCGAAAATCATACAGAAGGCGATATCGCTAACGATTCTGATTTAGTTGATGTAGATGATTAAGATGTTACATAAAGTAGCATCTTTTTTTTGCTTAATATAGTATTTTATGGAACTAGGTGCTATAATACTGTTTGAATTTTAATTAAGGGGGAATTTATGTGGCCCTATCAAGGCGTCAAAAAACACCAATGAAGAAAAAAATTGACCTGACAAGCGGTTCGATTTTATACAAGTTATTAATGGTCGCGATTCCTACATTACTTACCTCTTTAGCGCAGATGGCCTACAATTTAACCGATATGTTTTGGGTTGCACGAGTTGATCAGATTGGCATTGAGCCAACAGAAGCTGTAGCAGCGATTGGAACTGCAGGATTTTATCCTTGGTTTGGAATTGGAATGATTTTAATTGTCAAAGTTGGCGTTTCGGTGTATACTTCACATGCAGCTGGTAAAAACGATGCCAACCACGTGAATAAGATCGTCTCAAATGGCATCATTGCGATGGCTTTATTAGCGCTTATTTATGTTATATATGGACGATATTTTAACCATCATTTCGTGGGCCTTTTCAATATAGAAAACCCTGCGATTATCACCATGTCGCAAAATTATTTAAGAATCATATCTACGTTTGGGTTTTTCTTATTCATGGTGAACTTGTTTAATGGGGTTTATGATGGATTAGGAAAGACCATAAATACTTTTTATATTATGGGGGCTGGGTTACTCCTTAATATGGTGTTGGACCCGTTATTTATTTTAGGGTTTGGATGGGGCGTTGAAGGCGCTGCAAGTGCGACGGTTATTTCCCAAGGATTTGCGCTGTTTATTTATATGATTATATACAGCACTAAAAAACGCCCTGCGATTGTAAATCCATTTAAGTATTATGATTTTAAAGCGATAAAAGATATTGTAAAATTAGGAACCCCTGTTGGCCTTCAAAGTATGTTTATGACAACTATTTCTATTGTTATAGGCATCATGGTTGCATCATATGGTGATATCGCAATGAGCGTATCAAGAATCGGAAGTCAAATTGAAGCTTTAAGTTGGATGGTTGCCGCAGGGTTTCAAGTAGCGTTAAGTGCCTTCGTAGGACAAAACTATGGCGCCAATCAATTTATCCGTATTAAACACGGATTTGAAACGTCTTTGAGGCTGTTAATCCCGTATGGAATATTAATTAATGCCTTGTTGTTTTTCTTTGCAGAACCCCTGTTCTCAATATTTATTAGTGAAGAAACTACTTTAGCTGCTGGGACTCAATATTTAAGAATATTGTCAGTATCTCAATTATTTATGATACTTGAAATGATGACGGCGGGTGCATTTAATGGACTGGGTAAAACAGTGATTCCCTCTACCGTTAGTATTATTGGAAATGTGATAAGAATCCCTTTAGCTTACATGGCAATCTCAACGGCTGGTATTTGGTGGGCCTTATCAATCAGCAGTATTTTTAAAGGGGTTATTATGCTAGTATTATTTATAGGATACTTTTATTTCTACCGCTTAAAACGCAATCAAACCTTAGTACTTGAAAACTAAAGGACACTGTACTATAATATGCCAAGTAACCATTGGAGATGATGATATGAAAGACCGTCTTGAATCGATGCGCAACCGATACAAAGAAATCAATGAAGCGCTCAGTAATCCTGAGATTACTTCAAACATTGATAAACTTACTGCGCTATCTAAAGAACAAAGAGACTTAGAAAAGACTGTTTCATTGTATGAAGAATACCTTGAAACGGAACAAAGTATCGAAGAACTAAAAGAGATGAGTAAAGATGATGACGAAGAAATTCGTGAAATGGCAATCATGGAACTTGAAGAAAATAAAGATAAGCTAACGTCTATAGAAGACAAACTGCAAAAACTGCTCATTCCTAAAGATCCAAACGATAAGAAAAATGTTATTGTTGAAATTCGCGGTGCAGCGGGCGGATCAGAAGCGAATCTTTTTGCGGGTGACCTATATAGAATGTATCAAAAATATGCTGAAAAAAATAAGTGGTCACTGTCTATCATTAACGCTGATGAGGGAGATGCTGGTGGGTATTCACAAATTGAATTTACGATTAAAGGCGACCATGTGTATTCATATTTAAAGTATGAATCAGGTGCACACCGAGTACAAAGAGTCCCTCAAACCGAATCACAAGGTCGTGTTCATACGTCAACGGCAACCGTTATCGTATTACCAGAGGCTGAAGACGTTGAAGTCGAAATGCACAACAACGATTTAAGAATCGATACCTTCAGAAGTTCTGGCGCAGGCGGACAAAGTGTTAATACCACTGATAGTGCTGTGAGAATAACGCATGATCCCACTGGGTTAGTGGTGTCTTGTCAAGATGGAAAAAGCCAACATGAAAATAAAGCCACAGCACTAAGAGTTATGCGTGCTAGGTTACATGATTTTTACGAACGTCAGCGCCGTGAAAAAGAAGGCGAAGAGCGTCGTAATAAATTAGGAACAGGCGACCGAAGCGAAAAAGTAAGAACGTATAACTATCCACAAAACCGAGTAACCGATCATCGCATAAATTTCACGATTCAACAACTCGATCGTGTTATGGAAGGCAAACTCGATTCTATCGTGGATGCGCTATTAAATGAAGAATACGAACGAAAACTAAACGATACTCAACAATAAGGATATGCATAGCATGTCCTTGTTTCAAATAAGGAGCGTCCTTTATGCCAACCTATAAAGAAGCGTTAAGAATTAACGAACAATACGCAAAAGATAACGGAAAAGAACCGACCGCAGTTAAATTACTGCTTTTACATTATGGGGATATGTCTAGTACCACGCTCATTAATAATGTAGATAAAAAAATGACGCCAGAAAACTATAAAAAGTTTCGTTACGCTGTAGATGAATATGTCATCAAAAATAAACCTATCCAACATATTACCAAATATGAGTATTTTTATGGCTATGCCTTTAATGTGAATGGTGACGTTATGATCCCGCGGTATGAAACGGAAGAACTGGTCTCATATACCTTAGAAATGATTGATAACCATTTTGAAACTAAAGATCACCTTGAACTATTAGATATCGGAACTGGATCTGGGTGCTTAGCGATTGCCTTCGCAAAAGAAGAGCCTAAGATTCATGCCACAGGAACCGAGATTTCAAAAGCTGCGCTTGACATTGCCAACAAAAATAAAAAAACCTTAAACGCAACGAAAGTTGACTTTTTTGAAGGCGATTTAGTTGATCCTGTTAAAGAACAAAAATTCGATATCATTGTTTCGAATCCACCCTATATTCCTAACAACGAAACGTTAGAACCAATTGTGAAAGATTATGAACCACACTTAGCGTTATTTGGTGGAGAAGATGGATTGGATTTTTACCGCAAGATTATTAAAGCTATCAAGCCTTTATTAAATGAAGAATTCATTGTTGCATTCGAACATGCATGGAATCAATCTAAAGCTTTGCGTAAAATAATAAAGAAAGAATTTAACCACGTGAGTATTATACAAAAGAAAGATATGCAAGGAAAAGATAGAATGACATTTATTAAAAACAAACAAAAATAATTTATATATATAATAATATATATAGCAAAAATATCGTTTGACACCTTGTATTTCCCGTGCCATAATATGTGCGCAAATCAAACATAGTGGGAGCTGTCAGTATGAAAAAACTAGTCATCGTGGAGTCACCTTCAAAGTCTAAAACCATTGAGCAATATCTAGGAACAGATTACGAAGTACTTTCTTCAAAGGGCCATATAAGAGACTTAGCCATCAGTAAAGCCGGTGGGTTAGGTTTAGATATAGAAGATGACTTCACCCCAGAATATCGCGTTTTAAAAGATAAGAAAAAAACGGTAGAAACGCTTAAAAAAGCGGCCAAAAAAGCTAGCGAAATATACCTCGCCACTGACCCTGATAGAGAAGGAGAAGCCATTAGCTGGCATCTCAAAGAAGTACTCGAATCGGTGAAAGATGACGAGTCTTTTCATCGTGTAATTTTTAATGAGGTCACAAAAGACGCAGTATTAGATGCTTTTAAATCTTATAGAGACATTGATTATAACTTAGTTTCTTCTCAAGAAACAAGACGGATCTTAGACCGTATTATTGGATTCAAGCTCTCTAAGCTACTCCAAAACAAGATTAAGTCAAAATCCGCTGGGCGTGTCCAAAGCGCCGCATTAAAAATTTTAGTCGATAAAGAAAAAGAAATAGAGGCTTTTAACAGTGAAGAATACTGGAAAATCAAAGCTTTTTTTGAAGGCTTTGAAGCAGAGTTGTCTAAAGTCGACAAAAGAAAACCGGTACTTAGTAACGAAAAAGAAGCACACGCAATCCTAGAGCGTCTTAATGAAACGTTTAAAGTGGATTCTATTAAGAAAAAATCAAGAAAACGCGCTCCCAAAGCTCCCTTTACAACAAGTACACTCCAACAAGAAGCATCTTATAAATTAAACTATACCTCACAGCGTACGATGATGATTGCCCAAAAATTATATGAAGGTATCGATTTAAAAAGCGAAACGGTTGGGTTAATTACTTATATGCGTACCGATTCAACGCGTATGTCTAATGCGTATATCGCGCCTGCACAAGCATTTATTGAGTCTAATTATGGGCAAAAATACGTAGGGCAATATCGTTCGAGTCGTACAAAGAAAAATACCCAAGATGCGCATGAAGCTGTCCGACCAACCCATGTTAAATATCATCCGGATCAAATAAAATCATATCTCTCAAAAGATGAGTATAAATTGTATAAGTTAATTTATAGTAGAGCCTTAGCATCACTTATGGCGCCTGCTGAGTTTGAATCAACAACATTAAGCTTAACAAACACCAATACGATGTTTAAAGCAAAAGCACAATCGCTTAATTTTGATGGGTATCTTAAAGTATATGGCGCTTATGAGTCTAATGAAACATCAAGTCTACCTACGTTTAAAGAAAAAGATAATTTACTGAGTAAAAAAATAGAAAAAACCCAACACTTCACTCAACCTCCTGCGAGATATACGGAAGCTAAATTGATTAAAGAAATGGAAAAATTAGGGATTGGTCGACCATCTACTTATTCACAAACAGTATCAACCCTTAAAAAACGGAACTACATTTCAATTGAAGAGAAGAAGTTTGTACCAACCGAACAAGGAAAGCTAACCATTGAAAAATTAGCGAAATTTTTCGATCGAATTATCAGTGTTGATTATACCGCTAAAATGGAAAACATTTTAGACGATATCGCTACCAATGGTGCAGATCAAACAAAAGTAGTTAAAGAGTTTTATGAGACCTTCATGCCACTCGTCGATAAAGCCAATCAAGAAATGGAAAAACTTGCGCCAAAAATCACAGGAGAACAATGTCCTAAATGCGGATCAGATATGGTATATAGAGAATCGCGTTATGGAACGTTTGAAGCGTGTAGTGCGTATCCAGATTGTAAATATATCAAACCACAAGAAGGAAAAGTTGAACCAGAAAATACGCACATTGCATGCCCAAAATGCAAAAAAGGCGAGATTGTTAAACGTGAAGCTAAACGTGGTAAAAACAAGGGAAATAGTTTTTATGCGTGCAATAATTTCCCCAAGTGTAAAAACATATTAAAAGGAAAGCCAACAGGGGAACAATGCGAAGGAATTGATGATCTAATGGTAGAGTTAGACGATGGTTCTATCGTATGTAACACTCAAGAAAAAAGTGAATAATTATAAAGTTTAATTGTTGACAAAAAAAGTGGGTCATGGTATTATTTGCTTGCAACTGAAAGGTTGCACTTATCCCTTACATAGCATGGTGAATATTTTATATTCACACATCCCCTTCCTTAATCCGCCGCAAGGCGGATTTTCCCTTTTTATAGGGAATTTTTATTTTGATAGAAGGGCTATTATGTTATAATACCTTTGATTAAAATAAGGATGTGTAGTATATGGGATTTATTAAAAATCTTTTTAGTTCTAAAAATCGCCGTGATAAGGCACAAAAATATAAAATTGGGATGGAAAAAACCCGTCGCAACGTTTTTAATCAGTTGAATGAATTATTAAAAAGCGGGGACCCTATTGATGATGATCTGTTTGAAGAAATAGAAGAGATATTTATTATGGCTGATATGGGTGTTGATACAGTTATTACTTTGGTAAATCACCTACGTCAAACCGTTGAAGTTAAGAATATAAACGATGCATTTGAATTAAAAGAAATTATTGTAGAAGAAATGTTTAAGCGATACGTCCAAGAAGATATCATAGATACAAACTTAGACGTTGAAAATGATTTAAGTGTTTTATTATTTGTTGGAGTCAATGGCGTTGGAAAAACGACAACGATTGGTAAAGTCGCGCACCTTTTACAAAACGAGGGTAAAAAAGTTATGATGGTTGCAGGCGATACGTTTCGTGCGGGTGCAATTAATCAGCTTCGGATTTGGTCCGAACGCGTGGGCTGTGATTTTTTTGAAAAACCACAAGGGTCTGACCCTTCAAGTGTCATGTTTGATGCTATTAATTACGCAAAGGATAAAGAGATTGATGTCTTACTTTGTGATACGGCAGGTCGACTTCAAAACAAACAAAATTTAATGAATGAGTTAGAAAAAATTCATCGAGTGATTGGCCGTGAAATTGAAAACGCGCCACACGAAACCTTATTAGTATTAGATGCGACTACTGGTCAAAACGGATTGTCACAAGCTAAAATTTTTAATGAGGTGACGCATTTAAGCGGTGTAGTTCTAACAAAACTTGATGGAACGGCTAAAGGTGGAATAGCCTTAGCAATCAAAGAAACGATTGGAGTCCCGGTCAAGATGATTGGGCTTGGTGAAAAAGTAGAGGATTTAGAGTATTTTGATATTGAAGAATATATATATGGTTTATTTTCGGATGTGATATAAATGGATTCATTAGAAAAACATATGAGAATCAATGCGTTATTTTCACACTATAAAAACTTATTAACCCCAAGACAACAATCAATGGTTCATGATTACTATGAAAATAACTACACGTTATCAGAAATCGCAAACAATGAAAATATTTCTAGAAACGCAGTACACGATCAACTCCAAAAAACTATTAAAAAACTCGATGACTATGAAGATAAACTTGCGCTTTTAAATAAAAGCCAAACCCGACAAGATATAATCGATCAACTCAAAAAAAATACAAGTGATGCGACAATTCTTGAATTATTAGAAACATTGGAAAAGGTGGATTAACATGGCATTTGATCAACTCTCAGACCGCTTACAAATGGCGCTTAGACGTGTTAAAGGTAAAGCAAGGTTAACGGAAAAAGACATCGATGAAATGATGCGCGAAATCAGACTTTCATTATTGGAAGCTGACGTGAACTTTAAAGTGGTTAAAAGCTTTACAAAAGATATAAAAGAACAAGCCCTAGGCGATAAAATTATGAAGGGGTTGAATCCTTCACAACAAGTCGTTAAAGTCGTACATGAATCGTTAAAAGAATTACTCGGTGGCGAAACGTCTGTATTTACGCTGGATAAAACAAAGCGTACCACGATTATGCTTTGTGGACTTCAAGGAAGTGGGAAGACAACAACCGCCGCTAAACTTAGTCATTATTTAAGCAAAAAAGAAAGTGTCAATCCGCTAATGGTCGCTTTAGATGTGTACCGTCCCGCAGCGGTTGATCAGCTGGTAACCCTTGGAGAGCAGCTGAATATTCCTGTATTTGAAAAAGGGACGAAAGAAACGCCACAAACCATTGCGAAAGAAGCGTTAATTTACGCAGAAGACCATAATCATGATGTAGTAATTTTTGATACAGCAGGACGCTTACATATTGATGAATCCTTAATGGACGAATTAAAAACCATTAAGACAACCATAGCACCTGATGAAATATTTTTAGTATTAGACGCAATGACGGGTCAAGATGCGGTGAGCGTGGCTGATCATTTTCACCAATCACTATCTATCAGCGGCAGCATCATTACGAAATTAGATGGCGATACCCGTGGTGGCGCAGCGCTATCGCTTAGAAAAGTTACCGATGTTCCAATTAAATTCATGGGACTTGGCGAACAGCTTGATGCCTTAGAAGTTTTCCACCCAGAACGCATGGCTTCACGGATATTAGGGATGGGCGATGTTCTTACCTTAATTGATAAAGTGAGCGAAAACGTCGACGAAGATGACATGATGAATATGATGGAAAAAATGATGTCAGGCAAATTTAACTACAATGACTACATAAAACAACTAAAAATGCTTAAGCGAATGGGATCGCTTAAAAGTATTATGAAAATGATTCCTGGAGCCAATAAGATGATGAAAAATGCCGATGTCGATGATAAAAAATTGGTGTTCATCGAGACGCTAATAAATGGGATGACAAAAGCGGAACGCAAAAACCCAAAACTTATCAAAGAAAACGCTTCAAGACGTCGACGTATTGCTAAAGGATCAGGGAGAAGTGTAGCAGAAGTTAACCGCTTAATTCAAACGTTAGATCAACAAAAACAAGCAGTTAAAAAGATGGGCTCTATGGATCCCAAACAACTCGACTCAAACAATCCGCTTGGGAGTATGCAAAACATGCAATCGCCCAATCAAAAACCTAAAAAAGGTAAAGGCAAAGGAAAAGGAGGATTCAGGTTTTAAAACCGAATCCTCCTTTTTTTATAAGTATTTTTTTAAAAATTTTTCAATCCCATTTTCTTGGTTGGTCTCTTTTAAATGGAAATCCGCTACTTCTAAAAGTGCTTCGTGTGCATTGTTCATCGCAACGCCAGTGCCTGCGTATTCTAGCATTTCAATGTCGTTATGGCCATCACCAAATGCAATAATATCTTCGCGTTCAAATCCTAGGGTTTGTGCGACATGTTTTAAAGCAACGCCTTTATTTGTTTTGGGCGTATAGAGTTCAATAATAAACTCATAATCACTACCCCAATTTCTTGTCATGAGTTTATTTGGATAATGTTTTGCGACGTACGCTTCAATGTACTGGCCTTGATTTTTATTCGCAATGATAATAAAGCCATTGGTGCCTTTATTTTTCGGCAAGGTATCCTCAAATTTTCCAGTAAATAGTCTTGCGCCATTAAAAAAGTGTAATAAAGGCTGAATCTCATCAGTATTCTCCATCACATATATATCATCTCTTATTTCACAAAAAGCATTATTGATATAGGCTTCATTGTGCTTAAAAATTTCAATCACTGCATCGCGGTCTACTGTGACATTCACCTCTTCAAAATCAGGGTTATTTCTCCACGTAATTAAGCCACCATTGTAATTAATCAACGGGGTATCTAATTGAAGGGTTTCATAGTGTCCTATACTACTTCTATAAGGTCTACCGGTTGCAATTACAATTGAATGTCCTTGTGATTTTAAATCCATTAAGTATGTTTTTGTTTCATCCTTTAACGTTTGCCAGTCATACAGCAATGTTCCATCTAAGTCTAAAGCTATTAATTGTTTTTTCATAGTTATCACCAAATAGTATTATCGCACAAACTGTATTCAAAGGCAAATGATAAAGGCAAACACCCTAATGATATGATATAATGATTAAAGAAACATCACTATATAACACTTCATTAAAAAGGACGGGTGGATTAACATGCTTGAAATATCATTTGGTGGCCTGGTTAACTTTCTTTTAGGAATCTTATCAGGGTTCATTCTCTTTACTGTAACTTATATATACTTTATTATTAGGGGAAAGAATTTAGATGAACAAAGCATTGTTCAATCTGTAGAAAATGTGGATCAAGAAGAGCTCAAAACCTTAATTTTAGATAAACAAGCTCAATTTAAAAAAATGAATAGAAAACACCCTAAAGGCTTAGGTAAATTTGTCTTTGACCTTTCTTATGAATTGGTAGAAGAAATCTCTGGGTATTATTTTCCTAAATCTAAATACCCTATGCTAGAACTTTCTGTCGATGAAATGATAGAATTAAACCACTATATTACACAACGATTAGACGGCATATTAGATCAACCTTTATTAAAAAACACTAGAAATATTCGCATTACACGTATTGTTCAGCTTTTTGAAAAGAAAAAGCAACTAGAAGAAAGAAAAGTTGTTAAAGCAATGCGTAATAAAACAGTCAATAAAGCGTTTAAAGTAACAATGGGCGCTATCAATGTGTTCAACCCAGCCTATTGGTTTAGAAAACTTGTTGTGAACACCAGTGTTGATTTTATTACAAAACGGGTTTCATTAATGGTTATTGGAGTTGTAGGGGAAGAAACTTCAAAAATTTACTCTAAAAAACTATTCGATAAAGACATCGAATTTGATCTTGTAGAAAAAGAACTTCAAGCACTCGAAAAAGGATCTGAAGATAATAATGAAGACGATTAATTCAATAGAAGCATTCGAAAAAGCATTGATGGATCATACCACTGTATGCATTGTTTTTTCATCAGATCAGTGCATTGACTGTTTATACTTAAATCAATTCATCACCGATGTAGAACAAAAATTTAACACGGTTAAGTTTTTTACCATTAAAAGACATCAACTCCCCGAAGTATTTACCCATTATAGTATCTATGGTGTTCCTTCGTTATTTGTTTACCAAAACACTAACCTTATCAGCACATATATTGATAAACATCGAAAAACGCAAGCACAAATAGAAGCGTTTTTGCATCAATCATTAAAGAAAGGGGTGACGTAATGGTTTTTTGGAAAAAAAGTAAAAGAATTATTCCACCATCTAAAAGAACCCTTGATGATGTCCCTTTTCAAGTTTATGAAATTCAAGCGACCATTCAGAAAAAAGAACCGGTCAAACGGAACAACCGTTTCGTTTCACCGATTTTTGGTCATAATGTTAAAGACGAAGTTGTTATTCCAATTCGTACAAAAAACGAAAGGAATATGGATACATTAGATCCTTTTAGAACTAAACCAACCCTGACAAAGGAAGATCGAATTCGCAAATATGGAACCGCCTATCCTGAATTTGATTTAGTAAGAGGTAAAAATCTTGATGAAGTATTAAATCAGCCTAAGTCTAATTTGAAGAGTCCTAAAAAACCAGCGTCTGCACAGATTATCCCAAATACTGAATCCTCTTCACAGCAAGTTGCATATCCGTCATTCAATGAGCGGGTTGAAAACAGACAAGAAGCATTACAAAAACCGGCACAAACGGATAATTTTGATGAACCGAAACAAACAAACGATTCTTTTAATGCGCATGAAGAACCGCATAGCGAATCCTTTGAACCCGCTAAACCTAACCCCACTTTTCAGGAGACGTTTGAACCCGCTAGGGAAGAATCCTACGAAGAAAAACCGTATGATAAACCAGATTTTCAACAAACACACGCTACTCATCAAACGGTTAAAGCAGGTCAAAATCTCTATGCAACCTATCAAGTCCCTCCAACTAGTTTGCTTAAAGACCCAGATGAAGAAAAACCAGATTTAACTGAATTTATAGAAAAACAAACTAACCGTCTTAACGAAACCTTTGGGGAGTTTAATGTTGGTGCACGTGTTTTTAACCATACAGAAGGCCCAACAGTTACTCGCTTTGAAATAGCCCTTGAAAAAGGGGTTAAAGTGAACAAAATTACGACTTTAACCGATAATATAAAAATGGCCTTAGAAGCTAAAGAAATTCGCATTGAGGCACCAATTCCTGGTAAAAAAACCGTTGGGATTGAAGTGCCTAATGAACAAGCCCAAACCGTCCACTTTTCTAATATTGTAAAACGCTCTATGTTTAAAAATGCATCGATGCCTTTGACGGTAGCGCTTGGGTTAGATATTGATGGAAACCCAATATATGCGCCCATTAAATCCATGCCCCACGGATTAATTGCAGGGGCAACCGGAAGCGGGAAAAGTGTTTGCATCAACACAGTACTAATGAGTCTTTTATTAAAGTATAAACCTTCAGAACTCAGACTTATGTTAATTGATCCTAAAATGGTGGAACTAAGTGCTTATGATGAAATTCCCCATCTTATCACTCCAGTTATTACAGATGCAAAAGCGGCGACAGCCGCATTAAATTGGGTTGTAGAAGAAATGGAAAGACGGTTTCAAACGTTTAAAGAAGCGTCTGCGCGTGACGTGAATGCTTATAACCAAAAAACGGAAAATGAAAGTGAAAAACTTCCCTATATTGTTATCATTGTTGATGAACTTGCGGATTTGATGATGGTTGCAAGTCAAAATGTAGAAGAATCTATCATGCGAATTACCCAAAAAGCAAGAGCTTGTGGAATTCATTTAATTGTTGCGACACAACGACCATCAACGGATGTTATAAAAGGGACGATTAAATCCAATATTCCTACCCGTATAGCATTTAGCGTATCATCACATGTGGATTCACAAACTATCATCGATTCTCCTGGTGCAGAAACGCTGCTTGGAAGAGGGGATATGCTTTACGTACCCTCGGGTCAAAG
Organism: uncultured Candidatus Izemoplasmatales bacterium; assembly: GCA_964386055.1. Lineage (GTDB taxonomy): Bacteria > Bacillota_I > Bacilli_A > Izemoplasmatales > Izemoplasmataceae > B1SED10-225. The sequence continues at coordinate 25,594 of CAYLQZ010000008.1, read as the reverse complement.
CAAACAACGATTACAAGGCGCATTTGTTACAGATGAAGACATCGAAACTGTGATGACGTTTATTAAAAAACAAGCGAAACCTAATTATCTCTTTACAGGAGATGCCCTTGTAAAAAGCGCAACAAAATCATTTGAACAAGATGACTTATTAGATGAAGTTGCGTATTACGTTGTGAGAATGCAAGAAGCATCAATCAATAAAATATCTAAAAACTTTCAAATTGGGTTTAATCGGGCTCAACGGATTGTAGAGTCTTTAGAAGCCGCTGGAGTTGTCTCAGCCAATATGGGTTCTAAAGCCAGAGAAGTATTAGTTGAAGAAGATGATTTACCACGTATTTTGAATCAATAAGGTTGATTATATGAATAAGGATATTACAGCAGAAGAAAAACTCCTACTTATCAAAAGAATTGAGCGCAAGGCTATAATAGTTTTGCTTGCGCTCTTTTTCATCGTTGCGCTTCCTTATTTTAAAGATCGCTATGTCGCTTTTGATATGATTTATACTACCACCATCAATGACATTAGTTCTCAGTTTTATATAGGGTGGTTTGGAACCGTGCCACTAATCAACATTTTTTCGTTTCTCGTTTTAGGATACTTGTTATACATCGTCGTGTTTCAAATTAGAAACCAGACCTCATATTTAGTCATTAAGCGTGTTTATAGACATTTCGACATCGTGAGTTTTGTTGTATATTTAGCAACGATATATATTATACTAAATGCTTTTTTCTTCTCGTTTGCGAATGTTGAAGGCGCCAGTATGGAACCAACATTTAATGAAGGCGATCATGTGATTATGCAACATACCGATGATGAGTATGAGCAGTTTGATTTAATTGTGGTGAAAATAGATGCCGTTGGACAACAATATCTTATTAAGCGATTGATTGGGCTACCCGGAGACATTGTTGAATTAGAAGATGGCGATGTATATGTGAATGAAACATTAGTGGATGAATCCCTTTATTTAGAGTCCGATATACAAACTTTCTGTGAGTTTGGCGGACAATACTGTAGTTTTGAACTCGGTGATGACGGCTATTTCGTTTTAGGAGATAACAGAAGTGATTCCTATGATTCGAGACATTTTGGTCCGATTTTTAAAGAAAATATTTATGGGACAGTGCGGTTTCGCATTCGACCAATAAGCGAATTTGGGAGTGTAAAATAATATGAGTAAAATAAATTATTATCCTGGTCATATGGCCAAAACAAAGCGTCAAATTAAAGAGCGATTACAAGTGATTGATATTGTGATTGAATTGGTAGATGCCCGTGCTCCAAAAGCTTCTATGAATCCAGAGTTAAGTGATATCATCGGCTCTAAACCAAAATTAGTACTGTTTAATAAATCTGATCTAGCCGACGCAAAAGGATTAGAAGCTTGGAGTCATTATTTTTATGGAAAAGATATTCATAGTTTACAAATTAACGCTTTAAGTGGTAGAAATATTAATAAGATTGTCCCCTTGTGTCGTGAAATCTTACAGGAACAATTTGAAAAAGAAATTAAAAAAGGACGAAGAAAAAGACCAATCAGAGCTTTAATTGTAGGAATTCCTAATGTTGGAAAATCTACTCTTATTAACCGCTTAGTGGAAAAAAAAGCTGTAAAAGTTGGCGATACACCTGGAATTACCCGTCACTTACAAACTATTAGAATTCATGATGATATGGAACTTCTTGATACACCTGGTATTTTATGGCCTAATTTAGATGATCAAGAAGCAGCCTTTAAGCTCGCCCTAATAGGGACCATCAAAGACCATTTAGTGCCTAAAGATGAGATTGTTATATTTGGCTTTAATATTTTACGTCAATACTATAAAAAATCATTTGAAACGCGTTATGATATGACGATTGAACCCGACGATGAAGCACTTGATATCTTTGAAAAAATTGCTAAAAGACGTGGGGCTTTAACCCGTGGTGGGATAGTGGATTATGATCGTGTGATAGATTTATTCTTGTATGATCTAAGACATCAACAATTTGGTTCTATTATGTTAGAATGGCCAGAATAAGTTATGTATGCATATGAAAAAGAGGCCCTTAATAAAGGGTTTAAGAATATTGCAGGATGCGACGAAGCTGGGAGAGGTCCCTTAGCGGGTCCTTTAGTGGTGGCGTGTGTGATGCTTGATAAGAATACGCCTATTAAAGGGGTGAATGACTCTAAACAATTAAGTGAGCCAAAACGAGAAGCGTTATTTGATGCCATTTTAGATCATGCTTTGGCATATTCAATTAAAGTATATAGTGCAAAAACAGTGGATAAACTTAATGTTTATCAAACATCTAAAAAAGGCATGGTTGAAGCAGCGAAAGAAATTGGGAATGTTGATTACCTTTTAACCGATGCTATGCCTATTAAAACGAGTGATTTCCCTGTTAAATCTATTATAAAAGGGGATCAAAAAAGTGCTTCTATTGCGGCTGCGTCGATCTTAGCAAAAGTCACTAGAGACCGTATTATGGTAGAACTTGGAAACCAGTATCCACATTACGGATTTGAAGCTCATAAAGGGTATCCAACGAAAAGGCACTTAGAGGCTATTTCACAATTTGGGCCTTTAGACGTTCACAGAAAGACGTTTAACCCTATCAAAGATTATTATAAGATTCAACAGTCTTTTGATCTATAATTCACGTTATAGATTTACTAAAGCATAGGGTTTATCAACTATATCCCGGGGGATTAAAAGCAAAATATTATTGTATTTTAGGGGTTCTTTGTTAT
>CAYLQZ010000008.1:0-22747 GCA_964386055.1 uncultured Candidatus Izemoplasmatales bacterium | reverse complement strand
ATATCCCGGGGGATTAAAAGCAAAATATTATTGTATTTTAGGGGTTCTTTGTTATAATAGGGAAGTAGATTTTAAGGAGTGTTATGGATGAAAATTATTATTGGATCAGATCATGGTGGATTCGAACTTAAAGAAAAAGTTGTGAAATTTTTAGATGAATTAGGCTATGAATATCATGATGTGGGGACGTATTCCCAGGAATCATGTGATTATAATGAATCTGCATTAAAAGTTGCACACGGAGTGGCGTCTCAAGAATATGACCGTGGCATAACGCTTTGTGGAACAGGCATAGGTACGTCTATTCAAGCGAATAAAGTTAAAGGTATTCGTTGTGCTTTGGTCCATGATCTATTTACTGCAAAAGCAACAAGAGAACATAATGATTCTAATGTGCTGACATTAGGAGGCCGTATTATTGGGGATGAACTGGCTAAAGCAATCGTAGAGGTATGGTTAAAAACAGAATTTTCTAATGAAGCGCGTCACAAGCGCCGCATTGGGAAGATAGAACAATAAAGGCATGATAAACCATGGATAAAAAGTTCTTATTTAAGCTTCTAGCCATTAGTACTACATTTGTATGGGAAATACTGGTTATTATTTTAATCGGCTTATTTTTAGGTAGGTTTATAGATGATTGGCTAGGATTTTCAAGACCCTATACGATGGTTATATTGATGGTTTTAGGGATGTTTGCGGTATTAAGAAATTTTATTATCCGTGTGATGAAATTGGGAGAGAAATACAATGAATGAACACCCATCTATTTTAGTTAAAGCGTTTGCGGTCGTATGGATTTATATTATCGCAATGAGTTTAGTCGCTTTTTTAGTTTTTGATTGGTTTTTAGCGTTTGAAGCTTCAATTGCTTTAAGTTTCTTTTTAGGGTCTGTTGTCAATGTGATGCTTTGGTCGATGACTTATAAATCGGCGTTTAAAGCGGCGCGTCAAAGTCCCGAAAAACTGAAGGCGTTATCGATAAGAAATTATCTTATTCGTTTTATTTTTTATGCTTTGATTTTAGTCATTGCACACTATTCTCCTAACTTTGAACCGATCGCGACGTTTATTGGGTTTACGTCCTTTAAAATCGCACTTATAGTATCCGCTATTATTAACAGAAAGGAAGATGTTTTATGATTAGTGCGAATATGTTCACTTCATTACTTGTGATCTTTTTTCTAATAATAACACTCAGTATCGTTGGGAATAAAGTCAGTAAGTTAGATCCTAAAGAACCGTTAAAGGGTCCAATTTTTATTATTGTAATGGGGATATCGAAACTTAACGATATGATTCAAACATACTATGGAAAACAGTGGAAAATGTTTGCGCCAATCTTAACCGCAATCTTTATTTATCTTTTATTCGCAAATACATCCAGTTTATTAGGACTTAATACGCCGTTATCGAATATTAATATAGCCTTATCGTTTTCATTGCTTGCGTTTATAATTATTCAGTCTTACGGTATGATTATTAGAACGCCTAAAAAACGGTTAAAAGACTTAATGAGTCCTTCAATTTTACTGTTTCCAATTAATGTAATTGGGGAATTATCAACGCCACTTGCGATGGGACTTCGTTTGTTCGGGAATTTACTAAGCGGAGCGGTTATCAGTGTAATTATATTTTATATTTTGCCAGTTGGAGTCAATTTAATTCCGATGGCTTTCGTAGTACACCCAATTTTCAATATAGGCTTTGGCGTTATTCAAGCCTTTGTGTATTTCATGTTACTAACAATATTCTTATCTATGGCAATAGAAGCTGAAGAAGCTTAAAAATAATAAAAACTTAATGAATGAATGGAGGAATTATTTATGGATTTAGTACTAACACAATTTATTTTACTCGCTGAATATAATCAAGAATATATTCGTGGACTTGCAATGCTCGGTGCTGGTATTGCGATGATTGGTGGTCTTGGTTCAGGTATTGGACAAGGGTACGCAGGTGGAAAAGCAGTAGAAGCAGTTGGTCGTCAACCAGAAGCAAGTGGTAAAATTACTACTACGATGCTTGTTGGTCAAGCGATGGCAGAAACGACTGGACTTTACGCATTAATTATTGCATTTGTATTAATTTTCGCCACATAAACGTTGTGGTTCTGAGGAGGCATATCTATGGATAGAGTTGCACAGGCCATAGAAAATTTAATAGAACAAACCGGCCTTACAGGCTTAAACCCTGTAGAGATGGTTATCCAACTTATCGCAACCCTTGTACTCATTTTAGTTGTGAAGTATTTCTTTTGGAATAAAATCACAGCCTTTATAGAATCTCGTCGAGAAATCGTTGAAGGTGAACTTACTGAAGCTACAGAAAAAAATGAGACAGCTAAAAAGTTTAAACAAGAAGCGATGAATAAGCTTGATGAAGCTAAGCAAGAAGCGCAACAATTGGTTGAAGATGCCAAAGATCGCGGCGAGGAAACGCGCCGTGAGATTATTCGTGAAGCGAAAGAAGAAGCAGAAAAAATTAAACGTAATGCTAAGAAAGATATGAATAAAGAAATAGAAATGGCGCGTAATAAACTTCAAAATGAAGCGGTAGAAATTGCCATGTTCTTAACGAAAAAAGCGATTAATAAGGAAATAAAAAAAGCTACCTATGATTCTTTATTGGATGAAGCGATTAAAGCGGTAGGTAAACAATGAGTGCGATAAGCGATCAATATGCAATCGCGCTTTTTGAAGTTTCTTTAGAAGAAAAGAACACTGAAGCCATTTCCGAAGCCTTTGAATCTTTCTTAGAAGCATTCGATGACGAAAGTATGAAATTTTTCCTGCATCCAGGAATCAAAAAAGCGATCAAAACGAATATTATTCAAGACATTGAAGCCCCAACCAGTTTTAAAAACTTTTTAAGTGTCTTGGTACAAAACAACCGATTTAAAGCATTAGAAGCCATTAAAGTGTCTTTTGATGAACTGCTTGACACGATGCATAATCGCATGGATGTTAAGGTGTATAGTAAAAAGAAATTAACAGAAAAACGGCTTAAGGCTATGAAAGAACAATACGAGAAAAAATATGCGCGTCAAGTGACGATTGACAACGTTGTCGATGCTTCCATCATTGGAGGACTACGGTTTGAGTTTGATGGGAAAGTCATCGATGATACGGTAAATCACACATTATCAAATATAAAACGGCATTTGACCAAATAGGCAGGTGAAACCATGAGCAAGATTAATCCGGGTGAAATTAGTGCCCTTATTAAAGAACAAATTAAAAAATACTCAAAAGAAATCGAATCAGAAAGCGTCGGAACCGTCATCAGTGTTGGGGATGGAATTGCTTTAATCCATGGCTTGAACGAAGCGATGTCAGGGGAACTTTTAGCGTTTGAAAACGATGTATATGGCATGGTTTTAAACTTAGAAAAAGACCATGTTGGTGCGGTTATATTAGATGAGTCTACCAATATTAAAGAAGGCGACACAGTAAAAACTTCAGGCCGTATTTTAGAAGTACCTGTGGGCGATGCATTACTCGGTCGCGCTATCAATCCGCTCGGACAACCCATCGATGGACTCGGAGCAATTGACACAAATGAAACGCGGTATCTTGAACGAAAAGCACAAGGTGTTATGGCGCGTAAAAGTGTTGATGAGCCACTTCAAACTGGAATCAAAGTGCTTGATGCGCTTGTTCCGATTGGACGTGGACAGCGTGAGTTGATTATTGGTGATCGTAAAACTGGAAAAACATCGATTGCACTCGATACCATCATCAATCAAAAAGAAGAAGATGTTATTTGTATTTATGTTGCCATTGGACAAAAAGAATCAACCGTTGCCCAGGTTCAACAAATGTTAAAAAAACACGGTGCGGATGAGTACACCATTGTTGTGAGTGCCTCTGCAAGTGAACCAGCACCCCTACTTTATTTAGCACCTTATGCGGGTGTGTCTATTGGGGAACATTTTATGTTTCAAGGTAAAAGTGTTTTGGTGGTCTATGATGATTTAACCAAACACGCAACTGCTTATCGAGAATTGTCGCTACTTTTAAGAAGACCGCCAGGACGTGAAGCGTTCCCGGGTGATGTCTTTTACTTACATTCACGTTTGTTAGAACGCGCGGCGAAACTCAATGATAAACTAGGCGGTGGGTCAATAACGGCGCTCCCTATTATTGAAACGCAAGCAGGCGATATTTCGGCCTATATTCCAACCAATGTTATCTCAATTACAGATGGACAAATATTCTTACAAAGTGATTTATTCAACTCAGGTGTCCGTCCTGCGATTAATGCTGGACTAAGTGTAAGTCGTGTTGGGGGAAGCGCCCAAATTAAAGCCATTAAAAAAGTGAGTGGGACTTTACGTTTAGACCTCGCATCTTATCGTGAGTTAGAAGCCTTTACCCAATTTGGTTCTGACTTAGATGACGCAACACGAAAAAAACTTGACCGCGGAAAGCGTACGGTGGAAATACTTAAACAAGGATTGCATGAAGTCATGCCTGTTAACAAGCAAGTCCTTTCAATTTTTGCGCTTACCAATGGAAACTTTGATGATGTTAAAGTAGAAAACATAGAACGTTTTGAACAAGAAATGCATGGTTTCTTTGAGCGCGATACAGAAGGAAAAAAACTTTTAGACGCAATTAAAAAAGAAAAATCATTACCAGATAAAGATACGCTAAATTCATTGATCGAAAAATTCAAAAAAAGTTTCGCATAAGGTGGGATTATTGTGAGCTCAATGCGTGAAATTAAAAATCGAATCAGCGCGACCGAGAAAACATCTCAAATCACCAGAGCTATGCACATGGTGAGTGCTGCGAAACTAAAAAAAGCAGAACGCAGTATAGAAGCGTTTCGTCCTTTAACGAAAAGACTTTCTAGAGTTTTAGCAAGAGTCTTAAGCTCGGATAAAGAATTGTCACATTCTATGTTAGAAGGGCGCGACGTCGAAAAAACAGTATATATTATTGTTTCTTCTGATCGTGGGTTAGCAGGGCCTTTCAACAATAATGTCTTTAAAGCGTTTGAAAACTACGTAAATAAACAACATGACTCAAAAGATGAATTCGTAGTTGCGGCATTAGGCTTTAAGGCTTTTTCGTTTGCAAAGCGTAAAAACTATACGTTGATCCACGATAAAGTCATTCAAGTTAGAGATGATGTACAATTTTTAGATTTTCGTGAAATAACCGATACCTTTATTAAAGGATTCTTATCTGGGTCTTACGATAAAGTCGTCGCTTTTTATACCCGTTATGTGAACACCTTAACACAACAAGTAAAGCAACAAACGTTAATTCCCTTAATGGATAATCCATTATTAACCTTAAAAGATGATAATGATAATGGAGATAAAAAAGATAAATATACAACCATTTATCATTATGAACCAAGCGCAAGCAGCGTTTTACAAGAACTGCTTCCGATGTATATTGTGAATTTACTATATGGCATGATTTTAGAAGCTAAAGCAAGTGAACACGCATCGCGCATGACCGCAATGAAGAGTGCTACGGATAACGCAAAAGACCTTATTAGTGACTTACAGCTTCACTATAACCGTGCACGACAAGATGCCATTACTGTCGAACTTACCGATATTATCGGCGGCGCCGAAGCGGTGAAATAAAGGAGGTATACTATATGAACAAAGGAAAAATAACACAGGTTATGGGACCGGTAGTGGACATCAGTTTTGATGATATACTTCCAGAAATCAACCATGCCATTAAAATCGAACAAAAAAATGAAGCCGATGATACTGGCGATATTAACTTAACTTTAGAAGTCGCTTTGCATCTAGGGGATCATGTAGTTCGTACTATCGCTATGGATTCAACCGACGGGTTAAAACGAGGAATGGAAGCCATTGATTTAGGGCAACCAATCAGTGTTCCTGTTGGCGATAAAACCTTAGGTCGTATTTTCAATGTCCTTGGGGACGTAATTGATGAAAAAGCCAATTTAGATAAACGTATTAAACGCATGCCAATTCATCGTACAGCGCCTAAACTTGATGAAATTAGTAGTGAAACGGAAATTTTAGAAACGGGAATCAAAGTAGTTGACCTATTGGCCCCTTATGTTAAAGGTGGAAAAATCGGACTCTTTGGTGGAGCCGGTGTGGGAAAAACTGTTTTAATTCAAGAACTAATTCATAATATTGCCCTTGAACATGGGGGAATTAGTGTCTTTGCCGGCGTCGGAGAGCGGACCCGTGAAGGAAATGACCTTTATCATGAAATGACCGACAGTGGGGTTATTAAAAAAACCGCCATGGTATTCGGACAAATGAACGAACCACCAGGAGCGAGAATGCGAGTCGGACTTACGGGTCTTACCATGGCTGAGCATTTCCGCGATGAAGAAAAACAAGATGTACTATTATTCATTGATAATATTTACCGTTTTACCCAAGCAGGGAGCGAAGTATCTGCCTTGTTAGGACGTATGCCTTCTGCGGTGGGGTATCAACCAACCCTAGCCACAGAAATGGGGAAACTTCAAGAGAGAATCACCTCAACAAAAGAGGGGTCAATCACATCGATTCAAGCCGTGTATGTCCCTGCCGATGACTACACTGACCCAGCCCCAGCCACAACGTTCGCCCATTTAGATGCGACAACGAACCTGTCTAGAAAAATTTCAGAAGAAGGGATTTATCCTGCAGTTGATCCTTTAGAATCAACGTCAAGAGCCTTAGAACCTGAAATTGTGGGAGACGAGCACTACCATATTGCCCGAGAAGTTCAAAGAACCATTCAACGTTATAATGAGTTACTTGATATCATTGCGATTTTAGGAATGGACGAACTGAGTGAAGATGATAAACAAGTTGTTCATCGTGCAAGACGATTAAGACTATTCCTTTCTCAAAACTTTCATGTTGCGGAACAGTTTACCGGACAAAAAGGGACTTATGTACCAGTAGACGAAACCATTCGAGGGTTTAAAGGAATCTTAGAAGGTAAATATGACGATTACCCAGAAGATGCATTCCGACTTGTTGGAAGCATCGATGACGTGATTGAAAAAGCCAAGAAACTCAGTGAGTAGGTGAAAGTATGAAACTCGTAGTGGTAACCCCGAGTGGAGAACTCTATAATGAAACCATTGACTACCTTGTAGTAAGCTCAAAAAATAATGGGGATTTCGCAGTTTTAAAAGATCACGCTCCCCTTATTAGTGCTATTGATGTTGGATACGTTAAAATGGTAAGAAGCGATGAAACCCTTTATACGGTTTTAATTAACGCTGCGTTAGAACACCAAGATAACCATATCAATATCATTGCACAAGAAGCCCATGTAGGGTTAAATAAAGACAGTGCAATGGACCATCTTAATGAAGTGAGAAAAGAAAGGCTTGATGAAAATAAACGACGGACTCAAGATTTTTTACAAGCAGAAAAAGAACTAAGGAAAAACGTTCGTCAAGCGAAAGCTTCAAAACGATAAATACGTATACCAGCGTGTTGTGCGCTGGTATTTTTTTTATGCAAAACGCCTTTATCGTGTTATGATTATCCTATAAAATATTCAATCGAGGTGACTATGAAAATAGAAAAATTTGATACGGTAGCATCGACTAATGATTATTTAAAAGAAATTTCTCAAAAAGACCCTGCGGATTGTGCTGTACAAGCAGCTCACCAAACGAGTGGAAAAGGACAACACGGAAATACCTGGGTCGATAAAGCTGGTGAGGACTTGTTAATTAGTTTTCGGTTCAAAGCCATAACTGATCCTTCCAAAGCAATGATTATTAGTAGTATTGCACTATTTAATGTGTTTAAGGATTATGGATTGACCCCTAATATTAAACTCCCAAATGACATTTTAATTCACGATAAAAAGATTGCCGGTATTTTAATAGAGCACTTAAAAGAAGCGTCCATCACAATTATAGGAATTGGTATGAATCTCAACAGTAAACAAATGAGTGATACGTATCAATCGACCTCACTATTCAATTTAACCAATAAAACTTACGATATTGATACTATTAGAGATTATTTGATAGAGAAGGTTAAGACGTTAATAGATGAAAATATTAAATCCCTTATGGAAGAATACAAGTCACTTGTATTTATGAAACGTCAATATGCCATTTTAGAGGGTGAAACGGTAGAAATTCTTGATATAGATGAAACCTTACAATGTAAATTAGATGAAGATACTTGGGTTTCATCAGGCACATTATCATTTCATAAACCTAAGAATTAAAAAGAAAAGGTTTTAATACAAACTATAAGGTTAATGAACTAACTTTAACCATAAATTACAGGGCTTTAAAACAGGGTTTAACCCTATTTTAAGGCCTTTATCTATGGTTGGCTTCCCCGCTAAATTGGGAGTGGCAATGTTAACTGATTGTTAACTCTTTAAACTAGTTTAAAACTCAATATGGTTTGAATATCAAATCTTATTGACAGAGCTGTTATCGTGCGATTATAATGCATTTAGTAAAGGAGGCGAAATAAAAATGGTTGAAAAAGTTAAAGCAATTATTGCTGAAGAATTAGAACGTGATGCATCAGAAATTACACTTGATTCTGATATTATAAACGACTTAGGTGCAGATAGTTTAGATGTAGTTGAACTAATGATGGCGTTAGAAGATGCATTTGAAGTAGAAGTTAGTGACGAGAAAGCACAAACGATGAAAACAGTAAAAGACGTTATTGAATTATTAGAATCACTTCAATAATATTTTTTTAATATGAAAATAATTTGATTATCAAAATATAATTATCAACAAAGTAGGGGTTATAAATATGAACAACCGTGAACTCAAAACAATTATAAAGCTTTTTGAAGATTCTAACTTAGCGAGTATGAAGCTCGAAAAAGATGATGTTAAAATAGAACTTCAAAAACCTTTAGGTCAAGCAGAATATGGGACACTCAATCCTCACTCTAATGTGAAGGGTGTTCAAGATAACGCTGTTGAGCCTGCTAAACATAGTGAACCACTTGAGAACGAATCATCTAATACCACAAAAGTGACTGCGCCTTTAGTGGGCACATACTATGAATCCCCCGCCCCAGATCAACCCCCTTTTGTAAGACAAGGTCAAGCGGTTAAAAAAGGGGACCCTTTATGCATTATCGAAGCGATGAAGGTAATGAACGAAATTTCAGCCCCTCAAGACGGGTTAGTTAAGTCACTTCATGTTGAAAACGGCGATATGGTCATGTTTGATCAACTTATTTTGGAGATAGAGTAAGCATGCTTCAAAAAGTATTAATTGCCAATCGTGGAGAGATTGCAGTTCGTATTATTAGAGGGTGTAAGCAATTGGGGATTGAAACCGTTGCGGTTTACTCAAAAGCCGATGAAGATGCTTTACACGTTCATCTTGCAGACGAGGCGGTATGTATAGGGGCAACATCTGCGAGTGAAAGTTACTTAAATATGGAAAATATTTTAAGTGCCGCAATTCATACAGGGTCCGAAGCGATACATCCAGGCTTCGGATTTTTAAGCGAGAATGCAAAATTTGCGGAATTATGTGAATCGTGCGGGATTACGTTTATTGGGCCAAATGCTGAAGTTATACGCAAAATGGGAGATAAATCCATGGCGAAGGTTTTAATGAAAGAAGCGGGGGTTCCTTTAGTTCCTGGTAGTGCGAATGAAGTGTCATTAGAAGAAGGAAAAAAGCTCGTTGAAAAAATCGGCTGTCCTGTATTGGTGAAAGCCTCAGCAGGCGGCGGCGGTAGAGGGATGCGGATTGTAAGAACATTTGATGGCTTTGAAAAAGCTTATTATGCTGCTAAATCTGAAGCGAAATCTGCGTTTGGACATGATGGAGTTTATATTGAAAAATTCATTGAAAAACCTAAGCATGTTGAAGTGCAGATTTTAGCAGATAAATATAAAAATATCATTCATTTAGGAGAACGCGATTGTAGTATTCAAAGACGAAATCAAAAAGTCATTGAGGAAGCGCCTTCAAATATCGATGAATCATTGCGAAAAAATATGCAAAAAGCTGCGATAAAGGCTGCAAAGCATGTTAACTATGAAAATGCGGGGACGGTTGAATTTATTGTTAAAGACAATGAATTTTATTTTATTGAGATGAATACCCGTATCCAAGTAGAGCATCCTGTTAGTGAAATGATTAGTGGGGTTGATATCATTAAAGAACAATTGCGTGTCGCCTCGGGACAAGCATTATCGTTTAATCAAGATGAAATAGAATTTAAAGGGCATGCGATTGAAGTTAGAATTAATGCGGAAGACCCTAAGAAAAATTTTCAGCCTTCCCCTGGTAAAGTCAATTTATTGCATATCCCACAAGGATTAGGCATTCGGTTTGATTCAGCGTTATATTCTGAGTATGTTATTCCACCGTTTTACGATTCAATGATAGGAAAACTGATTGTACATGGTAAAGATCGTTTAGATGCGATAAGAAATATGCGTGCAGCATTAGAAGAATTAGTAGTAGATGGTGTATCTACCAATCAATTCTTTTTAATGATGATTTTAATGCAAGAGGGTTTTGTAAAGGGTGACTTTGATACTGCGTTTATTGAAACTTATCTTGAAAGGTTGTTAAATTATGAAACATGATGCTTTAAAAAATGCCTTTGATAAACATAAACGTTTTAAACATAAAGCACAAATGTACCGTAAAAAACCTTTACAAAGCGCGACAACACCTGATGTCCCTAAAGGACTTTATGAAAAATGTCAAACGTGTAATAAAACGTTTATTGCGTCAGATATTGCAGATAATAATTTTGTCTGTCCTTCTTGTGATAATCATTTTCGTTTAAGAGCCATCGACCGGATTAATATAACGATTGATCGCCATTCGTTTTTAGAAAAGGGTCATGGGTTTATTACGCTTAATCCGCTTTTTATTGATGGGTATGAACAAAAGATTGCTGATTATAAAGAACAAACAGGCCTCGATGAAGCGTATGTTTATGGCTACGCACAAATAAAAGGGGTCCCGTTTGTGATTGGGGTTATGGATTCGCATTTCATGATGGGATCGATGGGAAGTGTGGTGGGGGAAAAAGTAACCAAAAGTATTGAATACGCTTTGGTGAAACGCCTGCCTTTAATCTTATTTGTTGCATCGGGTGGCGCGAGAATGCAAGAAGGAATTTTTTCTTTAATGCAAATGGCCAAAACAAGTGGTGCACTTAAAAAACTCCACGAACAAGGATTATTATTTGTTAGTGTATTAACCCATCCAACCACTGGAGGGGTTACCGCATCATTCGCTTCGTTAGGCGATATTATTTTAGCAGAGCCAAAAGCGCTAATCGGGTTTGCGGGACCACGGGTTATAAAGCAGACGATTAAGCAAGACTTACCTGAAGGATTTCAGCGCGCTGAATTTTTACAAGATAAAGGGATGATTGATAAAGTCGTACACCGTAACGAGTTAAGAGATACCCTTTATAAAGTCTTAAAACTTCACAAAGGTGTAGGGGCGTAATGATGGATATATTAAAAAAAGAAAAAAAACTCTTTAAACTAGAAGAAGAGTTAAAAAACTTAGATGATGAGAAAAAAATTGATTCAATCAAACAAAAGATTGAAGATTATAAATACGGTATGATGCAAGATCTGAGTGCATGGGACCGTGTCCTTTTAGCGCGTCATCCTAAAAGACCAACCGCAAAAGCGATTATTCACGCTTTATTTGATGATTTCATTGAACTTCATGGTGATAGAACCTACGGAGACGATAAAGCGATTTATGGTGGAATTGGGACGTATAAAGACCGACCAGTCACAGTAATTGCCCAACAAAAGGGACGGAATACAGAAGAAAATATTACTCATAATTTCGGGATGCCCCATCCTGAGGGATACCGTAAAGCCTTAAGATTAATGAAACAAGCGGAAAAATTTAATCGTCCTATTGTTACTTTAATCGATACACCGGGTGCTTTTCCCGGAATAGGGGCAGAAGCGCGCGGACAAGGAGAAGCCATCGCGCGTAATCTTTTTGAAATGAGTGCCATTGAAGTTCCAATTATTAGTATTATCATTGGAGAAGGTGGATCGGGTGGCGCGTTAGCTATAGGCGTTGCCAATGAAGTCCATATGTTGGAAAATTCAATTTATTCAATTCTTTCTCCAGAAGGATACGCTTCTATTTTATGGAAAGACGCAAAAAAATCACAAAAGGCTGCCGAAGTCATGAAATTAACAAGTTATGATTTAGATGAATTTGGTGTTATTGATGGCATTATTAAAGAACCAATCGGAGGTGCACATCATTATCCCGAAGCGTCTTTTGGCATGATTGATAAAGCCCTTTATAAAGCATTAAATAAATATAATGACTTTAGCGGATATGAAATAAAAACGGCTAGATATACTAAATTTAGAAAATTTGGATTTTTCCAACGATTCAATTATGATAACTTAAAAGGAGTGGCAAAATGAGATATACACAAATACTAGGCTCAGGTGCATACGTACCTAAAAATGTCGTAACCAACGCTATGATGGAAAAAATTGTTGATACGTCTGATGAATGGATTCAAAGTAGAACCGGGATTAAAAGCCGCCCAATGACTATAGATGAAAACACCTCTGATTTAGCGTATGAAGCAGCATTAAAAGCATTAGAAGACGCCAATGTATCAGCTGAGGAGATTGATTTAATCGTTGTCGCAACCGTTACACCAGATTATGTCTTTCCTGGTGTTTCACAATTGCTTCAAAAACGATTAAATGCGAAATCAATCCCTGCTTTCGATATCAATGCTGCATGTAGTGGGTTTGTCTACGCATTAGAAGTTGTCGATAAGATGATTAAAAGTGGTCCTTATGAAAAAGCTTTAATCGTTGGAGCAGAAACATTAACAAAATATGCAGATTATTCCGACCGGAACACATGTGTCTTATTTGGAGACGGTGCAGGCGCAATGATTATAGGAAGCTCAGATGAAGATAAGATTAAAAGTATAGTGGCTTATGCAAGTGGAGACGACCTAGGGCTTTTAAAAATGGATGGATACCCTTTGAAAGAAAATTTTGAAACCCCACCACAAACGCGTCCGTTTTTAGAAATGCAAGGCAGCGAAGTCTTTAAATTCGCGACCACTGTATTGCCTAAAACTGTTAATGAATTGTTGGATAATGCCAATGTTAAACATCAAGATTTAGATTTAATTGTGGCCCATCAAGCAAACGCTAGAATTATAACAAAATCAGCAAAAACCTTAAAAATCGACCAAGATAAAATGTTTATGAATATTCATAAACGTGGCAATACATCCGCAGCAAGTGTCCCCATGGCAATTGATGAAGCGATAAAAACAGGGCGCTTAAATAAAGGAGATACCTTTGTGACGGTTGCTTTTGGTGCTGGATTAACTTGGGGTGGCGCTTTAATAACGCTTTAAATATGTATCGTAAAGGAGTCAAAACCATGAAAATTGCATTTATGTTTTCCCCACAAGGCGCACAATACGCTGGGATGGGAAAAGATTTATACACCGCAAGTGAGATTGTAAAAAAACGAATTGATCAAGCCAATGCATTATTAGATTATGATTTAAAAGACGTATTATTTAATAACGAAGCATTATTAAAACAAACGCGTTATGTACAACCTGCGCTTTTTACATTAAGTGTAGCGATTAAAGACCTTATGAATTCAAAGGGGGTTTATTCATCAGGGAGTGTCGGACTGTCATTAGGGGAATATGGTGCTATATATGACCGCGGTGGATTTTCCTTTGAAACAGGGATAACCCTTATTGAAACAAGAGCAAAAGCGATGGAAGACGCTACTCAACAAACCTCAGGGTCAATGGCCGCTGTAAGTGCATCGTTAGAAACCATTCACCCTTTGGTAGATCAAATCGATGATTTATACATTGCCAATTACAATTTAGAAAACCAGTATGTTATTAGTGGGTCAATTGATGCGGTAGAGGCGTTTAAAACACATGCAAAAGCACACGGGATTAGACGTGTACGTCTACTTAATACTGCAGGAGCCTTCCATAGCCCGCTTATGAATCAAGCGATTTCTCCTTTTGAAGCGGTTATTAATGATTTAACGTTAAATGAACCTTCAAACGGGTTATATTTAAATACAACAGGGAACCGTTATGTATCAAATCTTAAATCACACATGATTAAACAAATCACATCCCCTGTTAAATTTTATCCCGCTATTCAAGCTATGATTGCGGATGGCTATGATACTTTTATTGAACTTGGTGTTAAAAATACCCTTGCATCAATGGTTAAAAAAATAGATAAAAGCGTCCATACTTATCATGTAGAAGATTGTACCACTTTAGAAAATGTGTTAAAGGAGTTGAAATAAAATGGAACAGTCAAAAACTGTACTTATTACCGGGGCCTCAGGGGGGATTGGGAGTGCGCTTGCCTTAGAATTTGGAGCCTCTGGATACAATGTTGCGGTACACTACAATGCGAACCTTAAAAAAGCCGAAGCCTTAGTGAAAACCATTCAAAGTTATGGGAGTAAAGCCATTGCGGTTAGTGGTGATATTAGTAACTTTAACGCTGCGAAAAGCATTGTTGAAACCACCTTCGATTCATTTGGGGGTATTGATATTTTAATCAATAACTCAGGCATTACCAGAGATACTTTAATGCTACGCATGAAAGAAGAAGATTTTGACGATGTACTCAGTGTGAATGTAAAAGGAACATGGAATATGATCAAACACGTTACGAGAAATATGCTTAAGCAAAAATCAGGCCGTATTATTAATATTAGTAGTGTGGTAGGCGAAATTGGAAATGCCGGTCAAACAAATTATGTCGCAAGCAAAGCTGCCATAAACGGAATGACAAAATCCCTTGCAAAAGAATACGGCAAAAAAAATATTACAGTAAATGCTATTGCGCCTGGTTTTATTGAAACCGAAATGACAGAGGCTTTAGATGGAACGGTTAAAGACAATTATTTGTCACAAATACCTTTAAATCGTTTTGGACACGCTCAAGATATATCAAAAACTGCGTTGTTTTTAGCAAGTGATGATGCCTCGTACATAACAGGCCAGATTATTAATGTAAATGGAGGGATGATTTAATGAGACGAAGAGTAGTTATAACAGGGATAGGGAGTATTAACCCTTTAGGAAATACGGCTTTAGAATCGTGGGAAAATGCAAAACAAGGTAAAAATGGGATTGATTATATTAAACGCATTGATACCGATTCCCTCGATGTAAAGATTGCCGCAGAAATCAAAGACTTTGATTCTAAAGAATATTTTGGACGTAAAGAATTTAAACGCTTAGATCGCTTTACTCAACTTGCCTTAAAGGCAACTGATGAAGCAGTTAAAGATTCGAATCTTGATTTAGATACTATTAATCTAAAAAAAGCAGGTGTTTTTTATTCTAGTGGAATCGGTGGGCTAGAGACCATTGCGGAACAAGAAGATAAAGCTAAAGAAAAAGGGCATCATAGAATTAGTCCGTTTTTTATTCCAATGTCTATTATCAATATTGCCGCAGGGCACATTGCAATTAAATATGGATTTAGAGGACAGGCTACCGCTTCAGTCACAGCGTGTGCCTCCGCAACTAATACAATAGGCGATGCTTTTAGAAGTATTCGTGATGGCTATCTTGACGTCATTATAAGTGGTGGAAGCGAAGCTTCGATTACGCCATTAGGGCTGAGTGGATTTAAAGTCATGCAAGCATTATCGAAATCCAACGATCCAAACGATGCCAGCAAACCGTTTGATTTAGAAAGAAGCGGGTTTGTCATGGGAGAAGGGGCTGGGACTTTAATCTTAGAATCTTATGAACATGCCAAAGCGCGTGGAGCTAAAATATATGGAGAAATTGCGGGATATGGCTCAACATGTGATGCTTATCACATGACAAGTCCTGACCCAGAAGGGAAAGGCGCTTATAACTGTATGCTTCAAGCACTAGAAGATGGAGCATTAAAGAAGGATTCTGTCGATTATATTAATACGCATGGAACATCGACGCCACTCAATGATAAAATCGAAACTTTAGCAATTAAAACTTTATTTGAAACCCATGCACAAAAGCTAAAAATTAGTTCGACAAAATCCATGACTGGACATTTACTTGGTGCAAGCGGAGCAGTCGAGAGTATCTTTTCTGTTTTAGCAATTCAAGATGGGTTTATACCACCGACTATCAACTTAAAGACTTTTGACCCAGAATGTGATTTAGATTATACTGCTAATAAAGGGGTTAATCATTCTGTAAGTGTTGCGCTTTCTAACTCTTTAGGCTTTGGTGGACACAATGCAACGCTTGCCTTTAAAAAATGGGAGGAATAAACATGGTTTTAAACAGCAATGAAATACAAGCTATTATCCCGCATCGTCATCCATTTATTTTGGTGGATAAAGTGTTGGAACTCGACGAAGGAAAAAGTATTAAAGCCATTAAAAATGTCACAGTGAGTGAGCCTTTTTTTGAAGGGCACTTTCCGGATTACCATGTAATGCCAGGCGTGTTAATTGTAGAAGCTTTAGCACAAGCTGGCGCGATTGCAATATTAAAAGACGAAAAGTTTAAAGGGAAAAAAGCCTTTTTTGCAGGAATAGATAAATGTCGGTTTAAACGGCAAGTCATTCCTGGGGATACTGTAGAACTATATGTAGAAATTGATAAAATAAAAGGCCCAATCGGAAAAGGAAAAGCCCTTGCGAGTGTTAACGGTGAAAAAGCTGTGAGCGCTGAGATTACATTCGCAATAGAACAGTAAACGCTATAAAATAGATAGATATAAAGGAACTGTATCTCTATTATTGGACGTATTTACCTCCAATAGAAAGGATGCAGTTTTTTTATATGAACCTAGATTAAAAACTAGGAAAAAAAGTAAATTAAACATAAGGATTAATATAAAAGCTTTAGTAAAACCTTTTCATTTATTATTTGATGTTTTAGCCTTAACAACGATTTTAATACGTGATACTATACTAACAATTTACAAAAAAAAAGGAGTTGATCACATGAAATCACCACGTGAAAGTTGGACATCACGCATCGCATTTATTTTAGCTGCGGCAGGGAGTGCCGTGGGACTTGGAAATATTTGGAGATTTCCATACGTTGTCGGTACAAATGGAGGAGCTGCGTTTGTATTGATATTTTTAGTTATTGTTGCCCTTATTGGTTATCCTGTAATGGTAAGTGAGATTACGTTGGGTCGTGAAACCAACAAGAATCCTATTGGGACGTTTAAAGCATTAGCGCCCGGTATGCCTTGGTGGCTAATTGGAGCAATGGGCGTTCTTGCTGGTTTCGTGATTCTATCGTTTTATTCAGTAGTATCTGGATGGGGGATTGCATATTTTTTCAAAACACTTGATGGAACCTTATCGAGTGGCGCTGACTTTGAAGCGGTATTTGTTAATCATGTCGAATCACCGATTGCGCCGATTGTATGGCATTTTGTATTTATGTCGTTAACGGTATTAGTTGTAGGACTTGGGATTGTTAAAGGAATAGGGCGTGCTGTAAAATATTTAATGCCTATCTTATTTATTTTAATTTTATTTTTAGTTATTAGAGGAGTTACGTTATCTGGAGCATCTGAAGGATTACGCTTTTACCTAAGTCCAGATTTCTCAGCCATTACTTGGAGAAGTTGGGTAGATGCTGCAGGACAAGCGTTCTTTTCACTTTCTTTAGGAATGGGTGCGATTATTACATATGGGAGTTATTTAAGTAAAAAAGATGATGTCCCATCATCAGCAGGCTGGATTGTAGGATTAGATGTATTCATCGCATTGCTTGCTGGATTGGCAATCTTTCCAGCGGTATTTGCACTTGGTTTTGCAGAAACACAGGGACCTGGATTAGCCTTTATTACTTTGCCGGCAGTCTTTGCAGAAATGCCATTAGGAATGTTGTTCGGAAGTATATTTTTCCTTTTCTTTTCTGTAGCTGCGCTTACCAGTGCCTTATCCCTATTAGAAGTAGTCGTTGCATGGTTGGTGGATGAAAAAGATATCTCAAGGAAAAAAGCAACTGCTTTTGTTGGAGTGTTAATTTTCCTATTAGGGGTTCCTGCTTCACTTAGTATGGGCGCTGTGGATCTGTCAGTCTTTGGAATGCCATTTTTTGATTTCTTAGACTTCTTACAAGAAACTATTTTATTACCAGTTGGGGGATTGCTCACAATCATCTTTGCAGGCTATGTTTATAAAGCGAACCGCTTACGAGCAAGCGCAAATGAAAATGCCTCACTTTTCACCTTAGGTAAATGGTTTGAATATCTTATAAAATATGTGACACCAGTTGCTTTAATTATCATTTTAGTTTTAGGGTTTTTATTATAACGTTTATAAGCATTAATATAATGAACTCTTAAATAAGCTGCATCCTTTAATGTTGGGATGCAGCTTATTTTTATAACTCATTCTCTTTATTGGTAAAAAAGTTATAATACTATTATGCGAGAAGGGGAGTATTTTAGTCATGGATGAATCAATAAAAAAGGTTAATATTTTAAAGTTAATATGCGGAGCAATGGCTGGATTAGCAATCATAAATGTGTTAATAGCGGTTTTTATTTTAGTGTTTGGAGGGGGCGTTGAAGGTGCTGCAAGTGCGACGGTTATTTCCCAAGGATTTGCGCTGTTTATTTATGATGAACCAATCGCCACCCTTGGTTAGAGGGAAAGAAAATCATTTGATAATAGCGTTAAATATCAAAAAGCTTTAAAGGTGTTTCATGTGTCTAAAACAAGTGAATCAACGTAAAATAAAAGGTGTGGATGTCTGTTAATAGTAGGAAGTTTTTTAAGTCTTGTTATGTTGATGATGATTATAAGGTGTATTTTTGAATAGAGCGTAGAAACTCGATAAAAAATCTTAAATTTTTTATCGAGTTTTTTTATTAGGGTTTAAGGCGATATGGTAAATATATAGGCATGATTTTTCTCATTTGTGTAGGTGATTAATGCGGGCGTAAAACGAAAGTGTCGATTTAATTCTCCGCCAGTGAAGAACCGGTTATAATACCCAACTGTGTATAACGTGTCTTCTTTAAAGAAGAAGTCATTAATTTTTTTACCATCAAAAATGGTGTAGTGGGTTTGGTTATCCAAAGTGAAGTCTAAAGAGAATAAGGCGCCTGTTGCTTCGCGATTGAATGATCCCTCAATTAATCTATCAAATGTGTTCCCAGCTATATATATACTTTGGGATTCAATGTGCATTTGTTTCGCAAAGAAATAACGCTCGTCACTTTTAAGTCGTTTAAATCGGTTCAGTGAATAGGCTTCATCGATAATGCCGATAAAACTTTCACCAATGAATTCGTTTGAACTTAAGAGATAATAGTGGTTATCGTGATGAATTATCTGTTTGGGGATCATGTTGGTGGCTAAATCGATGGTGTCTATTACATTCAATTGATGATCAAAGACCCATATAGTGTTATACCCTAAAAATTCATCACCATTAAGGAGGTTAAGTCCAATCATTATTTTTTCTTCGTCTTTATATAATAAATCGACATCATCGAAAACATATCTATTCGGTCTAGAAAAGTCTTCATAATCAACGTTGACTTCTATCTCTTTACTTATTGTGGGTCCAAAGCGTTCTTGGGAATAATCTATTCTAAACTTATAATAGTTATTTGCGAAATCTATTGGACTAAAACGAATCTCTAAAGAGTTTATATCAGGACTGCTGTAGATGGTGTCTCTTGTTTTAGTATGGTGAATTTTACTAAGCAAGGTTCCGTCTTGTTTTAAATGAATTTCCGCATACGTTTTCTCAGAAATAGGTCTTGACTTTAACCCATGGACGAGTAAAGTGCCATCCTCTTGCTTTTCAATATGATTTAATGTTGTTGGGCTTTTGAACTCCCCATCATCATTCGTTCCATCCATTCTACGTGTCCAAAGTAATTCTCCATCGAAGCTAAATTTCTCAACGAAACCAACGGCTTGCTGTTTATGGTGATTTTATTTCTCACTAAAAAACCTCATGTTTTTATTGCCTGCAACCACTATCCCATCTTCTACCATAAGGGTGGTTTTATATTCCGCTCTCGTATTGCTATTAATTTCTGGAAGGTTTAAAGGGCTATTGGTATAAAGAATGAACGTCGTGACTGATGCTGATAAAAATAGGATAAAAAATCCTTTTATCACCCAAGACGTATTCCAAAATGATTTTAAAGCACTTAAAACCATAAATTTGTGATATTTCAAACTTATAAAAAGTGTGGTTCCTAAGAATGCAAAAAAGATAAACATTAAAATTCTTAACTGATCATTTGCCATGATGGTTTGCCCCCGATTTGATATGTTGTAAGATATCGCCTGGTTGACACTCTAAAATTTCACATATTTTATTTAAAGTACTAAATCGTATAGCGCGTGCTTTACCGGTTTTTAGGATAGATAAATTTGCGTTGGTAATTCCAACTTGTTGGCATAGTTGGGTAGATGTCATGTTTTTTTCCTTTAATAACACATCTAATTTAACAATAATAGGCATACTAAATCGCCATATCTGAATCAAATTGTACTGCTTTGGCTCTTAAAAACATATGAATTAATACAACCAACATACCAATCATTACCAAAGAATCTAAAGGAATTGTGAAGGTATTATTTATTAAAGCATTTAATGAAGTCATTAAAAGAAATCGAACAATAACCAGTGTTGTAATAATACGGATTCGTTTAACCAGTGTCCCATCAAATTTAATGCCATTTTCAATATCGGCTGCAATCTTACATAAAAACTCAAACAATATGATATTGATGGCCGCAAATATGATGCCATACCCTAATGATAATAACTCATAGTATTCCACCCCTTCAAAATATTGAAATGCTAATAATCCATCCGCTGTTGAGCCTATGTGTCCTTCAAACATAAAATAGTTGAACTGAATAAAAAGCACAACAAGCAAAATCAAAAAGTAGACTTGTAAAACTCGTAACACTAATTTTAATCCTTTTGTTATTATTTTGTGATTTAAATCTTGATCGCGGTCAAAAGGGACCCAAGCTATAAATAAGAAAACAGCAATGATAATCGAACTAAAGATTTCATTTATAAGGGCATTCATATTATCTCCTCCTAAACATATTTTATCGAAAAACAATAAAAAATCAATCGTTTTATTAGAATTAACCCGATAAATCATATTGAAAAAATAATAATGGAGTGATATATTTAATTCGTATCCCAAAGAAAGTAGGTGTATTATGAATCAATCGCTTATTAATAATGTCATAGAAGGATTTAATTTACCATTAAATAAAATGATTGCGCTAAATTATTGGGGAGACGATAAAAAATCAGCCGAACAAATAAAGGAAACATTAGAAAGAAAAGGCCATAATGTTTATCTTCATATCGTCAACCTCAATGAAGTTAAGTCTAAAGCGTCTCAAGATGGCATTGTTCACTTAAGTGATGATGTTATCACCGCTATTGCTTCAAGTGAAGTAGCCATTGATGTATTTTCACACCCGGTTAAAGCACCTGAAGGATTTGAAGGGGATACTTTACAAACGTTTAAAATGATGCTTGGAAAACTATTTCAAGCGATGAAAAATGATAAAGAGACTTTTATTCAATGGCGGCTACCAACTGAGGAAAACGCAGGAACCATTGATCGAGATGTTTTCATAGAAGCGATTTCTAAAGCGTGTATGGTCGATTATAAAAACTTAAGAAAACGCGCTGATTATTTAGAAAAACTTCTTTATGGGAAACAAACCGTACATATTAAAGCTGAGAAGACTGATTTAACTTTTGATATTTATGGTACTAAGTGGTTTAAAGATGTTGGCGATGGCGATATTCCAGCTGGTGAAATAGCGTGTTTGCCAAACGCTAAAACCGCAAACGGAACATTTTTCGTCCCTAAATTGAGATTGCGAGAACTAACGTTTGATAATCTTGAGTTCACTATTAAAGAAGGGGTTTTTAAGACAGACAATGAAGCTTTTAATACATTTTTAAACGCCTTTAAAGGAGATAAAGATACTTTAGCGGAATTTGGACTCGGATTAAATGATAAGATTGACTCATTGATTGGAAACCAATTACACGATGAGAAAAAACTGCATACAGTTCATTTAGGGATTGGGAATAATCAAATGGTTGGTGGCGATAATAATTCTAATAGTCATATCGATTTGGTGATTGAAGCTCGAGAAGTCACGGTAGATGATTTGCCGATTATTGAAGCGTCAAAACTCGTCCTTAGATAAAGAAAAAAGCACTGAAATCAGTGCTTTTATTATGCGGTTATCCAGTGGAACCAAATCCGCCTGTTCGCTTTCCGACAAACGTGTCATGCTCTGCTTTAAGGTATTTTATGAATATACCTTGTGCAATCCGTGTATTTTTTTCTAACGTTACTGGTTGTTTAGAAAAATTGATTAACTGAATAAAAATAGCGCCATCATTTTTTTCGTTTCCATAATAATCCGCATCTATGATGCCGACATTATTAGGAATGGTAACTCCATATTTTGCAGGTAAAGAACTTCGTGGATAAAGTTTTAATACTTCATCATCGTTCATGTACGCTTTAACGCCTGTTTTTGCGCGTTTTATCTCTCCGGGATTTAAAGTAACGGATTCACAAATCTCAAAATCATATCCAGCACTTTTCATTGTTGCTCTTTTGGGTAACCGGACGGAATGATTCTCATATCCTTTGGCAATTTTAAAGCCTCGCATAATTATCATCCTTTCTTTTAATAACACTACCTTAGATAGAAAAAATGTTCAAGTGAAATTATGACAATTGT
>CAYLQZ010000007.1:0-52781 GCA_964386055.1 uncultured Candidatus Izemoplasmatales bacterium | reverse complement strand
AGCTTAAATGCGAATGATTACTTAGCTTTAGTGAATGCGGCTTATAAAAAAGTTAAATCTAATTGATGTTTTATTAATCAAAACTTCTACCTTAAAAGTTGGTAGAAGTTTTTTTTTAGGTTAAGTAATAGACCTAATTTTTTTGTAAAAGATTTTACTACCTTTGAAAATATTTAATATAAAGTTGAAACCGGTTACACGCCTTTATTTAGACATTTATAATAAAATTTGATATTAAAGTATTTCAAATCATGCTATAATGACGTCATAAAATTTTCGGAGGTAAGTGATGTTTAAAAAAGCATTTTCAGCGGGTTTATTTTTATTAATGATTATGGTTGTTTCACAAACGCCATTATTAGCAAGTGAAGCTGATACTTTGATTGTAAATTATTATCGATTTGATGATGATTATTCTCAGTTTGATTCAGTATGGCTTTGGAATGAAAGTGATGGAAACGAAGGGAATAGGCATTACTGGCAAGAAGATGGAACTTTAGGAAAGCAATTAACAGTTGATTTAAATGAACAAGAAGATTTGAAGGGCGCTTTAGAAATTGGCGTGATCGTTCGCGATGATGATTGGAATAAAGACGTAGATCAAGATCGATTTATTGATATGTCTTCTCCAAATGAAGATGGGGTTGTTGAAATCTTTTTGGTTCAAAATGAATCAGAAATTTATTATTCACAAGATGAAGTAGACATTACGCACCAAATATTGTTTACTACATTTGAGGATGATCAAACCATTTATTTTAATTTAACAACAGTTATAGATGCTTCGGATATTACTGTAACAAAAAATGGGAGTTCTGTGGGATTTAGTGATTTTGAGATGGATGGTAGAAGTGGAACTGTTAGACTTGAAGAACCATTAGAATTAACCAATACCTATCATTTAATCATTGATTTTGGAGATGGAGATCCTGTCGAAGGGCGTGTTGGATTTGATGAGTTTTATTCATCGGATGCATTTAATGATGCGTATGCTTATAGTGGTGAATTAGGTGCATTGTTTTCTATGGAAGAAACGGTTTTTAAATTGTGGGCACCTATTAGTGAATCGGTGACTTTAAATCTTTACGAAAAAGGTCACACCGCTTCTCAAGAAGATTATGATGGAAACACCGGAGTAGATACGCCTTATGAAACGATAGAGATGGAATCTTCCTCACAAGGGGTATGGTTAACAAGGGTTAATGGCGATTTACATGGCACATACTATACTTTTACTGTGAATAATGGCGACGACAGTTATGAAGTCGTAGACCCTTATGCATTTAGTACAGGGGTCAACGGTCAAAGAGGGATGGTCGTTGATTTCGAAAGAACCAACCCAGAAGGATGGGAATACCAAAGTCGTCCAGATACAATTACAAATTACACTGATTCTATTATATATGAACTTCATGTGCGAGATTTAACTTCTCATGAAAGCTGGAATGGAACAGAAAAATATCGAGGGAAATATTTAGGATTGATTGAAGAGGGAACAACGCTTAACGGTGAAACAACAGGGTTTGATCATTTAAAAGAGTTAGGAATTACCCATGTTCACTTACTTCCCGTTCATGACAATGGAATTATCGATGAGACACGTTTAAATGATCCTGATTATCATGGGATTCATGATGGGATTTTTAACTGGGGATATATGACGCGAAACTTTAATACTTTAGAAGGTAGTTACTCAACCGACCCTTACAATGGGGATGTTAGAATCAATGAATTTAAGCAAATGGTTCAAGGGTTTCATGATTCAGATATACGTGTTGTTTTAGATGTTGTTTACAATCATACTGCCTTTTCAGCCGATTCTAAATGGCATCAAATAATGCCAGGGTATTATCATCGTATGAACGATGAAGGTGGCTTTTCAAACGGTAGTGGAACAGGCAACGAGACAGCGTCTGAGCGTGAAATGTTTAGAAAATATATGGTTGATTCGATTTTGTTTTATGTCCATGAATACAATATTGATGGGTTTAGATTTGACTTAATGGAATTACATGATGTTGAAACTATGAGACAAATAAGAGATGCTGTTCATGAAGTAGATGATTCAATCATATTATATGGGGAACCTTGGACTGGTGGAGAATCGCCATTGCCGTATGAAAAACGAGCAACAAAAGCAAACCTTGGTGAAATGGATAGAGTCGCTGTTTTTAATGACATTACTCGCGACGCCATTAAAGGCAGTGTATTCGATGCTCATATTGGTGGATTCATCCAAGGTGCAAATATCTCAAACCCTAATTTATTGTTTGGCGTTTATGGGGGGTTAAGTCATGAGTTACTCGATGGTAATATCGGGGAAAGCAACTTTACCACGAGCCCAGAACAAAATGTGAATTATGTGACTGCTCACGATAACAATACATTGCATGATAAGTTGGTATTATCAACAGATGATTTGTCAATGGATGCTTTAATGAGAATGCAAAGACAAGCCAACAATATTATTCTAACATCTCAAGGCATAACATTTTTACATGCAGGGGTTGAAATGATGCGGACAAAACCTTGTGTCGTTCCTGAAAGCGGCGAAATGACATGTGATTCCAGTGAAACATTTGATCATAATTCTTATCGTTCTCCAGATGAAGTTAATCAAATCGATTGGAACTGGAAAGTTGATTATAATGATACGTATGAATATTATCGATCACTAATTCACTTAAGAAATACCAAACCTGTGTTTAGATTAAGTGACGCTAATGCAGTTGAAGAATCTGTGCACCTTGTTGATACTGAAGAAGATGGCTTAGTTGTTTATGCTTTAGTGGATGAAGAAGATGCGTGGAATACAACATTGATGATTCATAATGCAGGAGATGAAGCACGGGAGTATGAATTGCCACAAGGTAATTGGAAACTTGTCGCAACAACTGATGAAACAGGTGATAGAACCGAAGATGGCTTAAGTGTTTTAGAAGAACTTAGTGGGCGTCAAACCTTGAGTTTAAATGCAAATGATTCGATGATTTTATATTCAAGTGATCCAGTTGAAGCTTTTGGAGGAGAGCCGCTTCCAACAACGACTTCAGTGTTAGTAATTGTATCAGTCGTTATTGGAACTTTGGTTATTGCTACGACCGGTATTTTACTCTTTAAACGTATTTAAAAAAACTCTCAGTTCAAGGTATGAACTGAGAGTCCTTATATCTATTTTAGGGATAAAATTTTAAAGCTATTGGCTTCGATAAGGTTGATACTTATGAATGTATCATTAAGTACATCTATTCCATTAATACTTTTTCTAAGAGAAAAAGTGCTTTCTCCACGGTTGAAGATTCCAATAAGATCAGGTTTTCTTACAATGATGACATCATCAGATAATACATTAAATTCAATGTTTGAATCGCTAAATCCTTGGTGAAAGGAATATGCTTTAAACAAGGATTGAATAAAGGTTTGGAAATAGGTGCCTTCATTAGCTTCATTCCAAGGCATGCATCGTCTATTATCAGGATCATCATTTCCTTCTAAAGGAATTTCACTGCCATAAAAAATGCTTGGCATTCCTGGCAATAAAGCCATAAAAGCATAAATTTGTTTGGCTTGATTCATATTTTTATCTAATACACTGAAAATGCGTTTAGTATCGTGAGAGTCTAATAAATTGAAGAGTTGATTTAAAACAATTTTGGGATAAGACACAATCGTATTAACCAATGCATCTTTTAAGTCATTGGCATTATAAGTTAACTTATTACTTGGATCATAAAATTGCCATAATGAGAATGTGAACTCATAGTTCATAACCCCATCATGTTGATCACCGGCTAACCAAGGATAAGAATTATCCCAATTTTCTCCTAAGATGAATAAATCATCCTTAACAGCTTTGCATTTTTTGCGAAAGCTTCTCCAAAAATCATGTGATATCTCATTACTCACATCAAGTCGCCACCCATCAATATCAAAATTTTCAATCCAATAGGTGGCAACATTTAAAAGGTATTGTCTCAGGTTTGGATTGGATGTATTGAGTTTAGGCATATTCGGCGTGAATGCAAAACTTTCATAAGGGATTTGTTTGCTTTCTTTAACTGCATTATTGTAAGCCACTTTAGTGCAAGGAAAACTATGAATATAAAAGTAATCAAAGTATTTTGAATTTTCCTCTTTTTCAACAATATCTTGAAAGAAAGGATGATGATAAGAAACATGGTTAAAAACCGCATCAATCATTATTTTCATGTTTCTTTGATGGAGTTCATCAACCAGTTGTTTAAAATCTTTTTTGGTTCCAAATTGAGGATCAATATCAAAATAATCTATGGTATCGTATTTGTGAGAGGATCCAGCCTTGAATATAGGCGTTAAATAAATCCCATTAAAGCCAAGGGATTTGATGTAGTCTAATTTAGCGATAATCCCTTGAATATTGCCACCAAAAATCATACGGTTATTATAGTGCTGAACACTGTTCCATTCATGCGTAATCTCTTGGTTATCATTAAATCGATGAAAGCGATCAGGAAAAATAGAATACCACTTAGTGTTCTCAACCCATTTAGGAGCATGATACATATCTTCAGTTAATATGTAAGGATAATTAAAGAAATTGTCTAAATTACTTAATGCATTGTTATTATCTTTAATGTCTATGAGATATTTTGATCCATAAAGATATCTTTCATCAATTAAAAAAGCATATTTAACCCGTTTTGTTTTAAGGTTTAATGATTGTATATAAAATTGATGGTCACTAGTATTTAAATAATGGTTCATGGTTGTTTTCTTAGATGCCCATGAACGTGAGGTACCGGATTCGTTTTTTTGCCACATGAAGGGATCTCCATAGATTATTTCAATGCGGTGTTGATTTGCATAGGGCGCTTTAAAAATTATTTCTATTGTGTCATTTTGTTTTGCATAAGCCATTTCTGACTTTGGTCTATGATAAAAATCAAGTCTTTTCATAAGTAAAATCCTTTTCAATTTTTAGTATTAAAATAAATTATAACATGAATATTTTATATGTAAATCTTCATTGCACATTTTAAAATTTGCAATATAATATAACTAGCACACATGAGGAGTGTAAATATGAAAAAAATTCTTAATAAACTTAAATTCCTAAAAATATTCGATTTTAAAAGCAAAGATGTTCGAGTAGGGGATTTAGGAGAAGATGGCGAACTTAAAACTGTTGAACATGGAGGTGAAGAACCAGACCCCAAAAAATCAAAAGCCAAATTAAGAGGCTTACAAAGCTTAATGCTTATGGGCTTGGGTCAAGTTAGAAATGGCCAATGGTATAAAGGGTATCCTTTAATGTTGTTATTTTTGACTGTTATAATTGTCGAAATTGCAACGTCTACTTATTGGTTAGCACCTTCTGAAATTTCTCAGTATCCAGCTGAAGATACACTGTATTTTTTCAGGGATTACGGTGGATTATTTACTAAAGGCGTTTGGGGCCTTATAACTTTAGGAGCCGTAACTACTTACACCACTTACCGCGGGCAAGAAATTCGAGCTAGAGCAGGTGACCTTGATTGGACGGCTGGAGATAATTCACGCGTTTTATTAGGCCAAGGAATTATCATTATGGTTGTTTTATTAATTTTCTTTGCTTTGTGGTTTTATAGTGTTAGAGATGCCTATAAAGTTCGTTTGAAAGTTGAAAAAGAAATTATTATTGAAAATTTTAAAACATGGACCCATCGTATTTGGGATGACTTTTTTGCTTACATAATAATTATTCCAGCTGTTTTATTATTAATATTTTTTACGTTAATTCCTTTTGCCTTTTCATTTTTAGTTGCTTTTACTAATTATACCGATCGAATTTCATTAGGCGTTGAATTAATACGTTGGGATGGATTGACAACATTTACAAATGTTTTTGGTGGTCAAGAAGGATGGTTCACATATTTTAGGCAAGTCTTTGGTTGGACTATATTTTATGGTGTTATGAGTTCACTTACTGTTTATATACTTGGATTTTTCCAAGCAATGGTCATTGAAAGTAAATATGTGGTGGGTAAAAAAATTATTCGATTAATATTGATTTTACCTTGGGCGTTACCAGGCTTAATTTCATTAATGGTCTTTTCTAATATATTTGGCGAAACTCAAGGTCTTATGAATCAAATTTTAGCAAATAACAATATGACTGAACAATTTAAAGGATGGCTTCAAACGGTTGGGCTTGTAGGACAAACAAGGGAAGGAAATATTTTATGGTTCACAAGTCCTGCAAACGCGCTTTTAGCTAGATTTATAATTATCATGGTTAATTTATGGATGGGTGCGCCTTATTTCATGTTATTGATTACTGGGGTTTTAGGAACTATCCCTGATAGCTTATACGAAGCATCTGATATTGATGGGGCATCAACGTTCCAAAAATTTAGATTCGTGACATTCCCTTGGGTTTTAAGAGCAACCGCGCCTGTAATTATTACAACGTTCACCTTTAACTTTAACAATTTTGGTGCAATCTATTTCCTCACTGGAGGGGGACCGCATTTTCCGCGTGCTGATATTCCATCAACATTGCGTGGCATTGCGCCTGGTCAAACCGATATACTAATATCTTGGATATATAAAATATCATTTCAATCAACCACTAACCATTTTAATTTAGCTGCAGTTTATTCAATTCTAATTTTCTTATTAATCGGTGTTTTCGCCGTATGGCAACTATCTAGATTGAAATCATTCTGGGAGGAGGATTAATTATGAGTCAAGATTATAAAGAACCAAAAGTTCCTTTTTCTACCAAGTTAGAAGATAATTTTTTAAGACCTTTTAGAATAGTTATAGGCATCATTTTTAAGTATTCATGGTTAGCCCTTTCTATGATTATTGCGTTGGTTCCAATTTTATGGATGATATCAGCATCATTTTCAGATGTTCGTAACATTGCAAGAGCCCCTATTATTCCACGTATTACCGAATGGTCGTTGGTGAATTATCAACAGATTTTCACTTACCGTTCATCATCAGGGCAAACGTTGCCTGATTATGTTAGTTCTTTCTTTGTTACTTTATTTGTTGCTGGATTTTCAACAGTTATGGTTGTGCTTTTATCTTCATTAGTAGGATTCGCTTTTACGAGATATCGTTTCTCTGGGAAGAAAAAAGTTTTACTTACCATGATGACTTTACAAATGTTTCCATCATTTATGGGAATGATTGCGCTTTTCTTATTATTTCAAATGTTTGGATGGCTAAATAATCCTTTAATGCTAGCGTTAATCTATGTTGCTGGTGCGATACCTTACAATACCTTTATCGTTCGAGGGTTCATGCGAAACATTCCGAAAACTTTGGATGAAGCAGCTGCCATTGATGGGGCAACAAACTTGCAAATTATGCTCAAAATTATTGTGCCTTTGGCAAAACCGATTATGGGATTTGTGGCAGTTACAGCCTTTATGACACCATGGATGGATTTTATCTTGCCATCAATTTTGATGCCGCAAAATGAAACAGTTGCGCAGTGGTTGTTTACCATTAATGATTCTGAAAGTCAACCATATGATCCAATGCAATTTATGGCTGGTGCGTTATTCTTAGCTGTACCTATTATGGCTGTTCAAATATACATGCAAAGATATGTTGTGTACGGCCTAACACAAGGCGCTGAAAAAGGGTGATTTTATCACCCTTTATCTATTTTAGACCTCTATTTTAATAGGGATTTATTAAAAAAAGAATGTAGAATAATTTTTAATCTAATCAAAAAGGAGAAAGATTTTATTTGGTTGTCTTAGCTGACAATATAAGTAATATCTGATATACATTATGAAGAAAAAATTGGAATTGTTTATAAGAATGTTTTATGACAACAATGCAATATTGAAAGCGAGTAAGGCATCTTTGATGGTTACTATATTGGTCTTGTTTATGAATGTTGCATTAATAAGTGCACCAAACTTTGTAGGATTAATGGAGGGAAGCGAACAAATAGGGGATTTAGAAAATGTATATGAGGCATTTGAAGAAATATATGAGTTTGAGCTTCCGTGTCGGATTAATAACGAATCGATAATGGAATGCAGTAATCAAGATACACACCATTTTGGTAACTATACCTTTCGGTTTGTTAACACTTTTGGTGAAGAAGATTTAAGCGATGATGAATTAAGTGTATCGACTATCTTATTTTCGCCACGTGAAGCAGCCATCATTTATATAGATGAAGAAAATGAATCAAACAATCAAATCATTCAAGGCGATTATAGTTTGTTAAGAGGGATCGACTTTTCGCAAGTTAAATCACAAGCAGAATCTTCTTCACAAACAACAGAAGTCTATTACCAAAGCTTTACCAATTTATTTTTAGAGGATTTATATTATTCTACTTTAGTAGAAAATAGTTTGATGGTTTATACAACACAGTTTTTTCAATTTATGATTTACACATTTTTTGTCTCAATTATGTTTTTAATTCTTAATTTCAAGGCTAAATTTAAAAAAATTAATTATTTAGCCAGTTTTAAAATCACCATCTTTAGTGCAACAGGACCAGCATTACTTACTGCAATCTTAGGCTTTTTTATCACTGCATGGGCCGCAATGCTTTTTGTAGTGTTATATTTAATTCGAATTATATTAATCTATTATAAAATTAATAATATTGAATGCACAATTGAATAAACTGTAATCGTTTCCATGTCTTTTTATTGCACTTTTACAGGGTTCTATATGTTATAATTAGAATAGGCTTTCATAAAAAATATATTTAGGAGGAATTATGAAAAAATTAATATTTTTAACAACAGTTTTAACATTTATTTTCACTTTAGCCGCTTGTGGTGGTGACGATTCTATTACTGTTACAGTCGGTGTAGACAGTGATGAAATGGGAAATGCATTAGTAGAGAAATGGGAAAATGATTTTCCAGATTCAGAGATTAATCTTGCTTTTGAAAATTACGATTCTGTAAATAGTGAAACAGGTGGTATGCAAGGGCTTGAATTATCACAAGATAACGCACCTGATGTTGCCTTAGTGATTGATGGAGAAGTTATTGGTAGAGAAGGGGCAGTTAATCCACTACCTCAAAATTTAATTGATATTGGTTATGATGATACGCTAGAAAATGTTTTTACTTCGATCAATCAATTGGATTATTTTTATTTACCAGCGTTCTATGATGGTATGGTATTTTCTTGGAATCGTACCATGTTAGAAGAGTGGGATGTTGATTTAACAGATTCAAACGGAAACAATTTACCAGATGCCATTGATTCTTGGGAAAAAATCTTTGCAATGGCTGATGATTATGGCATGGATGTAGATGATCGTCCAATGTTTAGAGATGAAAGTATTTTAGAATTTTATCCAATTTCACTTGATGAAGTTTGGAGTGGTTATTCATCGCTTACTGCTGGAGGATGGGAACTATTTTCAAGTGGAAATTATGATGATCCAGAATTTGATAATCCAGCATTCTTAGAGGGGTTAAAGTTTATTGAAGCGTTTTCGCAAACGAATATGAGCGTCGATGAAACCGGAAACAAAAAGGCTGCTGGGGAAATGACTTGGCGCTGGGAAGATACTTATTTAGAAGGCGATCATCCATTTAGTTTAGTTGGTACATGGATGGATGTTGAAAATGCGATTGAATCGAATGATTTAGATTTAGAGTTTTCTGTCATGCCAACATGGAATGACGAACAACTTCGTCCTTTAATGAAAACCAAAGGTTTTGTTGTTAACGGATTCACGCCTTACGAAACTGAGAGCTTTGAAGTATTAGAGTGGTTATATACAGAAGCTACCATGGCAACAATGATTAACAACTCTGCCTATTTACCAGCCTTAAGTTCAGAATCAGATATTTTCCCGGAGATGGATGCAGCGTTTAAAGAAGATTTTTCAATTGCTATGGAAGCTAATGCCTTTGAAGTGTCCGCGACGTTACCAAATAACCCATCAACAGCAGCAATGGATGTTTATTATAATATTGATTTAAACTTAGTGCTAAGAGATTTATGGGATGGAGAAATCACTCCTGAAGAAGCACAAGCAGATATTGTAGAAGAGGCAAATGATTGGATGGAAAGCAACAATACGTTAGACTAAAAGCTTATAAAAAGGCTCCAAGAGCCTTTTTACTTGGAGGTCACAATGAAAAAAACTTTGATAATTTTGATCACTTTATCCATTGCCGTGGTTTTAACAGCATGCTCAACAGAGTATGAGCAAATAGAAAGTTCTTCTGAGTTTAATGAAAACGTTAATGTCTGTTATCAGATTTTTCCGATCTCATATGCTGATTCTAGTGGTGATGGATATGGTGACCTTCGCGGTATTGCTGAAAATGTCAGCTATCTTTCTGAAACGTTAAACGTTGATTGTGTTTGGCTTAATCCTTTTAACCCTTCTACAACTTATCATAAGTATGATGTAACCGATTATTATGGGATTGATGAAGATTTTGGTACAATGGAAGATTTTGAGTACTTTATTGAGACTTTAAATACCCAAGATATTAAAGTATTAATGGATCTTGTAATTAACCATTCTTCTTACCATCATCCTTGGTTTGAAACGTCGCGCAATGATGAATCATCAGAAAAACGGGATTGGTATACTTGGGATGATTTAGAAGACCGTTCTGCCTTTCCATCATCTGATGGGTGGCATGCTCATGGAGGTTCATATTATTATGGTTCTTTTTGGGATCAAATGCCTGAGTTTAATTATGAAAATCAAGATGTCCGTGATGAGATGCATAATATTGCAGAATTTTGGTTAGATAAAGGAATTGATGGCTTTAGAATTGATGCGGCACGACATATTTATGATGTTAACCAATACCCAAGAGATTTAAATGTAACGAACAAAAGTGTAGAATGGTTTGTAGAGTTTAATCATTATGTTAAGCAAAAAAATGAAGATGCGTTCATAGTTGGGGAAGTTTGGACGGATAACTACGATTATGTAGCAAATTTTTATGATGGTATGGACTCAAATTTTAATTTTCAATTTTCCACAGACATTATCAATGCATTAAGAAATGGTCGAGATAATGGTATTATTGAAAATTTGTTAGACTCACATGACGCTTATTTTAATGTTCGTGAAGATTTCATTGATTCTATTTTTATCACGAATCATGATCAAAATCGAATTATGAGCGAAGTTGGTCATAATACTGAAAAAGCAAAACAAGCTGCACATATTCTTTTTACCCTTCCTGGAATTTCATGGATATATTATGGTGAAGAGTTAGGTATGACAGGCGAAAAACCCGATCCTGCCATACGCCAGCCTTTTATTTGGGGTTCAGAAAATCCATATAATACAGAAGGGTCACCAACTGGAATAAGAAACCATCGTAGTATTCAATCTTGGGATGATCACAATTTAACCTTAAATGGTGTTGAAGAACAACTGGTTGATACAAATTCTTTACTTAATACTTACCGCGAATTGATTAACATTAAACAAAATCATAGTGTAATTAATAACGGGGAGTTAGAAGCTATCGAATCAAACCGTCAATTATTAACTTATTCTATGAATGAAGAGGATACTACATATTTGATGGTCCATAATTTAAGTCAAAATGAACAATCTTTTAATATTGACTTTGAGTATCGGATAGTCCATCAATCTCACAGATTCAATCATACCAACGATACATTAACGCTTTCACCATTATCTAGTGTTATTTTGGACATTGAATCAGGGGATGTTGTCATTAACCCTTAATAAAATGAATGATTTAAATTTTTATAGGATTGAAAATTATTATAATAATTTAAAAAACTTACAAAAAATATTTTTAAAATTATAGGAGGAATTATGAAAAAGTTTATTAAAAGTAGCTTTATATTATCATTAATGTTTTTAACATTTTTTGCCTTAGCGGCATGTGATAATGACACAAATGGTGATGAAAATGGATTGCCAGATGATTCAGATGCAGAAGAAATAAGGTTATGGTTTTATAATAGTGACGATTGGGATAGTGTTTATGCTAAAAGCGAGAACCACGCTGACTTAGTTGATGATATGGCAGCCACAGAATACGATGGAACTGATGGGGTTGAAGATTGGTTTTATATTGATATCAACCGTAATGTTTTAAGAAATCCTTTAGAAGTTGTATTTCACGATGGTGCCGGTAGTGAATCAGATGCCGTAACATTTGATCACCCTTCCTTTGTATTTAGTGACATTTCAGGGGATACTTACGGCACAAGAAGCGCTGTATTACAACAATATGCTGAATTCATTGAAGTATATTTCTATAACAGTGAAGAATGGGACAATGTAGGTGTATGGGCTTGGCGAGATGGTGTAAATATATACGATGACTGGCCTGGTGAAGCTGCTGAAGACCAAGGAGATGGTTGGTGGATGAAAGAGATTCCACTGTTACCAGAAGAAGGTGCGTTTAATATCATTTTCAATGATTTTCAAGCAGATGATACGGAACAAACTGACGACTTAGTAATAACACATAGAGATAGTGTATATGTGACTTACAATGGCTTTATATTGAATGATGAGTCTCTAGCAGAAACCTTTGCAACAGCAGAAGAAGAGGATTTTACCCGCTTTAATTTCTATAACGAAGATGGATGGGAAAATGTTCATGCCTATATGTTTGGTGACAGCGAAGCATTCGGTGGATGGCCAGGACAAAGAGTTAGCGAAGATGAAGATCAAGATGACTGGTATTATATTTATGCTCCGGTAGATCCAGATGAAGACGATGTAAATATTATTTTTAATTCAGATAGTCTTCAAACAGGCGATATTGAAGTTCCTTCTTCAGACCATGTTTATATTTCTTCATCACAATTAGAAGATGGTGAAGCCTATACTTCTTTTGAAGAAGCTTCAGGTTTAGCGCCAACTTACACAACAACGATAGATTTTTGGAATATTGATGGTTGGGATAGTGTATATGTAGATGCTTCAGATAATGATGGTGAAATTGCATCAGACGCTTCTATGAGTGCAGATGAAGACGGTTGGTTTACTTTTGATTTAGTCAGTGAAATCGAAGACGCTGACTTTACAGTAACTTTCCATGACCAAGATGGAAACGAAAGTAATGAGTTCACTTTTAACAGCGACGATGGCGTGGTCTTTTTGCCTGAAACAACTTTCCAAAATCGTAATATGGCAACCGTATGGGCAGATTACGATGAAAGTGATTATGTCAGTTATTACTTCTTAAATAGCGAAAATTGGGAAGAAATTAATGCGTATATTTGGTCTGACGCTGATGGCTATTCTTATCAAGATATGTTAGGCGGTTGGCCTGGTCTTGAAATGGAAGAAGATGGCGATTGGTACTATATTGATATCCCAGTTACGTTTAGTGAAGAAGGTTATGCGAACTTTATCATAAATGCAGTAGATTCTGAAGGCGATGATGTGCAGACAGGCAACATATTGTTAAATAATGATTCCGATGTGTACATGACTGTTTTAGATGAAGCATTTGATTCAAAAGAAGCTGCACAAACGGCTGTTGATGAAAATGATACAGCTGAAAACGGCGAGTAAAGGGTTATAAAGTTTTTAAAACATAAAAAAGAAAAATCCTCTTATTAATATTTAATAGAGGATTTTTTTATTATTTCATAAAAAAACCAACCCGAAGGTTGGTTTTATCGAAATGATTAACGGTTGTAAAATTCAACAATTAAGTTTTCTTTGATGTCAGATAGAATTTCACTACGTTCTGGAAGTCTAGTAAGTGTGAAAGCTTTCTTTTCATCGTTGAATTCAACGAATCCAAGGCGTTCTACTACATTTTCCAAGTTGTCTTGGATAATAGTAAGCTTTTCAGACTTTTCTTTTAATGTAACGGTTTTTCCAACTTTCACACGATATGAAGGGATGTCGACTTTTTTACCATCAATCATAAAATGACCGTGGTTGACAAGTTGACGTGCTTGACGACGTGTTTTAGCGAACCCAGAACGGTATACAAGGTTATCTAGACGGCTTTCAAGTAAGAATAAGAAGTTCTCACCATGACGGCCCTCCATTTTGTTTGCGTCATCAAAAATTCTTTTGAATTGACGTTCGTTTACCCCGTAAGTAAAA
Source organism: uncultured Candidatus Izemoplasmatales bacterium (assembly GCA_964386055.1). Classification (GTDB taxonomy): domain Bacteria; phylum Bacillota_I; class Bacilli_A; order Izemoplasmatales; family Izemoplasmataceae; genus B1SED10-225. Next base: position 38,731 of record CAYLQZ010000007.1, on the reverse strand, counting down.
CGTACTTTTTGTTTTTCCTGAAGCTGCAGTGCATATTCAGAAAGTTTAGTACGTCTTTGACCATGTTGTCCTGGTGGATAAGGACGTTTTCCAAGTTCTTTACCGTTTTCCAATGTAGAATATTTCAAACGTCTTGAAATTTTCCATTGCGGTCCAGTATATCTAGCCATACGTATTGCCTCCTTAGTTTTATTTGCGTTAAAAGAAGTTCACGACTCCACAAGGACAGAACAATTCAGACGTTTCATCTCGCCAGCAGAGACTACTCAGTACCCTTATGATAAGGATTGTTCAGTTTGCTTATGAATGTATCCGTGTAGCTGCCTTTATTACGCATGCGTGAGTATTATAGTAAAATTAACTTAAATTGTCAATGATTATTTTTGCGATGCGTTCCATAGTCTCAACATCCTGTTGATCAAACCGTGCTAACACTGGAGAATCAATATCTAAAACCCCAAATAATGCCCCATCTTTCATGAGGGGGACAACCAATTCACTCTTTGAATCTGAATCACAAGTAATATGGCCTTCAAACGCATCAACATTTTCGACATTAATGGGCTGTTCATTTATCGCAGCTTTTCCGCAAACACCACTCCCCATCAAAATTTTAGTGCAGGCAGCCTTACCTTGAAAAGGGCCTAAAAATAATTCGTTCCCATGCATCACATAAAACCCAATCCAATTTACATCATCCATAAAATAATCTAAAATAGAAGATGTGTTTGCCAACGTAGTATACCAAGGATCCCCTTGGTTAATATAATACGGTAAAGTCTCTAATAGCTTTTTATAATTGGTTGCTTTATCCTTACTTTTTTCAACGGGTATAAACATAAAAATCACCTCACATGAAATGATATAAAACAATTTAGAATAATGCAATGGATATGATACAATAAAATAGATTTATAGAAAGTTTATTAAATAAAAGTTAAATATTAAAAGAATAATGAATGCTTATAAAACCAAAAAACTATTGAAATACCTTAGCAATCCAATTATGATTAAAATTGATAAAACGAATATATAACGCATCCATTAACGTTTCAATCCATTAAATAAAATTAAAATTTTACAAAGTATTAAAAATAGTCAAATCGAAGTGTCTTAGTATAATAAATAAGCATATTAAGGAGGGAATCGATGATATCATCCACGCAAAACCAACAAATTAAAACCCATAAAAAGTTACAACAAAAAAAGTATCGTGTAAAGGAACAAAAGCTGTTAATTGAAGGGGAGCATCTTTTGCAAGAAGCAAAGAAAAAAGGGCTCTTAATCAGTACTTATCATCAAAAACCTCACCCTGAATATAAAGAGGGCACGATAGTAAGTCCACATGTTATGAAATATTTAACGGCTGCAAAAACCCCACCACTCGATGCTGGAGTTGCCAAAATTTCTCCGCCAAAAACGATGGATGACAAGGTCTTAATTTTAGAAAATATTCAAGACCCTGGAAACGTAGGGACGCTTTTAAGAAGTGCGCTTGCGTTTGGGTTTAATAGCGTCATAATTGATGAAAGCGCAGATCCCTATTCTCAAAAAGTATTAAGAAGTACACAAGGCGCAATTTTTTCTTTAAATCTCCACTTTTTAGATGTTAAAACCTTTAAACAAAAGTATCCACACGCTTTGTATGGAGCACATTTAGCCCCACAAAAGAAAGCGCGCAAAAAACCAACCCCTCCTTACGCTATTATCTTAGGCAATGAAGGTTCAGGGCTTACCCCTTCGACCGTTGAACTGCTCGATCATACCCTCACCATTCCAATAGACTCAATCGACTCATTAAATGTCGCAGTTGCAGGCAGTATTATCATGCATAGTATTGCCATGAAACAATCGCTATTTACAGGTTAAACCCTTGCATATCGCGTGCGCATGTGATAAAATATTATTTGCATATGGGTTAGAAGAGTGGGTCAACTCCCACTCTTTTTATGCCATAAGGGAGGTATTTCATGGAAACATTAGAAAAAATCGTTAAAGAGACCGTTGAATCGCTTGGATATTACTTATATCAAAGTAAGTTTCACAAACGCGGCAATGACTACGTCTTAGAAGTGGAAATTGACTATAAAAATCCAATCAGCATAGATGATTGTGTTTCAGTCAGCGAACAATTATCCAAAACACTTGATGACATTGACCCTATAAAAGAACCTTATATGTTAGAAGTGAGTAGTGCAGGCGCTGAACACCCTTTAAGAAACGATGAAGAGATTAAGCGCGCAGAAGGTAAATTCGTCCACGTCCGCTTACACAATCAACAAATCATAGAAGGGACTTTAATAAGTCAAAAAGCTGAAACATTAGAAATCTTAGATAAATCTAAAAATAAAACCAAAACCATATTAAAAACCGATATTGAAAAAATCCGTTTAGCAGTGGATTTTTAGGAGGCAATCATGAAATCAAAACTATTCTTTGAAGCATTAGATACCCTTGTGTTAGAACGTGGCGTTGCAAAAGAAAAAGTGTTAGAAGTATTTGAGCGCGGCATGCTCAACAGCATTAAAAAAGAGTACGGGACGTCAGATAATATCCGTATAGAATTTAATGAAGAGAAACAAGAAATAAAAGTCATGCAAGATTTTTTAGTGGTTAAAGAACCTGAAGATTCAACCGAAATCTCACATGAAGCTGCCAAAGAAAAACGAAAAACGATTAAAGTAGGCGATACATTAACCATTGATGTCACTACTAAAGATACGTTTGGACGCATTGCGGCAGTAAGTGCAAAACAAATTTTAACGCAAGGCTTAAAACAGCTCGAGCGTGAAAAAATTTATGATATCTTCAAAGAAAAAGAAAATGAAATGATGACCGGAGAAATTGTCGGATTAAATAAAGATTTCGTAACCTTAAACCTTTCTCATAATTTAGAAACCTCACTTCCAAGAAAAGAATTATTACGGTCTGATGAAGTCCGTATCGGCGCTAAACTTAAAGTGTATATCACAAAAGTTGATATGACAACTAAGGGGCCTAAGGTGTTCGTCTCAAGAACCGACCGTAACTTAGTGAAACGGTTAATCGAACAAGTGGTGCCAGAGATTATGGATGGCACAGTAGAAATTATGGGACTTGCGAGAGACGCGGGTTCACGAAGTAAAATCGCAGTATACTCACACGATGAAAACGTTGATCCAGTGGGCGCGTGTTTAGGACGTGAATCAAACCGTAAACGCGAAGTAGAAGAATCACTTCAAGGTGAAAGGATCAGTTTTTATCGCTGGTCTTCAGATCCCTACGATCTCATACAAGATGCGTTAGCACCAGCGTCAATTACCGCGATTAATCCTAATCATAAAGATAAAACCGCTACCGTAATTGTAGAGGATCATGATTTTACCGGTGCCATTGGGACAAAAGGGCAAAACGTTCGCCTTGCTGCACAATCAAGTGGCTGGAAAATTGATATTAAATCGATTAGTGATGCGAAAGAATTAGGCATCAATTACACGCCCTTAGAAGAACAGGATCGTGATAGTGATGAGCAAAAAATTTAAAGTTCCCTTACGTAAATGCATCGTTACAAAAGAACAACACGATAAATCCGCATTAATCCGCATTGTAAAAAGTAAAGAGAACGTTGTTAGTGTTGATCCTAGTGGTAAAGCGCATGGACGTGGCGCTTACATGAAGTTAGATGCGAAAGTGATTGAAAAAGCCCGAAAAGGGAACGCCATTCAAAAACACTTTGGCGTTAAAGTTCATTCAGAAATATATGACGAACTCAAAAGTCTTTTATCCCATGGATCATAATTTAAATATATTAGGGCTTGCGATGCGAAAAGGCGATTTGGTCATTGGGTCTAAACAAGTAATCGACTACATTCAATCTAATAAAAAGCCCGTTGTTTTTCTCGCGAGTGATGCTGGAAAAAACACGCAAAAGAAAATCGAAGATAAAACGAACCACTATGAAATTATTTTACATCAAACCTTCACTACAAAAACATTATCATTAGCAATCGGTAAAAAAGCGATTAGCGTTGTAGCCATAAAACAATGCGAATTGAAAAACGCACTTAAGTGAACAAAAAACAGAAAGAGGTGGTTTATATGGCAAAAAACCGTAAAAAACCAAACCAATCACAATCAAAAGATAAGACTCCAAATGTCATTTACTTTACCCCGAATATGACTGTCGCAGCCCTTAGTGAAGCATTGAATCAACCCCTCAATGATATCATTAAAAAAGCGATGGGATTAGGCATAATGGCGTCACAAAATCAAGTCATCGACCGTGAAACTGTCGAACTTATCGCATTAGAGTTTAATGCGAAAGTTGAAGATGAAGTTATTACCGACACCACACGTTTTGAAGAAATGGAAGACGAAGATGACGAAGCAGATCTTCAATTCCGTCCCCCTGTAGTGACCATTATGGGTCATGTTGACCATGGAAAAACAACTTTATTAGACACCATCCGTAACGCCCGCGTTACAGAAGGTGAAGCGGGTGGGATTACTCAACACATCGGGGCTTACCAATATATTAAAAACGGCAAAGCGATTACGTTTATAGACACGCCTGGTCATGCCGCCTTTACTGAAATGCGTGCCCGTGGTGCAAACGCAACAGATATTACTGTCTTAGTTGTCGCAGCGGACGATGGCGTTATGCCACAAACCCGTGAAGCGATTGACCATGCTAAATCTGCAGGGGTTCCGATTATCGTAGCGGTAAACAAAATGGATGTTCCTGGCGCAAACCCAGATAAAGTTAAACAAGAGTTAGCAGAATTTAATTTACTCAGTGAAGAATGGGGCGGCGAAACCATTTTTGTTGAAATATCTGCATTAAAAGGCGAAAACGTCGAAGAATTAATCGAAATGATTTTACTGACGGCAGAAATGGAAGAGTTTAAAGCCAATCCTAACCGCTTAGCAAGTGGAACGGTCATTGAAAGTGAACTCGATAAAGGCCGCGGCCCAGTTGCCACGTTACTCGTTAAAAACGGAACCTTAAATATTGGTGATACCATTGTTGTAGGCGATACGTTTGGACGCGTAAGAGCGATGACGGATGATTTTTCACGCGCCATAGCGCACGCCACGCCAAGTACCGCAGTAGAGATTATCGGATTGAATGATGTCCCACAAGCTGGTGATCCTTTTAAAGTCTTTTCTGATGATAAACAAGCTCGCTTAATTAGTGAAGCTAGAACGCATAGAACGTGGAAAGAAGAAAAAGGATTATCTAAAGCGATGAGCTTAGATGAACTGTTTGAAAATTTGAACGATGGCGATTTAAAAATATTACCTGTCATTGTTAAAGGCGATACTCATGGGTCTATTGAAGCGCTTAAAGGATCTTTAGAAACCATTGATGTTGATGGCGCAAGAGTCGAAATTGTCCGCTCATCTGTCGGAACAATCACAGAAACGGACGTTACTTTAGCCTTAGCGTCTGGCGCTATCATAATTGGGTTTAACGTTAGACCGATTGCTTCAGTTCGTGAAATAGCGCGCGCAAAAGGGGTAGAAATACGACTTTACAACATCATCTATAAAACTATGGAAGATATTGAAAACGCTATGAAAGGATTACTCGACCCAGAATATGAAGAAGTCATTACGGGTCAAGCCGAAATTCGTGAAACCTTTAAAATATCACGCGTTGGAACCATCGGAGGATGTTATGTAACAGACGGGCATATTGAACGTAACTCAGTTGTTCGAGTCTTAAGAGATGGCGTTGTGATTTACGAAGGCAAACTCGCAAGCTTAAAACGTTTCAAGGATGATGTTAAATCAGTACGTCAAGGCTTTGAATGCGGAATGCAAGTGGAAAACTTTAACGACATTAAACCAGGCGATATTATTGAAGCTGCCGTCATGAAGGAGATGGAAAGATAATGCCAAACATTGAGCGCTTAGAAAGTGATATTGAACGCGCACTAATGAATATTTTCCGAACAGAAATGAAACATCCTGCAGTGACATTTATTACGGTGACAAACGTTGATCTTACTAACGATTTATCATATTTAACGATTCATTATACGACTTTAGATGATGAACAAGAGAAACGTGATGAAACGCAAAAAGCATTAGAAAAAAGTGCTTCGTTTATCCGCACCGTACTCGCAAAAAAAGTTAAAATGCGTAAAATGCCACACTTACGTTTTAAATATGACATCACATTAGAAAAAGCCAATAAAATTGAAGAAGGCTTAAAAAAAGTTATGAGTAAAAACAATAACAACTAATAAAAGCGATTTTATCGCTTTTATTTGTATAGTTTGGAGGTGAGGATATGGTGAAAGATAAATTGCCTTTAGTTCCAACATCACCGGGGTCTTATCAAATGAAAGACGCATCAGGGACCATCATTTATGTTGGGAAAGCAAAAAATCTTAAAAACCGTTTAAAAAGCTATTTTACTGGGTCGCACGATTATAAAACCACCAAAATGATCCGTCAAATTGCAGATTTTGAATACATTGTGACCAATACAGAATTAGAAGCGTTAATTTTAGAAATTGATCTCATTAAAAAATATCAACCACGATATAACATACTATTAATGGACGATAAAACCTATCCTTACATAGAAATTACCCGAGAAAAACATCCTAAAATGATTGTCACCCGTAAAGTGAAAAAACAACACCCTTATATATTTGGACCCTATCCGAATGTTAAAGCAGCAAGAGAGACATTAAAAATCTTGAATAAACTCTATCCGCTTAGAAAATGTCAAACCTTACCCGATGAACCGTGTTTATATTATCACTTAGGACAATGCATGGCACCGTGTATTAACAAAGTTGATCCATCGACCTATCGAGATATTGAAAAAGAGATTAGTGACTTTTTAAAAGGCAAAACGACGAAAGTTACGAACGACTTAAAACAAAAAATGTATGAGGCCTCTGATAACTTAGCGTTTGAAACCGCGCAAGAATATAAACGCATGATCGATGCCATCAACACAACCACAAAAAGCGATCAAGCTGTAAATCTTCGTGATTTAAAAGATCGAGATATCATAGGACTAGCGTATGATAACACCCACCTTGCGATTAGTATTTTATTTATTCGTAATGGTAAAATTGCGGCAAGTGAAAAGAAAATTATGGATTACTATCTCGATTATGAAACGACTGCGTTTGATTACTTAGGTCAATTTTATAAAAAAACGCCACTCCCTAGTGAGATTATGGTTCCAGAAACATTGAATCACACCATGTTAGAAGAATATCTTTCATGCGACGTCTTACACCCAAAACGCGGACTGAAACGTAAAATATTAGACCTTGCGAATAAAAACGCTCAAGACTTACTGCATCAAGAAAAATCGTCTTTAGAGGTTGAAACCCAAAAAACATTTGGCATGCTTGATGAATTGGCTGAAATGCTTTCTATTAATACGCCTTACCATATCGAAGCGTTTGACAACTCCCATACATTCGGAGAATTTCCAGTGTCTTCGATGGTTGTTTTTAAAAATGCTAGGCCATCAAAGAATGACTATAGAAAATATCGTCTAACTGAAACTGAAACTCAATCAGGAGATACCGATCAAATGAAAGAAGTTTTATATAGACGGTATAGAAGAGTCTTAATGGACGATTTAAAACGGCCTGATTTAATATTAGTAGATGGAGGAATTCATCAATTAAATGCCGCTAAAGCGATTATTGCGTCATTAGAGTTATCGATTCCTATCGCCGGGCTAGTCAAAAATAAAACCCATAAAACAAGCCATTTACTAGATCAAGACTCTAATACCTTTGAACTTGAAAAAAATAGTGAAGTCTTTAGATTTTTATCTTTTGTTCAAGAAGAAGCACATCGCTTCGCCATCACTTTCCATAAGGACCTAAGAGAAAAAGGCGTTTATGAAAGTGTCTTAGATGATATTCCCGGAGTAGGGGAAAAAACTAAGAAAAAACTACTAAGAACGTTTAAAACCATCGAAAAAATAAAAAACGCCAGTGATGCGGCATTAAAAGCACAAAATATCAATCAAAAAACAATTGATACGCTCAAACTATATTTAAATAAAGAAAATAATAAAAGGTGATACTTCATGCGCATAAGTGGAACGATAAAAAAACATAATGTAGAAAAAAGAACCATCGAATTAACCTTTCGCTCAAGACGGTACGAAGTCTATTTTCAACGCGCCAATTATAATAGATTTTATAAATTCTTAGCCGTTGGAATCGTCATAGCGTTAGACATTAAATGGTTAAAGAAAAAACACGGCACACAGTGTACAGTAAGCAATGTTTTAAAAATATCTAAACCCTCCCATAAAGGCTCTAAAAATCTTTATTCTTTTGATTTTATTCAAACCGAAACAAAAGACTTTATAAATGCATTAGACAATAAATTATTTTTAGACTTTGAGATGAGCATGCATCCTTACCACAAAAACCCTTCATTTGTTCAAGAAATTATTCAAGCGGGCTATGTATTAGAAGATAAACATGGAAAGTTAATAGAAGCGTATAACGTCTATATCAAACCCACACGACACAAAAAACTTTCAAAGCGGACCATTAAATTTTTAGAACTAAGCCAAAAAGATGTCGATCAAGGCGTTGATTATAAAATCTTTTACCATCATTTTAAAACCATTCTTGAGACTTATAATCCTGCCATTATAGTATGGGGAAAAAATGATGCCATTTCCTTGAAGGATTCTTATAAATTAAATAAAACCCCTTCGCTCGCAAGAAAAACGCGTTTTGTTAATCTTTTAAAACTTCACAAAAATGTCTTTAACTACAAAAATGACTTAGGATTGAAAAACGCTTATGAGATGTATGGCAATCATACATCTACCCCTCAAAGACATGACGCATTAGACGATGCTTACATGACAAAAAAAGTGTTTGAAGGGTTTAAACGCAAATTAAATGAGTAACCATCTTTTCAAAGGTTGAAAAGATGGTTTCTTATTAATTGCTTGAAAAGCAATTAATGATATAATTAGACTAAGGAGGAGAATAAAATGAAAGATATAGTTAAACACACACATCAAAATTACTTTGGAGACAATGTGTCAAGTCTTTATTATTCTCCTGCGACGATGATTTTATTGGGAGAAGGATTTGATAATTTAAAGGGGCCAATCTTATCGATTGCGATCGATAAAGGCTTAACGGCGGGAGTATCAGCTCGTGACGACTTGATGATGCAAATCCATTTGAGTTTTCATGGAGAATGGTTTGACATTCAGCTCGACTTATCCAATATTGAGAAACAACAGCCCACTATTTATGGGCGCTTACTTGTTTCAATGATTAAGAAACTCCAGTATGAAGGCTATAAAGTTTCAAAAGGGTTAAACGTTAGCGTAGTTTTAGATCAAACATTGCCTGAGAATTTAGGGATGCATCCAAGTTTTTTAATGCTTTTCATGAAAATCTTTATCACCCAAAACCTATTCACCCTTAATCAGAAGAAAATGGTACGGTACGCCTTTTACGCAGAAAAAACCAATCAAGAATTAAATAGCTCAATCGCCCACCATTTCACGTGTTTACACGGCAAAAAAAATCACCTAATAAAACTAGATATTATGACCTTAGAACACAGCTACATCCCTTTTGATGATAAACAATATCAACTAATCAGCGTGTTTGTTGCGCGTCCTAAATTTATTGTGAATGCGGATATTACAGAACGCATTAAAGCGGTAGATAAAGCTACCAACGATATAAGAGAAACCCGCGCTATTACTTATTTATCAGAATTATCGTTAAAGGATTTTCACGGGTTGAAAAAATACATTACCAACAGTAAAATCGTGCCTTATATAGAACATGTGGTTTTCGAAATTGATAGAGTTATACAAGCAGTTGATCATTTAGAAAATAAGGACTATGTAATGTTTGGTGATGTTTTGGAACAATCGCAAAATTCGATTAAACATTTATATGATATTTCTAATCAATACTATAACGATTTAATTAAAATCATGATGGATAATTATACCTTAGGCGCTAGGTTATCCTTAATAGGGTATGATCAAATTATCATCGCTTTGTTTGAACACGAAGACGTCCCTAAAGACTTTAAAGCCTATCAAGATAGCTTTTATAAACAATATAAAAAATCAATTAAAATTGATTCCATCAAAATTTCACAAGGGTTAAACATTATAAAATAAAAGATCATCATATATCAAAACTTTGATAATGATGATCTTTTTTAATGTTACATTAATTTAACAACCGGTAAAATCATAGGGTTTCGTTCTGTTTTAGTGTAGATATAATCGTTGAGTAAACGGATAATATCTCGTTTAATGAGGCCGATTTTAATAGTATCATACTTGTCTAATATGCCACTTACTAATTGATCAACACGCTCACTAAGCGCTTTAGTTAATTCGGTTTGTTCCTTCATATAAACGAATCCACGAGAAATAATGACAGAGTTTCCAATAATCTTGCGGTCTTTTTCTTTTACTGTAACGACAACACTTAATAGTCCGTCTTCACTCAATATCTTGCGGTCTTTTAACACAACCGTACCAATATCGCCAATTCCTTTGCCGTCAATATACACATTATCAGCAGGAACAGACCCAGCAATCCGACCAGAATGTTGACTCAAAGCAAGTACATCGCCATTGTCTAAAACGAATTCATTTCCTTTTTTAACGCCGGTAGCGAGTGCGGTTTTTGCATGGATTTTAAGCATACGGTGTTCCCCGTGAATCGGCATAAAATATTTAGGATTGATGAGTTTTAACATCAGTTTTAACTCTTCATTTCCACCATGGCCTGAAGTGTGTGTATCATTGAGCGGTGAATGGGTAATGACATTTGCGCCACGTTGGAATAATTGATTAATGGTTTTATTGATGCCTGTTTGATTTCCAGGAATAGCCGATGATGAAAAGATTACAGTATCTCCATGCTGAATTTTAATTTGACGATGCGTCCCATTCGCAATTCTAGACAACGCCGCAAACGGCTCGCCTTGCGATCCCGTACAGACAATGGTAATTTCATGAGGGGCAAAGTGTTTAAGCGCTCTAGGGCCTACAAAAGTCCCGTGTGGTGCTTTAATATACCCCATCTCTTGTCCCACTTCAATGGTACGTTCCATACTTCGTCCAAAGACGGCAATTTTCCGTTTCATGGCAATCGAAGCTTCGATGATTTGTTGAACTCTATGAATGTTTGAAGCGAACGTCGCGACAACGGCGCGTCCTTTGATATTAGAAAAAATTTCTTTAATACTTTCTGATACCTTTGTTTCACTTTTTGTAAATACATCCACCTCAGCTCCGGTTGAATCACTGAGTAAACATAAGACGCCTTCATTTCCTAATCTAGCCATCTTGGCATAATCAGCATCTTTGCCTGTAGGGGTAAAGTCAAACTTAAAGTCCCCTGTATGAACAATTTTTCCTTGTGGTGTTTTCACAACAACCCCAAATGAATCAGGGATAGAGTGATTGGTTCTGAAAAAGCTTACCGATAATTGATCGAATCGAATTATATCATTCTCAAAAAATTCGACCAAATTGTACTGTACGCCTTGGTGTTCTTGCATCTTATTTTTGATCAAGCCCACCGCTATTCCATTCGCGTAAATTTTCGGTATTTTTACATGACGTAAAAGCCAAGGAATTCCACCAATATGATCTTCATGACCATGCGTGATGACCAAAGCTTTAATTTTATCTTGATTTTGTTGAAGATATGTATAATCTGGAATGACGTAATCTATCCCTAGTAAAGAATCATCAGGAAACATCACGCCCGCGTCAATAATGATAATTTCGTTTTGATATTCCACGATATACATATTCTTTCCGACTTCACCAAGACCGCCTAATGCAAAAACACCAACTTCATGTTTTTTAAAAATTTGATTTTGCATTATTTAGTCCTCCTAAAAACTGTATGTTTCATTCATTTCATTATAGCTTATTTTACTCTATAAATAAACGTTAATGTGTTATAATTTTTATAGTAGGTGGTAATATGAACTATAAATACGCCATATTTTTTGACGTTGATCATACTTTATATAATCCTATAACGAAAACTATACCCGCGTCGACGCAAACCGCCCTTGAAAAACTTTCAAAAAGAAACGATGTTTTGATTGGGGTTGCGACTGGACGCGCTTTTTACATGCTTGATATTATCAAAACACTCAAACCCTACATCAATGCATATATTACCATAAATGGACAAGTTATTACCTATAAAAATGAAAAAATTCACGATGATCCTATGGATTCCGCATTGCTAAACCACGTAAAAACAGTATTTAAGCGCTTAGATTTAACTTATGGTTTTATCGCATCTAACACGCAAGTGGTGAATCGTATGAGTGAATATGTCTATACCATGTTTCAGGAACAAAAAATGCCTGGTCCTAAAATTGTAGATCCCGACTATGATTTAACCCACCCGGTTTATCAAGTGTGGGCTTTTGGGGATGATGCAACATTAAAAGAAGTTTCTACCCATATAGACTCTAACTATATTATCCCGTGGATCAGCGATGGGTTTGATATCATAGACCCCACTAAAAATAAAATTCATGGAATCAAAAAACTTATAAATCATTTAAAGATTCCAATCGATCACGTCTATTGTTTTGGCGATGGTGAAAACGATAAAGCCATGCTTCAAGGCATTCCAAATTCATTCGCAATGGATAACGCACATAAAACAGTTAAAGCCTCCGCAAACCACACGACAGAGGCGTACGATCAAGACGGCATATACAATGCTTTAAAGAGGTTGGATTTCATTGAATAATTATAGATATGCAGAAATATTAGTCGATATTGAACACCACGCAGTCGACCAAACATTTGATTACGTAGTCCCAAGCGCCTTAACCCCAATCATAGAAATCGGTCAACGCGTTGATATTCCATTTGGACCTCGCACTTTAACAGGCGTCGTCATCAATTTAAAAGAGGATTCTTTATACCCTACTAACAAGATAAAATCTATTAAAAATATACGTGATTTCATCCCGTATTTTAACGAAGAAAGACTTACCCTTGCAAGTTTTTTATCAAACAAACACATAAGACCACGTGCCCAATACTTAAACGCTATGCTCCCAAGTGCGCTTTCTATGCAGTATAAAACGTTATTTACCATTAAGGATAAAGCGTCTGTTCATCCGTCTTTACGCCCTTATTTTGAAGGCGCATCTTCGGTAAACAAAGATCACGTAGATAAACCCTTATTGCCGCTAATGCGTAAAGCAATTGACCAAAATATAGTAGAATTAACCCATAGTTTTAAACAAACCACTAATATTAAAACAGTAAATTATATCCTTTTAAAAGAAGCTACCACGGTGCGAGGAACGAAACAACAAGCTATAATTGACCATTTAAAAACCTATGGTGCCGTAGAACAAACGGCCCTTTTAAAAAGCTTAAATACGACAACGTCCCCTCTAAATGCGCTCTTAGAAAAAGGCATTATTGAAAAAGTCTCCCACGAAAAAATTCGTGACATACAAGCCTATATTGATGAACCCGATAAATCTGTATTGTTAAATCCAACCCAAGAAAAGATTAAACAGGCTATAGTAAAAACACTGGACACCCCACAAGCACATTTAATACATGGCGTAACTGGGAGTGGAAAAACTGAAATCTATATTGAACTCATTAAAACCGTCCGTTCTCAAGGCAAACAAGCTCTTTTATTACTACCAGAAATTGCTTTAACGCCAAAAATTGTAGCCCGTTTTAAAAAGGCAATTAAAGAAGATATTGCCATCTATCACTCTGCTTTATCAAGCGGAGAACAATATGACCAGTGGCGCAAAGTGCTTTATGGAAAAACTCATATCTGCATCGGGGCTAGAAGTTCGGTTTTCATGCCTTTTAATAATTTAGGGATCATCATCATGGATGAAGAACAATCAGACGCTTATATCCAAAGAGAAAACCCACCATATAGCGCAAAAGAGGTCGCCTCACTAAGAAGCTTTAAACATAACGCTCCTTTAATATACGGCTCAGCGACCCCATCAGTAGAAACCTATTTTCAGGCTAAAGAGGGAAATGTCACCTTGCATCAAATCAAAACCCGTGCGCTAAACGCAACGTTACCTGTCGTTAAACTGATTAACATGAAAGAAGAATTTAAGACAGGAAACCCCTCGATGTTTTCTAAAGCCTTACAAAGTAAAATTCAACAAACCTTAGACCAAAAAGAACAAATTATGATTCTCATCAATAGAAGAGGGCATAATAATTTTGTAATTTGTCGAGAATGCGGAAAAAGAATAAAGTGTCCTGAATGTGATATATCGTTAACTTACCATAAAGCATCGAACCGTTTAAAATGTCATTACTGTAATTACACAGAACCTTCCCCCAAAACCTGTCCCACCTGCCATTCAAGCTACATTCGTTATATGGGTATTGGAAGCGAACGAGTCGAACAGGCCTTAAATCAAACCTTCCCCAATGCTAAAATATACCGCATGGACCAAGATACGACGACCAAAAAGGCGTCTCATGAAAAGTTAATCGCAGCGTTTGAAAACAATGGCGATATCTTAGTGGGAACCCAAATGATTACGAAAGGGTTAGACTTTGAAAATGTAACACTAGTAGGGGTCTTAAGTGCCGATATGGCTTTGTTTGTCCCTGATTTTTACGCCGAGAGCGAAACCTTTTCTCAATTATTACAAATTTCGGGAAGAAGCGGTAGAAGATCTAAACAAGGCCATGTTTATATCCAAGCTTACGATAGTGATCATCCCGTATTAAACGATGTTCAAACCCACGATTATGAAAATTTTTATACGCGAGAAATAGCCTTTAGAAAACGGGCAAGCGTCACGCCTTTTTATACTGTTACTCAGCTATTATTTATGCATAAAAACTACGACATTGCTTATAAAAAAGCCTTAGAAGTGAAGCGATTCATTCTATCTTTAGCCCCTCTTAAAATCTTAGGGCCTAGTGAACCGAAACGTTTTAAACATAAAAATGTATACCGGATACAACTAATCATCAGACACGATGATGATGGCAAAATTTATACTATATTACATAAAATTCACACTTATTTTAAAGATGGGGTCACCATTCAAATAAACCATCATCCAAAAGTAATGTAAGGAGTCAATACAATGAAACTAATATTTATGGGAACCGCGCATTTTAGTGTAACCGTCGCAAAAAGAATCCACCAATACCATCCAATTGATTTAATTGTCACCCAACCATCAAAACTTAAAGGGCGTAAAAAAGTTTTAATAGATCCTCCCCTAAAAGTTTTTGCCCAAGAAAAAGGAATTCCAGTCTTACAACCGACCCGTATTAAAGCATCGGTAGATGACTTATTAAGGCATAACCCTGATATGATTGTCACCGCCGCTTACGGGCAAATCTTACCCAAAGCATTACTAGAAGCGCCTAAGTATGGCGCGATTAATGTGCATGCATCGTTACTTCCTAAATATAGAGGGGGCGCGCCGATTCAACGGGCTATTGAAAACGGTGAAGATTATAGCGGCGTAAGTATTATGTATATGGCTCAGAAAATGGATGCTGGAGATATCATCGCCACTAAACGCGTCCAGCTTGATGACAAGGAAACCAATTCGTCTTTATTTAAAAAACTGGCGACAGTAGGCGCCGATTTATTAGAAGAGGTCATGCCAAACATTATTGAAGGAACGATCCATCCGACCAAACAAAACCCAGATTTAGTAACGTTTGCGCCCAATATTAAACGGGAAGAAGAAAAACTAGATTTTCATCAAGACGCCGTTACTTTAGAACGTAAAGTTAGAGCGTTCACGCCTGAGCCCGCAACCTATTTTATAGTGGACAATACCCCTATAAAAGTCTATGAAGTTAGTATAATAAATCCTTTAGACGCAGATCAATCAAAGGAAAATGGGACCGTAATAGCCCACGAAGACGAAGGGGTTATTATTAAAGTGAAAAATGGTGCCATCCGTTTAGATAATGTTCAGCCTTCAGGAAGAAAGCCGATGGATGGAAAAAGTTTTTTAAACGGTAAAGGAAAACAAATTTTACCAATCGGTAAAAAAATTGATGAATAACCCTAAAAAAGGCGCTCATTAACAATTTATATTTATGTAAAAAGATGCTATAATGAACTATCGAAATGCCAATTATTGTTTAAAAGGAGTAAATAAGAATGAAAAGAGCTTTATTTTCAAGGGACGAAATGCTAAAAATGAATATTGATACCTTAAAAGAACGAGGGGTATCTGTCGATCAAATAGCAGAAATCGCCTACAATCAACAATCAAAATGGACAGACGATATCTCATTAAAAGCGTGTATGGATTCAGTGGAAAAAATCTTATCTTTACGGGATACATTCCACATTTTACAACTCGGGGCTGAGATTGACCGTTTAACTGAAGAAAACAAAATTCGCGAACCCTTGCGTGAGATATTGCATAGCGATCTTGGAATGTTTGGAATTGATGAATTATTTGGACTAGAACTCGCAGGGATTTATGGAACCATCGGTAAAACCAATTTTGGTGATATAGATGTAAACAAGCCATCAATTGTTGCGGACCTAAATTACGGTGGAAAAAAAGATAAAGAAAAATGCCACACGTTTTTAGATGACATTGTGGGCGCCATTGGAGCTGCAGCCTCAACGCGCGTTGCTCAAATTACCAACGAAAATGAAGCGAGAAAAGATCCAAAATACAAAGCGATTAAACTCGATTTCGATTTATAAAAACCACCCTTCACCAGTGAGGATGTGAGACCATGGCTAAAAGGGAAAAAGACCTTGATGATTTTTTTAAAAAGGCCGATGAAGACCCCGAGGAACTAAAAGAATACGTTGACTCAATCAATAAGGGTGAAGACCCAAATAAAACCACTCGGTGGGATAAAATCGCCATGTTCTTTAGAAATACGGCAGAGCGGATTAAATCATATTCAACGTCTAGAGAAGATAAACGTAATCCTAATAAACCTTCCAAAATAAGAAGACGTGCACGGGTTTTTTATAAATTACTAATGAAACGTGCCAGCGAAAAGTTTAATTTTGAAGCTGGAGTCGATATTTTAGACGACGTCAGTGTACTTTATAGAAGAAACCGTGTTATTAAAAACATTTTGATTGTAACCAACATGGTGTTTTTAGTGTTCACAATTATTGGGAACCGCAATCCAAACTATATTGTAATCTTTGGATTTGGGGTTATTATGTTTGCGACCAATACGACATTAAAGAAAATTATCCGTGAACGACCCCGTACACTACTTAAACAACAAATGGCAATGTACATTGCGAGTGTCTATATCTTACTCGCATCTTTTGGTGTCTATATTAAACTGCGTCTAGGTGTCGATGATTATGGCGATGTATTTGGCTTTTCTATCACTCAAGCTGGGTACGTTTTAATATATTTTGCCTTAGTGGTAATTGCTTTGTATCAAAATGCGACGCTTTTAAGAATTTTATTTAAATGGGTGCTTGTATTGATGACTGTTATACATGTATTTATTATGCATCCCTTGTATGAACACGCTTCCTCTCTTCAAAGTTTGTATAACTACTTGTTTATCGAAGAAATTCAAGTCACGATTGATATATTACTGCGTACACTGATGCTAATCATCTTTAATATCGCACTATATTCATCTGTCGCTATCGGTCAAATGATGAATAACAAGCGTAAAGAAGAATTGGTGAAAAGACGCGACATGGAAAACGACTTTAAAGCAGTGGTAGGCGATGTATTTGACGTCATAAGCGTATTTAACGCCAATACCCGTTCAGAAGAACGTCAAGCAGCTTACCGAGTCGCAGAAATCGCATCACGCCTTGGTAATATTTTAGGATTATCACCGAATGTTTGTAGTGAAATTTATGATTACTCAAAAATACAAGTCGATCGAACGAAAGATTTATCAATCATTGAATACGATAACAAAGAAGTATTAAATGAAAAAGACTATCAAATCATTAGAGAAAAAACGATTCTTGGTAGTGTCATCATTAAAAGACTCCAACTTAAACAAAAAAGTGAAGATATTATTCGCGCCCATTTTGAAAAAAATGTCGATCGTAGTTTTAAAGAGCGTATGAAAAAAATCCAACGTTCGCAAGAAGGGCAAATTATCTTACTCTCAGAACTTTACGAAATATTGAGACAAACAAGAAATTATAAAACCGCACTCACTCATAAACGCGCCATCGAACTATTAGAATTGGAATTTAAAGAATATTTTGAATCATATATCCTTGACCGTTTCTTAAAATATAGCTCAGAATTCGAAGACTATTATCAACGGTTTAAACAACGAACTGCATAAACCTCCCCAGTGGAGGTTTTTCTTTTGGGTTAAATCATTTGTACACAAACGCAAAAGGTATTGTCATAAGGGGAAAATATAAAATCGGGTTATGGGTTTATAATATATTTTCTAATCAAAAACGATAATTCTTGATGCAAACTAATTTATTTGTTCTACTACATTATCGCTTTATAAACCATTCAACTATCAATTCTGCTTAAAATAACGACGTGCACTAACAAAAAATATAATCAAAAAAGTTGATTATTTTTCGTTGAATATTCTATTAAGTTTGCATACAAAACAACAGTTTAATAAAAGCACTTGATTTATGTGTGTAAGCCATTATAATTAAGGTGTAGTAAGCGTTTACAAAAAATCGCGTCATATGAGGGTGCAAGAATGGCATTCAAACACTTAAGCGGAAAAATTTTTACTTTAATGATCGATTCTGTACAACCAAATTTTGGTTTTTTGGTATACGCTTTACCCCCTCTCAAAGGATGATTGTTTATTCATCCTTTTTATTGTGAAAGAAAGGTGAAAACAATGGAAACTGTCATTATTGGGGTTATAGGCGCTGATGTTCATGCAGTAGGCAATAAAATCATTGACCATGTATTAAGAGAACATGGATTTGATGTTGTGAACATAGGCGTGTTATCGTCTCAAGAAGATTTTATTAACGCAGCCATCGAAACCAACGCCAAAGCAATCTTAGTTTCTTCGCTATATGGACATGGCGAACTTGATTGTAAGTTTATGAAAGACAATATGATTGAAGCAGGGCTTAATCATGTAAAGCTTTATGTCGGTGGCAATATTGTTGTTGGGAAACAAGATTTCAAAGAAGTGGAATCGCGTTTTAAAAAAATGGGATTTGATCGTGTATATGCCCCAGGAACAAATATTGATTTAGCGATTGATGATATTAAAAAAGATTTGAATTTAGTATGAGGATACACCTGCTAGTAGATTTTGGTTCAACCTATACCAAGTTAACGGCGGTTGACATTAAAAATGAAATGATTGTTGGGACTTCTAGAGCGATGACTACCGTTAAAACGGATGTGTTGGAAGGATTTAATTTAGCGCTTGAAAAGCTTCGAAACGCCAATCCATCGATTGGTGATATCGAGGCTATTTCTGCATGTTCATCTGCAGCGGGTGGATTGAAGATGGTAGCGGTAGGATTGGTAGAAGAATTAACCGCAGAAGCTGCTAAACGCGCCTGTCTTGGGGCTGGTGCTTTAGTTAAACATGTCTATACCCACCATTTATCAAAAAAAGAAATTAAACAATTAAAAAGTGCGAATATCGATATTGTTTTACTCGCAGGTGGAACCGATGGTGGCAATAGTGAATGTATTATTCATAATGCTAAAAAGTTGGCAGACGCACAATTAAACGTTCCGATTATTGTGGCAGGAAATAAAGCAGCCGCGGATACGATCGATGATATATTTTCTGCGGCTAACGTAGAATATTATATCGTAGATAATGTGATGCCAAAACTTAAAAAACTGAATGTTGATGCGGCTAAAAAGGTAATACGTCAAATCTTTATTACTAAGATTATTGAAGCCAAAGGAATTAAAAAAGCCGAAGAACAAACAGGCGAAATTATTATGCCAACGCCGGAGAGTGTATTAAAAGCCGCTGAATTGCTTGCAAAAGGCTATGAAGATGAACCAGGCTTTGGAGAACTAATGATTATTGATATCGGGGGTGCAACTACCGATGTCCATACGATTGGGGAAGGCTCTCCAAAACGAACAGAGGTTATTTTAAAAGGCCTTGAAGAGCCGTTCGCAAAACGCACGGTAGAAGGGGATTTAGGCATGCGTTATAGTGCGAATGCGCTGGTAGGCTTAGTGTCTCCATATGAATTCAAACAATATTATGATTATCAAGAAACCGATACGTCTAATGGGGATTATATAGAAGACTCGGTGAAAAAACGTTCAGAAAATGTTGATTATTTACCGGATAGTGACCAAGAAAAAGCGTTTGATATAGCCCTGGCAAGAATTTGTTGCGATTACTCTATGTCAAGACATGTGGGCAGTGTAGAGGTCGTATATACCCCGCTTGGAAATATGTATTATCAAACAGGAAAAGACTTAACAGATATCAAGTATGTGATTGGAACAGGTGGGGTATTAATCAATAGCCCAGACGCGAAAGGTATTTTACATGAAGTCAATAAAAAATCAAATAAGAAATTAGAATTGAGACCAGATGACCCAACGTTTTTAATCGATGAAAAATATATTTTAGCCGCAATGGGCATTTTGTCACAAAAATATCCACACCTTGCATTAAAACTTATGAAACGTCATTTAATATAGGAGTAGACATAATGATAAAAAATAAAAAATTAAGTGAAGAAGCATTTTTTAAAATCCGTAAAAAAATACGCAGTCACTGGCCAACAGGTTCGCACGAAGCTTTAGACTTTGATAGGGCGGTGGAAACCTTGAAAAATGTGCCGGATTCTAAAAATTTTGCGAAAAAATTACGCTTTGCAAAAGCACACGGCATCACCATGATTCAGCCTAGAGCCGGCGTTGCATTAATTGATGAGCATATCACCTTACTGAGATTTTTACAAAAACAGGGGAAGGCGGATTTTTTACCATCGACCATCGATTCTTACACAAGGCAAAACCGTTATTCTAATGCTGAAGATGCGATAAAACAATCCATCAAACAAAAACGCTCTATGCTTAATGGGTTTCCAGCAGTTAATCATGGGGTAGATGGGTGTAAAAAAGTTTTTGACAATGTCGATGTCCCGCTTCAAGCGAGACATGGGACTCCTGACGCTCGGTTATTAAGTGAAATTATTCACGCCTCGGGTTGGACCTCTAATGAGGGCGGTGGTATATCTTATAATATTCCCTATGCTAAAAATATTTCTTTAAATGATACCCTTCGCTACTGGCAATACTGTGATCGCTTAGTCGGAATGTACGCTGAAAAAGGAATTGAATTAAACCGCGAACCGTTTGGCCCCCTAACTGGGACACTTGTTCCCCCATCAATATCTCATACCGTCGCCATTATAGAGGCTATATTGGCGGCGGAACAGGGCGTTAAAAATATTACTGTTGGGTATGGACAATGCGGGAACATTACTCAAGATGTTGCGGCTTTACAAACCCTTGATTCACTCACAAATTATTACTTAAAATTATTTGGATATGATGATGTATTTGTCACAACGGTGTTGCATCAATGGATGGGAGGCTTTCCATCTGATGAGGCCGAAGCTATGTCATTAATTTCTTTAGGAGCGACTGTCGCTACGCTAGGTAATGCAACTAAAATTATTACAAAAAGCCCCCATGAATCACAAGGCGTCCCAACCAAAGAAGCAAACGCTGAAGGATTGCGGGCGTCAAAATTAATGACCAATCTATTAAAAACACAACGCTATCCTAAAGATAAAATTTTAAAAGAAGAAAAAATTATGATTGAAAAAGAAGTGAAAACGTTACTATATGCGACCCTTAACATTGGCAAAGGAGATTTTGCCCAAGGCGTTATTAAAGCGTTTGAACAAGGCTTATTAGATATTCCGTTTGCCCCAAGCGAAATGAATAAAGGGAAAATCCTGCCTGCAAGAGATATGTATGGCAATATTCGCATATTAGAATTTGGAAATTTACCCTTTGATGAAGAAATCAAAGATTTTCATAAAGCCGCTTTAAAAGCGCGAGCGGAAAATGAAAGTAGAGACGTGAGTTTTCAAATGACAATCGATGATGTCTACGCTGTTTCTCAAGGAAAACTTGTAGGCAATAAGTTCGCAAAGGAGCCTAGCCTATGATAATTAAAGATGTAATTGTATCTGCTGGATACACCGGATTTTATAATGATGACCAAGCTGCCATTAAAAAAGGGGCGGAGATGGACCGATTTACTTATGTAGGGGATCCTATCACTAAAAACTTTAAAGCGATCCGTCAAGCAGGTGAAACTTTAAGCATCATGTTGCGCTTAGAAAATGGGATGATTGCTTACGGCGATGCCGCAGCGGTACAATATAGCGGTGCAGGGGGACGAGATACTTTATTTGAAGCCCATAAAGCAAAATCGTTTTTCCTTGAAAATATTAAACCATTATTGATGGGCCTCAGTGTTAAAGAATTTAGAACTAACGCCCGTCGTTTTGATACCCTTAATATTGATGGTGAGCCCATTCATACTGCTTTACGGTATGGCATCACTCAAGCATTATTAGACGCTACCGCTAAAGCCAACCAACTCACCATTTCTGAAATTGTACGACGCGAATACAACATTGATAGTCAAGATTATCCCCCTATTCCAGTATTTGCTCAAACCGGGGATGATCGCTATAGTGGCGTCGATAAAATGATTATGAAACAGATTGAAGTATTGCCACACGCGCTCATCAACAGCGTTAAAACAAAACTAGGGATTCATGGTGAAAAACTTTTAAATTATGTCAAATGGTTAAAAAACCGAATATTAGAAAAAAGAATGAGCGAAGCGTATCATCCTATTTTACATATTGATGTTTATGGCACCATCGGGATGATTTTTGATGATAATATCGATAAATGTTTTGACTATTTAAAAATCTTATCTCAAACCGCAACTCCCTTTTCACTTCGCATTGAAGGGCCAATTGATAAAGGAAACCGCGAAGATACTTTAGAAGCGTTAAAAGCCTTAAAAGAAAAAATAGACGCAGACGATTGTGTACACGTTGAAATCGTCGCCGATGAGTGGTGTAATACATTAGAAGACGTGAAGGTTTTTGCGGATGAAAAGGCTGCCCATATGCTGCAAGTTAAAACTCCAGATTTAGGCGGGGTAAACAACTCTATAGAAGCGTTAAGATATTGTTTAAACAAAGGGGTTGGCGCTTACAGCGGCGGGTCTTGTAACGAAACCAATATTAGCGCAGAAATCACCACAAGTATCGCCATTGCGACCCAAGCTAAACAATGTTTGGCAAAACCAGGTATGGGAACAGACGAAGGCATCATGATCGTTAAAAACCATATGATGCGAGAAATCGCCTTAATAGAAAGTAGGGCTAAATATGAAACATCTTAGTGTCGGCACGCTTGAATCCTCTGATTGTTTAATAACGTTAACATCATCAAAAACATTAAAAATCACCATTGAAACCCCGTTAAAAGATGCCTTTTATGATCATATTCATAGTCTTATTCACCGCATCGCAAAAAATCATAAAATCACGAAGCTTCATATTATTTTACAAGATAAAGGGGCCCTTGATTTTACCATTGAAGCACGACTAAAAACTGCACTAGAAAGATGGGTGAATGAAAGTGGCTAGAAGTTATTTATTCATCCCAGGCAACGTACCTAGAATGCTTCAACATATGGAAGTTTATGATGCGGATGCACTCATTATCGATTGGGAAGACGCGATTGGTCCAAATGAAAAAGATGAAGCGCGTCATTTAACCTACTCATACATCAAAACTCACGCGCCACAAACGGATATTTATATAAGAATTAACAACGACGCTCCTTTTTATAAAGACGACCTTCACTGGATTAAAACCCTTGATATAAAAGGCCTTGTTTTTCCAAAAAGTCGTGTTGATTCCCTCACGCAATTATTAAGTGATCTCAACAATCCATCACTAACAGTCATTGCTTTGATAGAAACCCCTCAAGCCTTTTTTGAAATTGACCAAATTGCTAAAATCAAACAAGTAGAAGGCCTTTTCTTAGGCGGCGAAGATTTAACAAGCGCTTTAAACGCCACCCGTCAAGCATCAGGGGAAGCCCTTTTATTTGCCCGTTCAACCCTTATAATGGCCGCCAAAGCCTACCATAAATTTTGTATCGATACCCCCTGGCCTGGCAATAACGAACCCGACTTTTTAAAAGATTTATCTATAGGGGCTGCGCTAGGCTTCGATGGAAAAGCCGCCATTCATCCCAATCAAGTAATTCCTATTAATGAAACTTTTTCTCCAAGTCAAGCGCGCATCATAGAAGCAAAAAAGATACTCGCGCTTCATAAACAAACTGGGAAAACACGCTTTTCTATGGACGGACAAATGGTTGATAAACCCATCATTGAACGCGCTTTATCCTTAGTCAAGCGCGCAGCTAAGTATGGCTTGATTGAAGGTGAATATGGTGATTTATAAATCAATTGAAACACTCTTTGATGATTTTGCTATTAAAGATCATGCATCGCTTTCTTTTCACCATCACTTAAGAAATGGCGACGCCGTTATGAACCTTGTTTTAAACACCTGTATAAAACGTAACTTAACCCATATGAATTTATATCCTAGTGGGATATTTCCTGTTCACACCGCCTTATTTAAGATGATTCAATCCAATCGTGTCACCCACTTAAAAACCAATTATTTAAACGGCTCGGTTTATGATGCGATTAATACCTATGGAGTAAAAGGCGATTTTACGATGCAATCACACGGGGGAAGAGCGCGCGCTATCATAGAAAAAGAAACCAGCATTGATTATGCTTTTATCGCTGTGAGCGCAGCGGATTTAAAAGGGAACGCAACAGGCTTAGAAGGCAAGAACATTTTAGGGTCTTTAGGCTACGCAATGGAAGATTTAACCCACGCAAAAACCGTAATTTTAGTCACTGATACCTTAAAAGAAACCCTAGAAACCCCTCAAATTTCGCACGAATTTGTAGATGCAATTTTAGAAGTAGATTCAATCGGTGATTCAAAAGGCATTGTCAGTGGCACGCTAGAAATTACGAACGATCCTTTAGGGTTGAAAATCGCTAGAGAAACGATGCGTGTTTTAAAAACCAGTGGTCTTATCAAAGACAACGTTTCTTTTCAAAGTGGCGCAGGCGGCATCTCTTTAGCAATCACGAAAATGTTTAATGAATATTTAAAGACCCATCACTTAAAAGCGGCCTTTTACACAGGCGGCATTACAGCTCACCACGTGAAGGCCTTAAACGACGGATTGGTTTCATTCTTATACGACGTACAATGCTTTGATCTTGAGGCTATTAAGAGTCTTAAAGAAAACCCTGCGCACAAGTATATGAGCGCAAGCGATTATGCCAACCCTAATAATTTGGCGCGTAAAATTGGCGATTTAGACATCGTGATCTTAGGCGCAACAGAAGTGGATTTAGGGTATAACGTCAATGTAACGACCGATTCACTAGGGCGTATTATCGGAGGGTCTGGTGGCCATAGTGATACCAGTGAAGACGCAACATTAACCATTATTGTATCGCCATTGTTAAAAGGTAGAATGCCATTAATAAAAGATAAAGTGAATACCATTACCACCGAAGGAAAGCATGTTGATATCATCGTCACAGAAAGAGGCATTGCGATTAATCCAAACCGAAAAGACTTAATCCAAAAACTGAGCCAAGCGAATCTCCCCTTGATGAGTATTGAATCCCTTCAAGCTAAAGCACACGCTTTAAGCGGAATCCCTAAGCCTTTAGCACGTTCAAGTGCGATCATCGGCTCTATTGAAAATCGACACGGCACATGCATCGATCAGTTATATCAAAGGAGTGATGTTTGATGAAAGTAAAAACCGCTTTACTCCAAGAAG
Source organism: uncultured Candidatus Izemoplasmatales bacterium (assembly GCA_964386055.1). Lineage (GTDB taxonomy): Bacteria > Bacillota_I > Bacilli_A > Izemoplasmatales > Izemoplasmataceae > B1SED10-225. The sequence goes on along the minus strand of CAYLQZ010000007.1, from coordinate 12,849 downwards.
AAATAAGCGCAGTCTCTAAATTTTTAACTTCTTTCAATTTAGTGTATGAAGATGATATTGACCACACCCTTTACATCGAAGATAATCAAAAAATCATCGCAACGTTATCCTCAAGTGGCCGCATTATTAAATGCGTCGCCGTAGCTGAATCGTACCAGGGAAGACACCTGTTAAATACGTTAATGACACATTTGATTAAATTGTTAGAATCCCAAGACCGCGACCATTTATTTGTCTACACTCAGCCCGAACACGTTGATATCTTTAAATCGTTAGGATTTAAACAAATCGTTCAATCCATGCATCTATCTTTTATGGAACGAAACGGCCTCATCACCGCAACACTAACAAGATTAAAGAAAAAACATATGATTGATAACACCCCAAAAGGCAGTGTCGTTGTAAACGCAAATCCTTTTACAAAAGGACATAAACACTTAATCGAAGCGGCCGCTAAACATCATGAATCCCTAATCGTTTTTGTGGTGAGTGAAGATCGTAGCTTTTTTCCTTTCAAAGACCGTTTTGAGATAATAAAAACATGTTTTAAACATCAAAAAAACATCCATATTGTTCCAACAAAAGATTATTTAGTATCTTATGCAACGTTTCCTAAATACTTTCAAAAAAGTGAGGAAACGATTAAAAAAGATCACGCTTTAATCGATGTTTTAACGTTTAAACAACATTACATGAAAGTTTTTAATATTCAAAAACGCTACGTTGGAGAAGAACCTTACTCTCCCATGACTGAAGTCTACAATAAAACCATGAAAGAGTATTTAGGCAACGATTTAGTGATCATCGAACGTAAAACCTTAGATACTGTGCCCATAAGCGCATCAACGGTACGTAAATTATTAAAGAAAAACGGCTTAGAATCGGTTAGAAAATATGTTCCTAAAGAGACCTTTGATTATTTGCTTAGTGACCAAGGTCAAACGGTAATAAGGAGGATAAAACATTATGACAAAAGGCACTGATATTTTAATCGCACGCTCTCAACGGGCGAAACATATAAAGACTTTAACAAGAAATAATCCTGTAATTTCGCTTCATGTCAATATGCCAGGCGACCAAAAAAACACGCCTGAAACCACCATTATCTTAACCCTTTTTACCCATTTAATTCACACCCTTTACCAAGTAAACTCAATGCACTACGAATCCTTAGATGGCAACTACAACATATTCATAGTCAACCAAGACGCCAATCGACTTAAAAAAACGATGATGTTTTTAGAAGACCATCATCCTTTAGGAAGATTCATTGACCTCGATGTTTATACGGCTGAACAAAATCTTTCAAGAGAAGATTTTAATACCCCAAAACGTTCGTGTGTTATATGCGGGGACAATGTCAATGTTTGTCGCAGAGCCCAAGCGCATGACATTGAAACGTTAAAAGAAACCTTAAAGCACGCTTTACAACAATTTTTAATCAAGGCTTTAAAACAAGAAACCTCCCAGGCTTTAAGAAAAGAAATCTTTACGTATCCCAGTTTTGGATTGGTCTCTCACAAAGACACGGGTATTCATAAAGATATGAATATATCCCATTTTTTAAGTGCGATAGAATTGTTAGACGAAGCATTTGAAACCTATCTCAAATTTGGGATTCATCCCAAATTTTCACTCGATAGTTTAAACGAACAAGGGAAACTTTTTGAACTTTTACTCATCAAAAGTATCGGCGTCAACACCCTTAAAGGCGCCCATTATTTATTCGGGTTATTCTTACCTTTATACATCCAAGCGATTATGAATAAACAGTCCTTAGAGACATTCTTAAACGCTTTAAAAACGCACGCTAAAACGCTTGAATTGCGTGAATTAAACAATAAAAAATCCCCTCAAACGAGAGGAGAAAAAGCTTATATAAAGCATCAAATACGTGGCATAAAAGGCGAATTGTCTGAAGGCTTGCCCGCTATTTTTGAGTGGTATGAAAAAGACAAGTCTTATTCCCCCCAAACGATGCTGATTCAGATTATGGCACGCTTAGATGATACAACGTTGATGAAAGATGATGACCCAACGAGATTAAAAGAAATTAAGCGTTGCATGCAAGCCGCATTAAAGGATGATGCGTTTGAAGAAAAAGCGCTTAATTGTCTTGATAAAAAAATCTCTCCAGGCGGCGCAGCGGATATGCTCGCCTTAGTTTACTTTCTCAAACAAACCGACTATTTACTCGCATAAAGATCGCCTTGATAAAGCTTTTCATGGCGCATCCTTTTATCTATCTCATTCATCACCACAAACTTTTTCAAAGTCCATTGTGGAATGATTAAATCATCTTTTGAGGCGTCGCCTGTAACCCGTTGAATGACAACGTCTTTTTTAAGCCGTCTGATTTGTTCGATCACAATATCAACATAAGTTTCTAAATCGATGAGTTCAAAAGGATTTTGTTGATGTTCATAAGCTAAAGCGGTATGTTTTGTAATATGGAGCATATGAATTTTCACGCCTTGAATATCGAGGGTATTTAAGTGGTTAATGGTTTGAATCATGTCTGCTTTATTTTCCCAGGGAAACCCGTTAATAATATGGACCACGACATTCATTCCACGTTTTCGAAGCCGTTTAACAGCGTCATCAAATTGGTTTAAATCGTGCCCGCGATTAATTTTTTTAGCGGTAGCTTCATGAATGCTTTGCAGCCCTAACTCGACTTGGAGGTAGGTCTTTTTATGGTAATCTTCAAGTAGATCAATGACGTCTTCATCTAACGCATCCGCGCGCGTCGCAATGGATAACCCTACCACATCTTTATCCGCATGTAACGCTTCGTCATAAAGGGATTTTAAAGTTTGGACAGGGCCATATGTATTTGTATTGGCTTGAAAATACGCAATATACTTAGCATTTGGCCATTTTTCGTGCATTCTTTTTTTTATGGTATGGAATTGATCATAGATAGATTCATCTATATCACCCGCAAAATCGCCACTTCCCGAAGGCGAACAAAAAGTGCACCCGCCTAAACCACTAGATCCATCCTTGTTTGGGCATGTAAATCCACCATTCAAAGAAACTTTAAACACTTTTGTTTTAAAGGTAGATTGTAAATAATCATTCATCGTATAGTAATGTTTATTTGTCATTTTATCACCTTATAATATTTTATCACAAACCATTACTTTACGCTTTTCTTATGATATAATAATTATTGGTGATAAATATGCTAGAAAGAATAAGAACCTCAATCGTCGCACCACAAAATTTGATTAAATTCCGCAACGATAAACCGATTTTTGCGATTCTTTTCATGTTGTTTTTTGCGCTGTTAATGACAGTTGGACCAGCATTACGCGTTTTACAGTTTAATGGGATTTCTAACGAAATCCGCAGTGAGATTAGAGAAAATTTTCAATATCCAACCACAGATTGTGAAATTATAGAAGCTCAGGTTTCATGTGAGGGGGGCCCTCATACCTTATTTGAAACAAGCGTTTTCAATTTGCCGTTTACCGTTATAATCGATGGCGCTTCAAACTACGATATTGATCGTTATGATGGGAACCATGTTGTATTGTTAGGGGATCAGATGTATATTTCTACTGATCAATTCTTTATGCAACAAGAGTTTATTTCAAAAGATATCGCGTCAATGCATCCTGATATTCACGATATTGATTTTGAGGTTACCCCTGAAACCCGCACCGCCTTTTTCTCTTCGATCTATACGGCGGTTAATCAAGAAATAGAAAATTATACACACGTGTGGTTAAGCGTTAGTGTTATTGGTGAATATGTCTCAGGGATGCTGTTATTTTTAGTCTTCGTTTTACTTAATAGTTTCTTAATTAGACAACGTCTCAAAAAAGTCTCATTTAAACAAATGTTTGTGATGATGACGTACGCATCAACCCTATTATTTGTGGTATTGATATTCAACCAACTCATCATGTTTAATTTTATTTTATTCATTGCTTTATTATTTATTGGCTTTAGACAAACATCCAAATTAGCATTTGAACTACAAAAACGTCTTTATAGTTGAAAATAATATGAAATATGCTACACTTATTAATATAACAATCAACGTTGAACCAAAAGTAGTAACAATCCATTTCTTTTTAAAGAGACTTAGTGGGGCTGCGAACTAAGAAAGAAAGATTGTGAACTCGTTTGGGGAGTTGCGCAAGGATGTACTTGCGCCGTTTTCCGCGTTAAGGACTAAAGTGCTTAGTGAAACAAGGTGGTACCGCGGATACAATTTCGTCCTTATTATTATTTAATAAGGATTTTTTTTATAGAAAAAGGAGGAACAAATCATGGAATATACTCACAAAACAATTGAACAAAAATGGCAATCATACTGGTTTGAGCATGATACGTTTAAAGCCAAAGACTTTGGTGAAGCCCCTAAATATTACGCCTTAGTGGAATTCCCTTATCCCTCAGGTTCTGGGATGCACGTGGGGCACATTAGAGCGTACACATCGTTAGAAATCGTCGCTAGAAAGCGTCGTATGGAAGGCTATAATGTCTTGTTTCCTATTGGGTTTGATGCCTTTGGATTGCCCACAGAAAACTATGCGATGCAACAAAAAGTTCATCCTAGAAAAGTCACTGATGACAACATTAAAATCTTTACTAACCAACTTAAAAAAGCGGGATTTTCATTTGATTATGACCGTATGGTCGATACGACTGATCCCAATTATTTTAAATGGACACAATGGATCTTTTTAAAATTATTTCAAAACAACTTAGCTTACCGTAATAAAACGCAAGTTAATTTTTGTCCTTCTTGTAAAGTTGTGTTATCGAACGAAGAAAGTCAAGGGGGAAAATGCGACCGCTGCGGATCGGATGTCGAGCAAAAAGAAAAAGATGTTTGGTTCTTAAAAATTACTGAATATGCCGATAAATTGCTTCAAGGATTAGACGACTTAGAAACGCTTCCACGGATTAAACGCGAACAACAAAACTGGATTGGAAAAAGCGTCGGCGCTGAAGTCACTTTTAAAGTGAACGAAGTCGATGAACTTTTAAACGTCTTCACCACAAGACCTGATACCTTATTCGGGGCCACATTTATGGTCATTGCGCCAGAACATCCGCTTTTAAAGCGGGCCAACGCTACGATCAAAAACGTTGATGCGATTGAAGCATATAAAGAAAAAGCTGCTCAAAAATCTGAGTTTGAACGAACCGAACTCGCAAAAGATAAAAGCGGGGTTCGCATTGAAGGGCTAACCGCCAAAAATCCTTTAAGCGGAGAAACGATGCCTATTTTTGTTGCGGATTATGTCATGATGAGCTATGGGACAGGCGCCATTATGGCGGTACCTGCGCATGACGACCGCGATTATGAATTTGCCCACGTGCACAATCTAATGATTCGTGAAGTCATTTCGGGTGGCGACATCTCAAAAGAAGCTTACACGACAACAGAAGAAGGCACCCTTATCAATAGTGGGTTCTTAAATGGCTTATCAGTAAAAGAAGCGATTAACGAAACATTACAGTATATAGTAACCCATAATTTAGGCGATAAAGCGATTAACTTTAAAATGAAAGATTGGGCCTTCAACCGTCAGCGTTATTGGGGAGAACCGATTCCTATTGTCCACTGCGATGCCTGTGGCATGGTTGGGGTGAAAGAAGAAACGTTACCGATTCCCCTACCAGATGTGAAAAACGTCGAACCAACTGACGATGGCGAAAGTCCACTAGCGGGGATTGACGAATTTGTCAATACTACGTGTCCAAACTGCGGCAAACCTGCGAAAAGAGAAACGGATACGATGCCCCAATGGGCTGGGTCAAGCTGGTATTATTTACGCTACATTGACCCGCATAATGATACAGAATTAGCGGATTATGACAAATTGAAATATTGGTTGCCTGTCGATTGGTATAACGGGGGAATGGAACACGTTACCCGTCACGTTATTTATTCAAGATTTTGGCATCAATTCTTATATGATCTCAACGTTGTCCCAACAAAAGAACCGTATAAAAAGCGTACGGCGCAGGGATTAATATTAGGACCAGATGGCGATAAAATGAGTAAATCTAAAGGGAACGTTGTTAACCCAATGGAAACGATTGAACATTATGGCGCCGATACATTAAGAGTCTATATTTTATTTATAGGCGATTATGAACAAGCGACGCCTTGGAGTGAAAACGGCGTCAAAGGCGCTAGACGCTTTTTAGATAAAGGTTGGCGCTTAAAACAAAAAGTTGCCGACAATATTGAAGACGATCATGCTTTAAAAGTTGCGCTTCATAAAACCATAAAAGGCGTAAGCGATGATATTGAAAACACAAAATTTAATACCGCAATTTCTAAATTAATGACATTCGTGAATACCGCAACCCAAGCGAAACAGATTAGCAAATTAACTTACCATACCTTTTTAAAACTACTCAACCCTTTTGCGCCTCATATTGCCGAAGAGTTGAATGCATTAATTGGCTATGAAACATCGTTACAAAATGCACCGTATCCTAAAGCTAAAGCCGAACTTTTAGAAGACGATAACGTAACAATCGTATTGCAAGTCAACGGCAAAGTTAGAGCCAAAATAGAAGCGCCTAAAGATACTGATAAAGACACTTTAGAGCATCTTGCTGTGACCAACGACCGGGTGAAAGACTTTACAGAGGGAGTAACGGTTCGTAAAGTTATTGTTATTCCGAATAAATTAGTAAATATTGTAGCCAACTAAATTAGTAAATATTATAGCCAACTAAATTAAGCCCTTTATTAGGGCTTTTTTTATGGTATTTATAAAAATTCTATGATACAACTTTTTTAACTTAAAGGATTGCAACCACAAATTAAACATGATATAATTCATATGTAAAAACGCTTTCATGCAAAAGCGTTTAAATTATGAGCGTATAATCTTTTGAGGAGGATTTTTTTATGAAGAAATTTGAATACATGGAGAAACACGGATATGAACAATTGGTGTTTTTTCATGACAAGACAACAGGATTAAAAGGAATTACATGTATCCACAACACCACCCTTGGGCCAGCATTAGGCGGGACAAGACTGTGGGACTATGAGAATGAAGATGATGCTACCCTTGATGTATTAAGACTTGCACGCGGCATGACGTATAAAGCGGCCGCAGCAGGATTAAACTTAGGGGGCGGGAAAACAGTCTTAATCGGAAAAGCTGATGAAGTGAAAAGCGAAGCGTATTTCCGAGCATTAGGGCGTTACGTTCAAACCTTAAATGGCCGTTATATTACAGCGGAAGATGTGAATACCGCAACGAAAGATATGGATTTTGTAAACATGGAAACTGATCATGTTGTCGGGCTACCAGGAAAAAGTGGAAACCCATCACCTGCAACTGCAAGAGGGGCATTTCACGGAATCCGTGCAGCATTGATGGAAAAATTTGGTTCAGATGATATGAGCGAACGCACATTTGCTGTTCAAGGCGCAGGGCAAACCGGAGATTTCTTAATTGGAAATTTAATAGAAGGTGGCGCTAAAAAAGTTTATTTCACTGAAATTAATGAAAAACATATTACAAAAATAAAAGAAAAATATCCCTCGGTTGAATTTGTTGAACCTGATGATATCTATAGTTTAGATGTTGATGTTTATGCCCCGTGTGCATTAGGGGCAACCATTAATGATGATACCCTTAAACAAATCAAAGCATCGATCATTGCAGGAACTGCAAACAATCAATTAGAAGATGAAGAAAAACATGGACAAAAGCTTTATGACAAAGGTATTTTATATGCTCCTGATTTTGTTATTAATGCAGGGGGCTTAATTAATGTTTTCCATGAAACAAAAGGGTATAAAGAAACCGCAGCGTATCGTGATATCGAAAAAATCTACGATCGTATGATGGATATTTTCAAACTATCCAAAGAGAATAAAGTCCATACCCAACAAGCTGCTAAACTTTTTGCTAAACAGCGCATTGAAATAATCAATAAAATGCGTGCCAATTATGTAAAACGCTAAATGAAACGCATAAAGATTCTCAGTGGTCACTACGGCAGTGGGAAAAGCGAGGTAGCAGTGAATCTAGCAATCAATGAAAAGGTCGACATGCTTGTCGACCTTGACATTGTTAATCCCTATTTTCGTGTGAGAAGCGTTAGAACCCTATTGGAAAATCATGGGATTGATTTGATAGAATCTACGATTGAGAATATGGCAGGAAGCGATTTGCCTTACGTCTCACCTAAAGCTAACCAACCTTTTGTATCACCGAATAAAACTGCCATTTATGATTTAGCAGGGACCAAATCAGGGGCGAAAATTATGATGCAATATCATGAATTTATTGACCTTGATTTTATTGAGTTTTTAATTGTTGTGAACATCTATAGAATGGAAACGTCTTCTAAAGATAAAATTCTTACTTTGATTGAAGAATTAGAAGGCAGTTCGCAGTTAAAAGTTACTGGGTTAATTAACAACTCAAATCTTATGGATGAAACTAATGAATCCCATATTGAAGCAGGAGAAAAAGTTTTAAAAAGGGTATCTGAAACTTTAAATATACCGATTACGCATACATTTATAGAAGAAAATGTAAAAACCAAACGCCAGTTTGCGGGTCAAAACGTGACATTAAAAAGGTATTTAGCTGAGCATTGGTTATAGGAGGCTATTATGGCAGCAAAAGGAAGAATATTAATAAATGAGGATAAGTGTAAAGGGTGTAACCTTTGTGTACACCAATGTCCCGTTAACATCTTAGCGCTCGATACAAGTAGAACCAATAAAAAAGGCTATACGCCAGTAATGGTTACTGATATGGATAAATGTATTGCATGTACGTTTTGCGCAATGATTTGTCCTGATAGTGTTATTACAGTCGAACGCTATATAAAGGATTAAGGAGGCCAATTAATTATGGCAAAAGTACTAATGAAGGGGAACGAAGCAATGGCTTTAGCCGCTATCAAAGGTGGCTGCGATGCTTTTTTTGGGTATCCCATCACCCCACAAAATGAACTTCCTGAGTATTTAAGTTATCATATGGAACAAAATAATCGTATATTTGTTCAAGCAGAAAGTGAAGTAGCAGCGATCAACATGGTATATGGCGCAGCCGGAAGTGGAGCGCGTGTACTTACAAGCTCATCTTCTCCAGGGATTGCCTTAAAACAAGAAGGAATTTCTTATCTTGTTGGAAGCGAATTGCCAGCGGTGATTATTAATGTTATGCGCGGTGGGCCAGGACTTGGTGGCATTCAACCTTCACAAGCGGATTATAACCAAATAACAAGAACGGGTGGAAACGGTGATATGAAAGTGTTATCGTTTGCCCCAGAAAATTTACAGGAAACGGTAGATATTGTGAAAGAATCATTTGATTTAGCAGATTATTACCGTAACCCTGTGATGATTGCAGCGGATGGATTAATCGGTCAAATGATGGAGCCAGTTGAGTTAGACAACCCTATTAAAAAATTGGATATTCCACCGAAAGATTGGGCGGCAACAGGAGAAAGTAAGAAGCGTGGCAGACGGAATAAAATCGTTTCGCTTCACCTTGATCCTTATAAATTAGAAGAACATAACCTTAATATTCAAAAAAAATATGATGCAATGATTGAAAACGAACAACGCTATGAAATGATTAATATGGATAAAAATCCTGAAATTGTTTTTGTTGCGTACGGGTCGATGGCACGAATCGCAAGAAGCGCGATTGAAATGTTAGCAAATGAAGGCATTGATGTTGGTATGCTTCGTCCAATTTCATTATTCCCTTATCCACAAAAAGCGTTTGATGCTTTGCCTAAAGAAACGAAGACCTTATTAACGTTAGAAATGTCATTAGGTCAAATGATTCAAGATGTAAAAATTGCCTCTAATGGGAAGCATAATATTGAGTTTTTTGGACGCACCGGAGGCGTCGTCCCAGAAGCTGAAGAAATTGTTAATAAAGTAAAATCTATCATGAAGGAGGCCAACTAATGAAAACGAAAACCATTTACCAACCAACCGATGGCCTTACTGATCGTGATTTAAGTTATTGTCCTGGCTGTACGCACGGGACGATTCATAAACTGGTAGGGGAAGTTTTAAGCGAAAAAGGCTTAATTGAAGAAGCTATTGGTGTTGCAAGCGTTGGATGTAGTGTGTTGAGTTATGAATTTTTTAACTGCGATATGCAACAAGCAGCGCATGGTAGAGCACCAGCAGTCGCTACAGGGATTAAAAGAGTTCGCCCTGAATCGGCTGTCTTTACCTACCAAGGGGATGGCGATTTAGCATCGATTGGGCTTGCTGAAGTGGTACATGCTGCCCATCGCGGCGAGAATATGACAGTGATTTTTGTCAACAATGCAATTTATGGTATGACAGGCGGTCAAATGGCGCCTACCACTTTGATTGATCAAAAAACCACAACATCCCCGGTTGGGCGTAAAAAAATCGGGGCCGGAGAGCCAATCCGTATTAGTGAAATGCTTGCGACCGTTCCAGGCGCAACCTATTTAGAAAGGGTTAGTGTTCATGACCCTAAACATATCCGTAAAGCGAAAAAAGCCATCGAAAAAGCGTTTGATGTTCAAATGAATAAACAAGGCTTTTCCATGATTGAATTCATCTCAACCTGTCCGATCAACTGGGGAAGTAATCCTAACGATTCTCTTAAATGGGCAGTTGAAAATATGATTCCGTATTATCCTCTTGGCGTTTTTAAAGACGGGACGAAGGAGGATCCAAATGACTAATATAAACGAAAAATTGATTGTGGCTGGATTCGGCGGTCAAGGAGTTATGTTGTTAGGGCAACTTTTATCGTATGCAGCGACAGAAGAAGCATATAATACCGTATGGATTCCTTCATATGGACCTGAAACGCGGGGTGGGACAGCGAACTGTTCGGTGATCATCTCTAGTGATGAAATCAACTCTCCGGTTGTCTCTCTTTGCGATACATTAATTGCATTAAATGAACCATCTTTAAAAAAGTTTGAATCTAAAGTAAAACCGGGCGGCATCATTATTACCAATTCAGGCTTAATAAAAGATTATGAGTATCGTAGTGATGTAAGTGTATATGCTATTGATGCTTCGCAAATGGCTTTAGATATTGGAAATCTTAAAACCATCAATATGGTTACCTTAGGGGCCTATATTGGGGTTAAAAAAATATTTACTTCCGATCAAATTACGGCAATATTTAATAAAATATTTACTGGTGGAAAAGCAAAACTTATAGAGGTAAATAAAAAAGCCTTAAAGGTCGGAATGGACGCTGTAAAAGCGTAGGAAGGAAGTGATTCTCTTTTGAGAATCCTTACAATTAATCCAGGGTCAACATCGACGAAAGTTGCAGTTTTTCAAAAAATAGAAAAAACTGGAAAAACCAAACGGATTGCCAAAGCAACCATCAAGCATGATGATTCTAAGATGCTTCAGTTTGAATCCCTTATTGATCAACTCCCATATCGTCAAGCGTTGGTCAAAGAATTCTTAGAAGAATATGATGTCGCGTTATCGACTATTGATGGATTTATTGCAAGAGGGGGATTGCTACGTCCAATGCAAAGTGGGCTTTACCGTGTTAATGAAACCATGAAAGACGAACTAAAAAATTACACACACGGTGAACACGCTTCTAACCTGGGTGGATTAATCGCCTCTGCTTTAGCAACCGAAGTGAACAAGAGTGCTTATATTGCAGACCCTGTAGTCGTAGATGAAATGAGTGAAACCGCAAAATTATCTGGTTTAAATGGTATTGAACGTCGGTCTTTATTTCATGCTTTAAATCAAAAAGCGGTTGCAAGAACGTATGCGGATGAAGTGAATATACCTTATGAAAAACTTCATTTAATTGTCGCCCACCTAGGGGGCGGTATTAGTGTAGGCTATCATCAACAAGGCAAAGTGGTTGATGTCAATAACGCACTAGATGGCGATGGACCGATGAGTCCAGAACGGGCAGGGAGTTTGCCTGTAAGTAGTGTGATTGAGTTATGCTTTTCAAATCAAACAAAAGAAGAAGTTTATAAAATGGTGCGCTCTTATGGTGGGATGTTTTCATATCTCAACACGAAAGACGCAGAAGAAGTTTCAGATATGTTAGCTGATAACCGCGTAGAAGCAGTTAGCGTTGTGAACGCTATGGTCCATCAAATTGGGAAAGAGATTGGCGCGCTTTATGCGCTAACTAAAGGCCAACTTGACGCCATTATTTTAACCGGTGGACTTGCCTATAACCAAGATATAATCCAACCGCTAATTGAAATGATCGAGCACCTAGGAGATATTACGCTATACCCTGGCGAAAACGAACTTGAAGCGTTAGCGTTTAATATGCGAGCATATTTAGAAGGCCATATTTTAGCAAAAGAATATTAAAAAAAGAAAAACACAACCATAGACTGTATTATATAGTCGAAAGGATGTGTTTTTTTATGCAACTATGTCAAATCTGTTTTCACCATTTTAAACCACCTCAAACGTTTCAATCACTCTTTACCCACCAAACGGTATGCGACGTCTGCGCTTTATTAAAAGAGACGCCCTTAAATAAAGCGGTCTTGCCAATTGATTATTCAGAATGTCATATTTATACGTCAAAACGCCCACGTCATCCCGCAATTTTCCATAACGTTATGGAAAAATTAATTTATGAATCACAAGTGCCAGTTATATTCATGGAACATATCAACGATCGCACTTTGAATCCTTGGCCTTTGCTTGCGAAGTTACTAACGCCTTTAGTCATTTATACCCCTAAAGCACTCACGCTTGATGAAATGGAAAAAATAATCACATGACATTTTTATTTCTATTTATATATGTTATGTTATAATATAACTACAATCACATAAAGGAGATGATGTCCATGAAATTAGAAGTTCGTGGCAAAAACG
>CAYLQZ010000006.1:43637-52811 GCA_964386055.1 uncultured Candidatus Izemoplasmatales bacterium | reverse complement strand
TAAAAGCACTAAAATAAAAAAATGTTCACTACAGCTGTTGTAGTGAACATTTTTTATTTATAGGTTTTGCTTAAACTTTTTAGTGAATCTTTCAATGATTTATCCTGTGCTTTTTTAACTTGTTGTTCCTTCGTTTTAATCGATCCTGATAACCGTGTTAAATAATTATCGTATGCTTTGTATGCAGGCATGATTGCTTGATCTAAAGCTTTAATGTGTTTTGGCAACGATGTTTCAAACCCTTCTAAGGTCTCATTCAAAGTGGTTTTTAATGCGTTTAATGATTCAGTTTGGGCATTTCGTAAGGAGCTTAAGCGCTTTTTAATGCTCGCTTCATTAAGTGAAACAGCTGCACTAAATGATTGATTTTCAAGTTTTTTAAGTGCATCATTATAAGCCGCATCGAATGTATCTTCTTCTGATTTAATAGTGTTAAGTACTTGATTCAATGTATCGTTTAAGGCTTTTTGTGAAGCTTTTATTGAAGCTTCAATTGAGGCTTTTTCTTCAATGAGAGGCGCGAGTTTATGATTTAATGACTGTTCATCATAAATGGTTGTTAATTGATCATCTAACTGTCGTAGTTTATCATTTGGACCTTTAATTTTTTCTTCATAAAGCGCCTTAGCATCTTCTATGCTTTCATGGAGTCTATTTTTAGCTGTTCCTTCTTCAGATTCAATCATAGGTTTGAGGGAATCGTGTTCGCTATTATTTTTAAATTGGTTAAGTTTTTCCTCACTGGATTGAAGCATACTTTTAAAAGTTTCGCTACTTTTGTCGCGAATCTGTCTTGCGTCTTCACGTGCTTTTTCAGCCCGCTTATCAGCATTGTCCAGCTGTTTTTTGTAGCGTTTAACATAAGGATCTTCCTGCATGGCACTTTCAATTTTTTCAATTTTATCATTGTAAAAATGCGTGATTTTTTCTTCTTGCTCGCTTAATAATCGTTTATCTTTATCTTCTGTAAATAGGGCTTGTTTATAACTTAAATCTTCTAATTTTCTATCTCTTTCATTGATTAAATCGATTTTATCGGTTTTATACTTTTGTTGGTGTTCATTGAGTTTATCTTGAGCGTATTCTTTTTCTTTGTTTAATGATAATTCTATGTTCTCTAAACGGAGTTCAAACTCACTCTCTGCGTACTCAATTTGCTGTTTGGCAAATAGTATTTGACTCTCATACGTCGTAGCGACCATGGATTCATTGACTTCATACCCAATATTTAAACGATCTGCTTGAGCTTTAGTCAATCCTATTTCGTTGTCGTATAAACTTTTAATTTTAAGAAGTTGTAGCTCGTATTCTTGATCGGCGAGTTCAATCCGCGCGTTTTGATAAATTTTTTCATTTTGTATGTCTTCTTCAGCATAGAGTTGGTCGATTTTGTTGGTATTTTTAATATCAATAATACGTTTATCAATTTTTGAAAGTTTTTGATGTTTATCAATCTGTAGGGCATGTTTTTTTATATCATGTAATACTGTTTGAGACAGTTTTTGATTGGAGAACTGTTTCTTACGCATGAGATTACTCAGATCTAGTTGGCTAGATTTGAACGTGTGTTCTAATGATTTATAATCATCTAAAAGAGAGAGTTGTTGTTTTAAAAAGCGATATTCGCGTTTAATATACACTTCGTGGATTGATTCGACTTGTTCAAACAATTTTTCAATAGCGTCTTTAAAATTATTGAGGTGGTCCGTAAGTAATTTTTCTAACGATTTATTATAAGATAAATCTGATTCTAAGCCTTTAAAATCTTCTCTAACTTTAAATAAGTCTTTAGAATCACTCCGTTCAATGTGAATCTTGCTTATTTCAAACCGTAATGCATTATGCTTAATTAAATAATCTTTTTCCAAATTATATAAAGCGTGATCAATTCGTTTTATTGCTTTTTTAGATTGTGTTTCGGCTTTAGATTCAAGTTTATCTTCTAAAAAGTTCGGTTTTTTACGGTTATACTTTTCATATTGTTTAAAAAGTTGTTTGGTCCGAGTGTCGTCTTTATCTTTTTCGGCTTTTATAATATCTAATCTTAACATTTTAATTTTATTTTCTATTTCAACGCGAGTGTTTTCTTCAGCTTCTAACTTAGACTGATATTGCGCTTGTAAATTTTTTAGGGTTTGATCATAGATTTGATTTTTCTCTTCAAGTAAAGCATTTTTATTCGTTTTAAATTCTTTTTGAAGCGCTTGAGATTCCTTTTCTAGTGCTTTTTTTCGTGTTTCAAAGGTTTCTTCTATGCGCGATTCTAATGATTCATCACTGTTGGTATCTTTTAATATATGGGCGCGATTCGCTTCTAATTCTTTTAAAGATTCTTTTAGATTCAAAAATAACGCTCCAGACTGAAAAGCACTGTCATTGATGGCTTCGATAATAGTTTTAAGTGGATCATCTTCACCATGCGTTTCTTGCATTAACGAGCGAATGCGTGTCATTCCTTGTGATGCAATATCGATAATTTTTTCACGTAAGGTCTCCATTATCGGTAGAATATCATTACCAGAAGAAGTGTGGGTGTTGAGTTGATTAAATAAATGATCAGATAATGGTTGTATGTTTACGATTGAATCTCTACTCAAATACACATCAATATTTTTTTGACGCATCGTTTGTAATGCTTCGTATATTTTGTTTTTACTATCGAGTAAATAATTTAATTGCGCCATTGTTGTGTCTTTTTCTTTCCGGTTAATCTCAGCGTTCAAATCACGTATGTCACGATTGAGTTGTTCTAAGCGTTGTTTTGATTCTTGAACGCGTTTTTCGTGAGAGGCCTTGACTTTTTTGTTGGCATCAACAACATCTTTGATCAAAGATTGTAATAACGCGCTTTCTTTTTGTAAGTTTGTATCAATTAGTTTTGAGAGTTTTGTGTTGGATTGAAGTGATACTTCGTATTTTTCATCCATGTCAAGTCCTCCTTTCGATTATGTGGATTTAATAGAGTCGATCGTCGCTTTTATAAATGCTTTTGAGGTATCATTTTGTTGTTGAATGAATTCATCTAACATAGTTGCATCTGATTTGGTGGAATCGTCAAGCGTCGTAAAAGCGGTTTGAAGTTTTTTATTTAATGATTCAAAAGCTTCTTCGAAACTGTTATATAGGGCAGTTTCTTTTTCATTCACTGCATCTTTAAGTTGTGCCATTTTAGTTGATTTAATTGAAATTTCATCATCAATTTTTCTAGAAACATGTTCCATTTGTTCTTCAAGTCTAGCTTTAGATGTTAAAATTTGTTCTTCGAATTCATTTAACTTGTTGGTTAAATGCGTTTGTGCCTTATGAATTTTTTCTTCTTTTTCTTGCTTAGACGTTTCCAACGTTCGTTCTGCTTTTTTCTTAATATAGGTAAAGTTTTCTTTATTATAAGCTTGTGTATCGCTAAGAACTGATTCGATGCTTTCTAAGGCATTTTCTGCGTTAATGGTTGTTTGTGAATGGATGTCTTTTGCTTTATCTAAACGTTCTTCAATTTTATCAAATTGGGATTGATATTTTTCTTTTAGTTCTTTTATGTCTTGGTTAAAAATATCGTCGATCATTTTTAACGAGTTTTGGGTGTTAGTTTCGATAGTTTCTTGTTTTGATTCAATCGTGCTCGTCATATTGTTTAACGCTTCACTGTAGCTTTCAATGGATTCTTTTAAGGCGTTCTCTTTTTCGTATAAATCGCCGATGGCTTTAAGTTTTTCAGCTTTTATTTTGCTTTCTAAATCATTTAATTGTGTTTTATACTCATGTTCTAATGTTTTTAGTTTTTCATTCAGTGGGGACAAAGCGTCTTGATATTTAGTTTCAGCTTTGCGTTTAGCCTCAATTCTTGATTTATCAGCTTTATCTAATAATTGGGTTTCTTTTGTAGTTAATGGGGCATATAAATCAGTTAAAGAGGCGTCAAAATCTTGATAGGTGGAATCTAAAGAATCTTTTAAGCTTTGAATCATTGTATGGATAAGAGATTTAAATGTTTTTAATGTCACAGATCCTTTTTTCTCTAATGTTTTCTGGGGCGTTTCTAAAATAGATTCAACGGAGTTTTTCGTTAGTACCCACTGATCGTTTATATGCTTGTTCAACGTTCTAAATTGCGTTTTAAGTTTTTGAATTTTACTATCGCGTTTACGTTTTTTTAAATCAGATTCTTTTAGTAAATCGATTTGTTGATTTTCACTAAATTCAGACGCAGTAAGTCTCGCTCTAAAGGTGTCGTTGATATGAGTTATTAACGGTGTTTTAAACGTAGGATGAAGCAATTGGATGCAATCATTTTGAGTATAATCTTCAATGGATTTAAGATGGGTCAATAATGATTTTTTATGCGATAGATACGCTTCTTTAATAGGGGTTAACTGATTCGTTTTAATCGACTCAATATAATCAATATGGTTTTTAGCTTTAGTTGTTTCAATTTGATAAGCTTTATCAATAAAATCTAACTGACCACGATAGTCTTTTTCTAAATTTTTAAGTTCTTCGTCGACATGGCTTTTTTTGCTTAAATGTGTTTCTTTAAGCTGATCTCTTTGTTGTTCTAACTGTCTTTCAATGCGTTCTTCACGTTGTTTTATCATTTCTTCAATTCTTTTTATCTGAACGCTGTATTCGTTTACTTTTAATGTGAGTCGTTGTTTTTCAGCATGAGTCGTATCATTTAGGTCTTCTAATTTAAGGTTTTTAGTTTTTAAGGCATCGAGTTTAGAAAGGTCGCTATTGTGTTTTAAAATCGTTTCTTCAATCGCTTGTCGGTCTATAATTTGCTTTTTATCAACCTCGGCTTGTTTTTTTCTAAGGTCCAATTCTAAATCGGCTTGTTTTTTATCAAAATTATGTTTTAACCGGTCGTTATATGCGTGTTTATAGGCTAATAAATCATTAATGGTTTGGGTTTGTTTTTCATAATCTATAGAAAAAAGTGCTTTTTGTTCTGTTATAAAGTGGTCGTGTTCTATCTTCAAAAGCGTTTGATCATGGGTTTTTTTAGTAACGTCCATCTCTTTATTTAATGCAGCATCTTTTTGTTCAACTTCAATTCTTTGTTTATTTATTTCTATTTCTTTGCGGGCATCTTTAGTATCGATATAATAACGAATTTCATCGATTTCTTCATAAAATGGTTTCAAGGTGTTTAAGGTTTGCCTAAGCGCTGAAATACGTTCTTGTTCAAACGCATGTAATGCTTTAAAAACATGATTAAATAATGTTTTAAATGGTGATAAAACATTAGTGTTGGTTAATAAATCGGTAATAGAAGAAAGTTTCTCATCGTTTGAAGTAGCACTGGATTGAAAAATATCAAGCACTTTCTTAAACCGTGATATTTGAGATTCAATTAAGGATTCGTGGGTATCGAAAATATGTTTAATTTTTTGATTTAAATTAGTAAGGCTTTCATCATACATCTTAAAAGAAGCGTCTAAGAGTTTAAGTTTTTGTTCACTATGTGATGTTAGTGCGTTTTGTCTTAATGTGTTAAGTTCTATTTGTTTTTGGGTTAACTCATTAATCGCTTTAGATTGTTCTTCAGAATCTTCAGAATCATCTGGAGTTTTATTTAACTCGGTTAAACGGTGGATTTCTGATTTAACATCATATTCAACTTTGGTAGTGAATTCTGTTTCTATATCTTTATAAAAAGCGTGTAAATCATCTAAAATATTTCTATTAAATTCAAATGGGGTTTTAATAGTAGAAGCAACGGTATAAAGATGTTTTTTAACATCACGCAACAAGTCATTTAAAGATTTTCGCATGGCATTGATTTGATACTCTATTGTATTTTTTTCTTGTTTTAAATCCTCTTTTAACGTTCCAACTTTTTCATTGATAGAGTTCTCAATTGTAGAAAAATCTTGCGTGAGGGTCTCTTCTAAATTGTTTAAAGCTTTTTTTTCTTTTGAATAAGCGTCTTTTAGCGTCGAAATCGCTTTTTCAATGGTATTTGTATGATGACGTTTATTATTTTCTAAGGACTGCTTATAGATATTAATTTTTTCTTCATAACTAAGGGTTGTTTCTTTATGTTTTTCTTCGATGGCATTTAAAGTGCGTGCCCGATCGTTTTCGATTGTTTTAATAGCATCGTTAATTGCATCGTGTTTTTCTTTAAATGATTTTAAATGATCATCCATAGTGCGGTCGTGTGTAAATTGCATTGATTTAAGTTTGTTTTTTGCGGAACTTAGTTCTTTTTCAAGCGATTGATTTTGTTCGCGCGTATCTTTTACATGTGTAGTCTTTAATTTTTCAAGCGCTTTATAATGCGCTTTTTCGTTTTGTTCAAAGGATTTTTGCGCAGTTGAAAGAATGACATCATAACCTTTTTTTAACGATTGGATGTCTTTTTCGATTGGCTCACGCTGTTTTTGAATGTCACGTTCAATGGCAAAGCGTGATGTTTTAGTCATTTTGTTTTTTATTAATGCCATGAGACATCCTCCTCAAGATGAAATATGTAAACGATTTACATTATATATTATTTTATCATACCACAACCATTAAGACAACGGAGAGCAGTTATAATTGCCTTTATTATTGTAAAACTTATTGTTTTGTGTATAATTTTTATTGAAAGAGGTAGATATCATGGATGAAGCAATTTTATCAGCTGAAAAACAAAACGGAGATTTAGAACCTATCGCACTTAGACCACGGTCTTTAAAAGAATATATTGGGCAAGATCATGTCAAAGAGATGATGACGATTTTTATTCAAGCTGCTAAGCATCGAAATGAAAGTTTAGACCATGTTTTACTTTATGGGCCGCCAGGATTAGGGAAAACGACGCTTGCAAATATTGTGGCACATGAAGTTGGAGCCAATATTAAAATAAGCAGTGGACCGGCGATTGAAAGAAGCGGCGATTTAGCGGTTTTATTAACGAGTCTAGAACCAGGTGATATTTTATTTATTGATGAAATCCATCGATTGCCTAGAGTCGTTGAGGAAGTCCTTTATCCAGCGATGGAAGATTTTGCGATTGATTTAATTGTTGGAAAAGATGAAACGCAAAAATCTATTCGCGTTGATCTACCCCCTTTTACATTAATAGGCGCGACTACACGGTATGGTGATTTAACTGCCCCACTCAGAGACCGTTTTGGTGTAGTTCATAAATTAGAGTATTATAATCAAGAAGCATTAGAAGCGATTTGCAAACGAACGGCTGGGATTTATGATGCCAAGATTACGAAAGACAGCATCAAAGAACTCGCTAAGCGTTCCCGTGGAACGCCCAGGATAGTAAACCGTTTATTTAGAAGAATTCGTGATTTTGCGGATGTCTTAAACGATGGGGACATTGATTTACCTATCACCAAAAAAGCGCTCGATAAATTACAAATTGATTCCGTTGGACTCGATCAAAAAGATTACGATTATTTAGAAGGACTCATTGAAAAATTCAATGGCGGTCCAGTTGGGGTTGAGTCTTTAGCTTCTTCAATTAGTGAAGAAGTCACGACCATAGAAGATGTATATGAACCATTTTTATTAAAGCTTGGCTTTATTCAAAGAACCCCACGTGGCCGCCAAGCAACAGAGCGCGCTTATAAACATTTGAATAAACACTATCAAAGTGGGTTGTTTGAATGAAAACGAAAGATTTTACCTATAAATTACCAGAAAAATTAATCGCACAAACCCCACTTAAAAACCGTTTAGATTCTAAGTTATTGGTATTAAATAAGCACCAAGGGAGCGTCGTCCATGAAACATTTAGTGCCCTTGATACATATTTAAAAAAAGGGGACGTATTAGTTTTAAATGATACCGAAGTCATTCCGGCGCGCTTAATTGGGACTAAACTTGATACTGGAGCAACCATAGAAGTCTTATTATTAAACGACCAAGGCGACAACATATGGGAATGTTTAGTGAAAAAAGCCAAAAAAATTAAAGTTGGAACACGGGTATCATTTGGTGATGATGATTTAATGATGGAATGCATTGCTACCTTTAATGAAGGGATCCGTCATTTCAAATTAACATACAAAGGTATATTATATGAAGTGTTAGATAGTTTAGGAGAAATGCCCTTGCCACCCTACATCCATGAAAAATTAGAGGAAAAAAGCCGCTATCAAACGGTCTATTCTAAACATAAAGGAAGCGCTGCGGCCCCAACGGCTGGACTACATTTTACCCAAGCGTATTTAAAACATCTAGCCCAAAGCGGCATTGAAATTGCTTATGTTACGTTACATGTTGGGCTTGGAACGTTTAGACCAGTTAAAGTCGATGATGTAAAAAATCATAAAATGCATGAAGAATATTATAGTATAACCCCAAAAACTGCTTCAATTATCAATCAAGCACTTGATGATAAAAGAAGAATCATCGCAGTAGGCACCACGTCACTTAGAACGCTTGAAAGTAGTGTGAGTAACGCAGGCCATGTTATTCCAAGAAGTGGCTTAAGTGATTTATTCATCTATCCTGGCTTTGATTTTAAAATCATATCAGGCCTTATTACGAATTTTCACTTACCAGAATCTACTTTATTGATGCTAGTAAGTGCGCTTGCAGGAAAAGCCAACATCTTAAACGCCTATAAAGAAGCGGTTAAAAAAGAGTATCGCTTTTTCTCATTTGGGGATGCGATGTTTATTACCCCTTAAAATTAGATACACCATTAACTTAAACAAAAATTTTAAATATCAATATTCGAGGTATCATAAATCCAAGGGATGTATGGTACCTTTTTTGTTGGTATCTAAAACAATAAATTTTGTTCCTTTTGCCCTTCTAGCCCCCTTACTTTATTCTTAACTACACTGTACGTTTTTCTAATCCACGGTTTTTTTTATCATATTATAGTAATTTTTTTCCAAAAATAAATTACTGTTATTTCCTATAATACGCTTATGCAATGTACAATTAAAGTAACCATATTCGATTAAAACTATAAAATAGTTGTCTTACATGATATCTATCGCTTAAAAAGAATGATTGCATAAAAATTTTTAGTTCAAGGAAACCGCATTGATTGTATGGAATGATTTGATAACTCAGGACTCACCGACAAGTTAAACGCTAATACGAAACGTTTTTATATGGCCTTTGCAGGTGGATATCAAGAATAATAATATTTTTAAAAGAATTTTTTCAATTTTTTATTCAATATTTTTAAAAAATCCCAATAAAATCTCTTATATA
>CAYLQZ010000006.1:0-43537 GCA_964386055.1 uncultured Candidatus Izemoplasmatales bacterium | reverse complement strand
TAAAAAATCCCAATAAAATCTCTTATATATTTGTTTAGTGGGTGAAAGAAAAAAAAGGAGGAATAATTTATGAAAAAACTACTTGGAGTTTTAGTAGCATTGACACTCGCATTTACTTTAGCGGCATGTCAGGACTCTACAGACATAGAAAACGGAGACGAATCGACATATATGGCCTTGGAAATTAATCCGGGTGTAGAATTTATTCTCGATGAGGATGGAAATGTACTTAGTATTCAGTTACTTAACGAAGATGCTGAAGCTGTAGCTGCAGACCTTGATTTAGAAGGTCTACCACACAAAGAGGCCCTAGAACTATTTATTGATGCAGCCATTGAAACAGGGTACATCGATGTTGACAGCGATGAAAATATCGTTACACTCACAAGCGATGATGAAGGATTACAAGATGAACATAAAGCTGACGTGGAAGCGATTCTCGCTGAACGTGGTGTTGGCGCTGCTATATTTGGTGGAGAGATGAACGAAGAATACTATGATCTTGCTGAACAATACGAAATTAGTGTTGGACGGGCGCGTTTAATCTCAAGAGCGATTGCCATTGATGGTGAATTAACATTTGATGAAGCTCTTGATTTAGAACAAGGCGACCTTATGCAAATCCTTATCACAGAACATCGTGCACAAATGGATGAATTCATAGGCGAACGTCGCGATGAAGCACTTGAGACAAAGAATGAAATGCGCGAAATGGCACAAGAACGTGTTGAACAACATCGTCAAAAGGTTGAAGACGGTGACGTTGAAACCCCAGATTTTGATGCGATTCGTGAAGATGTAGAAGGAAGAATTGAAGGCATTCGTTCTGAATATCAAACCAGAGTAAATGAAAAACGTGATGAAGCGCAAGACCGTAAAGACAATAGTATCCCTGAAGGAAATAACTATTCATATTCATCAGTCGATATCAACCCTGGTGTTGAGTTTATCTTAGATGAGGATGGGGAAGTTGTAAGTATTGTCTTACTTAACGAAGATGCTGAAGCTGTAGCTGCAGACCTTGATTTAGAAGGTCTACCACACAAAGAGGCCCTAGAACTATTTATTGATGCAGCCATTGAAACAGGGTACATCGATGTTGACAGCGATGAAAATATCGTTACACTCACAAGCGATGATGAAGGATTACAAGATGAACATAAAGCTGACGTGGAAGCGATTCTCGCTGAACGTGGTGTTGGCGCTGCTATATTTGGTGGAGAGATGAACGAAGAATACTATGATCTTGCTGAACAATACGAAATTAGTGTTGGACGGGCGCGTTTAATCTCAAGAGCGATTGCCATTGATGGTGAATTAACATTTGATGAAGCTCTTGATTTAGAACAAGGCGACCTTATGCAAATCCTTATCACAGAACATCGTGCACAAATGGATGAATTCATAGGCGAACGTCGCGATGAAGCACTTGAGACAAAGAATGAAATGCGCGAAATGGCACAAGAACGTGTTGAACAACATCGTCAAAAGGTTGAAGACGGTGACGTTGAAACCCCAGATTTTGATGCGATTCGTGAAGATGTAGAAGGAAGAATTGAAGGCATTCGTTCTGAATATCAAACCAGAGTAAATGAAAAACGTGATAAAGCGCAAGATACTCCAGCTAATGATTAAAAACCATTAAAAATATTAAATGATTGATAATTATTTAAAAATTTGATACAGTATTATACAAATCTAAGCATATTGACTTTTAAAATCTTAAAGCATCCTATATACAAGCGATTTGGATGCCTTTTTTTATTGTAATTTATGGATAGATAATTATACACTTTGTTCTCAGATTAAAGGACTGTTCTCTTGAATAATAGACTTAGAACTACATTTAAGATCTAACCCATTAAATGGATAGTTTAAATAAAAAGCCCGATCCCGATTGAATATCGGTATCAGGCCATAGAGATTATTTCGATATTTACTATGATCATAAGTTCTAAATTAGTTTGAGTGAAATTATATTATTCAATAAAGATTTCAACAATGTCACCATCGTTACTTTCAACATCAACGATTTTGCCCTGTGTGCCAGATTCTATCATATCAATTAGATGATCAAAATCTAGATCAACATCCATTTGGTTTAACTTAGGAATGCCTTTTTTACTTCGTAGCGCTATTTTCGCAAACTCTAATGGAATCGTTACATTTACTTTGTCCCCATCCGCACTATTTACACGGATTTTTAGCATTTTAAAAGCTTCTTTACGGTTGACTTTAATGGTAGAATCTTGAGGATCCTTTTCTAATGCTTTTAATAAATCAGAGCCTTCTTTAGGAGAAATGATGTTTTTTTCAATCATTTCTAATATTTTGAGTTTTTCTTGAGACATATCGCTCACTCCTTTAGAAGCTTCATAGCTTCATCTGAGGTTATTTCGCCTTGCGAAAGACGATCTAGTATTTCATCTTTCTTAGCTTGACGTTCATCGCCACTATCATCGTCATCTTCGACTTTATACCCAAGGTCTTCAATAACTTCAGCAAGCATCTTCTTAACAGTAGGGTAAGATACCTGTAATTCTTTTTCTAATTTTTTGATGCTCCCCATATTTTTAATGAAAAGTTCAATAAAATACAAGTGTTCTTTGGAAAGGTAATTGAATTTAGAAAGTTGAAATTTGCCACTAATTTCAGTTTGGCAGTTAGAACATTCTAATTTGGTAACAAATAAATCTTGTTTACATATTGGACATTCACCAATCACATGTTTTTGCATAATAATTCCTCCTAATCGATAGATATTTTAATAATTGCGTCCTCGGTGTGGATATGAATTCTAGTTTTTTTTGCTCTGCTAACTAAGAGATTTAATGATCTTTTATCAAGGTCATTTCCTAAATGATGTTCTTTAATAAAGCGGAGTCCAAATCTACAAATTGCAAGTGGTATGGGAAACATAAATACGGTGTTTAAAATCGTATTTAGCGCAGGCGATTCTTTAGGAAGCACCATCTTAACTCGTACAAAATGCGCTTTTTTCAATTTTTCAATAGGGACTGTGTCATTTTTATATAGTAACTCATACGCTTCTAATGATGTTATTTCTTTATTATGGAGCTTACTTAAGGTATCTAAATATTCCATTCCACCACCTCGAGATTAGAAAACACTACAAATAAGTACTTTTGATACAATAATTATAGAACATGAGTATTAATTTGTCAAATACATATATAATAAATATTAATTTATGGTTAAATAAAATTAATTTTAAACATAAAAAAGATACGTAAAATTGAGTATATTATCATATATTAACGAACTACACCATTTGTCATAGTAATGTGGAATTTTTATAGCATTTAAGATATAATTACAAGGGATATAGTGAAAATATTATTAATAAGCATTTGAATCGGTAGGGTGATAAGATATGGATACATTACGCGTAGGGATAGATATAGGGTCAACAACGATTAAAGTAGTTGTACTTGATTATGAGAATACCATTATTCATCATACATATAAACGGCATATGAGTAGTATCACTGAATCAATGGGAACCATGTTTGAAACATTAAAACAATTATATGGAAAACAAGCCATGCATATTAATTTTACAGGAAGCGCAGGGTTAACCTTAGCTAAAAATATAGGGGCACAGTTTACCCAAGAAGTGATTAGCGCAACAAGTGCGTTGAGACACGCAGATAAAAACATTGATGTTTGTGTTGAACTGGGCGGAGAAGACGCTAAAATTATGTTTTTTGATGGCGCCAATGTTGAACAACGCATGAATGGAACGTGCGCTGGGGGAACAGGTGCGTTCATAGACCAAATGGCATCGTTATTAGATACTGATGCGAAAGGGCTTAATATTTTAGCGAAGGATTATGAGAAGTTACACGACATTGCTTCGCGGTGCGGCGTTTTTGCGAAAAGTGATATTCAACCCTTATTAAATCAAGGTGCTAGAAAAAGCGATATTGCGGCCTCAATATATCAAGCTATAGTAAATCAAACCATCGCAGGCCTTTCTCAAGGTCGAAAGATTAAAGGCAATGTTGCATTTTTAGGGGGACCCCTAACGTTTTCTTCTGAACTGCGAAAACGATTCATTGAAACGCTGAATTTAGAAAATGTTTTTATGCCTGATAATGGCGAAGTACTTGTTGCTTTAGGCGCCGCTTTAGAAGCGAATGAAACCCCGGTTAATATCGAAACGATTATCGAACGAATCAAAGTATATAGACGCAAATCAAAAGGGAAAAACCGTAATGTTATGGACCCTTTATTTGAAAATGATGCCGCGATTGAAGCATTTAAAAAAAGACACGCAGAAGCGAGTCTAAAAGAAATTGACATTGACAATTATAATGGCAATGCTTATTTAGGGATCGATGCTGGTTCAACCACCACAAAACTCATTTTGGTTGGAGAACAAAACGAAATTTTATACCAACATTATGAACATAACCGTGGAAATCCTCTAGAAGTTGTTAAAAAAGCCTTGAAAACGATGTATCAAAAAGTACACGATGGCATAACATTAAAAAAGAGCTTTTCTACAGGATATGGAGAAGAGCTAGTAAAGCATGCGTTTCATCTGGATGGCAGCGAAGTTGAAACAATTTGTCATTATAACGCAGCTAGGTATTTCAATAAAGACGTTAGCTTTGTTATTGACATAGGCGGTCAAGACATGAAGTGCTTTAAGATAGAAAATGGTGTGATAACGTCTATTGTATTAAACGAAGCGTGTAGCAGCGGATGTGGATCGTTTATCGAAACATTCTCTGAATCACTTGGTCATGAAATAAAAGATTTTGCTCAAATGGCAGTGAATGCTAAAGCGCCTGTTGATTTAGGGTCTAGATGTACAGTTTTTATGAATTCAAGCGTTAAACAAGCTCAATCGGAGGCGGCGAAAACAGAAGATATTTCAGCTGGTCTTGCGATGAGTGTTGTTAAAAATGCGTTATACAAAGTTATAAGAGCCCATGACGTTACAGCAGAGTATGGCGATCAAATTTTAGTACAAGGCGGCACATTTAAAAACGATGCGGTTTTAAGAGCGTTTGAAAAAGAAACCGGCGTGACAGTCACGCGACCGAATATTGCTGGATTAATGGGCGCCTTTGGCGCAGCCTTATTAGCAAAAGAAGCGGCTCTACCCCAAAATCATTCTGAACTTTTAACGCCTAGTGAACTCAACAGTTTTACCTATGATGCTAAGCGGGCTACCTGCCGAAAATGTGAAAACTTATGTCCTTTAACGGTCAATATTTTCGGGGACGGTAAAAAATATATAAGCGGGAATCGGTGCGAAAAAGGGGCAAATTTAAACGTTACATACGACGAGCTGCCTAATCTATATTTATATAAATACGATAAGTTAATGCAATATCAAACTAAAGATAGTCTTAACCCCTATCAAAAAACCGTTGGCATTCCAATGGTTTTAAACATGTATGAAAACTTACCGTTTTGGCAACCGTTTTTTGAAGCGTTAAATATTCGGGTTGTTTTGTCCGACCGCTCTACTAAAAAAATGTATGAAACGGGGCAAGATTCTATTCCTTCAGATACCATTTGTTATCCGGCAAAGCTTGTTCATGGTCATATAGAAAATTTATATGATAAAAATCCTGACTTCATATTTTATCCTAATATGCCTTATAATTTCGAAGAAAAGTCTTATGCCGATAACCATTATAACTGTCCTGTAGTCGCGCATTACCCAGAAGTAATTGATGCGAATATGACGCATCTTAATTTAGAACACTTCTTACAACCTTACACAACATTATCGAATAAGAAAAAATTTAGTGAAGCCTTATATTTAATGTTAAAAGATTATGCAGATGTATCTAAGCATCAAATTAAAAAAGCGTTTGATCACGGCATAGATGCTTATGAAGCATTTAGAAAAGATGTTCAAGCCGAAGGTGAAAGAGCGCTTGAATACGCAGAAAAAAATAATTTGAATGCGTTAGTTATTGCAGGACGCCCTTATCATATTGATCCTGAAGTCAATCATGGTATTCCTAAATTGATTCGGTCGTTAAACGTTGTTTTACTTAGTGAAGACTCGATTAATCATCTAGCCGATCAATTTGCTGTTAAAGTGCTTAACCAATGGACCTATCATACGAGGTTATATGATGCGGCGCGCGTTATTTCAACCTTGGACAGAGTCAATATGGTTCAACTTATAAGCTTTGGATGTGGACTAGACGCCATTACATCCGATGAGTTAAAAGATTTATTAGAAGCCAACAATAAACTGTATACCCAACTGAAAATAGATGAAATTTCAAACTTAGGGGCGGTAAACATTCGGTTAAGAAGTTTACTTTCAACCATGAATAAAGAGGCGAAATCAGATGGCAAAGCTTGAATATGATAATAATGGCCGCATAATATTTACTGAAGCCATGCGCAAAGAATATACAATTTTGATTCCCCAAATGGCGCCGTTTCATTTTGAATATCTGGTGGACGCTTTAAATACAGAAGGCTATAAAACAGAATTACTTAGAAAAACAGAATACAGTTTAATTCATGAAGGGATGAAATATTCACACAACGATGTATGCATCCCTGCAATGTTGGTGATTGGTCAGTTTATCGATGCGGTTAAGAAAAAAGAATTAAACGATGAAAAAGTGGCCTTAATCATTACCCAAACAGGCGGTGGTTGTCGCGCTTCAAACTATATTGCTTTATTAAGAAAAGCCTTAAAAAAAGCTAAGTTAGACCATGTGCCGGTTATTTCATTAAACGCCAATGGCTATGAAAAAAATCCAGGATTTAAACTTAGTACTAGGTTACTTCACAAACTGCATGAAGCCATAATTTTTGGGGATTTAATGATGGGATTAGTCCATCAAACCCGTCCTTACGAGCTAGAAAAAGGGGCAGTAAATGCCTTGAAAGCGGAAATAGATTCGGAGTTAAAAACCTATTTCAACCATAATAGGCGCTTTTCTTGGAAACACTCTAAAAAGAAAGTTATTTCGATATTAGAACGGTTTAAAGCACTTGATTTAAGCCCTCATAAAAAACCTAAAGTTGGCATTGTAGGAGAGATTTATGTTAAATTTTCTCCCTTAGGCAACAATGGCTTAGAAGAAACGTTAGAAAAAGAAGGCGTCGAAGTCATTATACCTCCGCTTTATGATTTCTTTTTATATAGTTTTGACTCTAGAGCGCATGATATTAAACGCTATGGCGGTCCAAAAAAAGAGCGTTTCATTTTAAAAACACTTGTTTGGTATGTCGAATTTCGCCGTGAAAAAGTGCGCAAAATGATAAGCAATTATGGATTTATGGCGCCCGTATCCTTTAAAAAACTCAAATCATTTGTTGATGATGTGATCGATGTAGGGACTCACACGGGAGAAGGCTGGTTACTAACGGCTGAAATGATTGATCTTATTAACCATGATGCCCCTAACATTGTATGCACGCAACCATTTGGATGTTTACCCAATCACATTGCGGGGAAAGGAATGTTTAAAAAGCTTAAACATTTATATCCAAAGTCAAATATTGTGGCCATTGACTATGATACATCAGCCTCAGAAATCAACCAAGTAAACCGAATAAATTTAATGGTGTCTAATGCGTTTAGAACGTTTAAAAAAGGAGAATAACCTACATGAAACTCACGTTTGAAACAAAATATGTTTGTAAAAAAAATAACGCGCGTTCAGGCGTTATCCATACCAAAAGTGGGGTCTTTGAAACGCCCATTTTTATGCCCGTAGGAACGCAAGCCACCGTTAAAACATTAGACGTCGATGAAATAAACGAAGTCTCGGATGGAATTATTTTAGGAAACACCTATCATCTTTGGCTACAACCAGGTGAAGATATTGTAGCGATGCATGGTGGGATCAAACCGTTTATGAATTGGAACAAAGGTTTGCTTACAGATAGTGGTGGGTATCAAGTTTTTTCCCTTGCCAATAACCGTACTATTCAAGAAGAAGGGGTTTATTTTTCGCATCACAAAAGCGGTGAAAAATTATTTTTGTCTCCTGAGAAAAGCATTGAAATCCAACAAAAATTGGGCGCTGATATTATCATGAGCTTTGACGAATGTCCCCCGTTTGATGCGGATTATGACTATATGAAAGCAAGCGTTGAGCGGACGAGTAGATGGGCCAAAAGAGGAAAAGATGCCCACGTTAAAAAAGACCAAACCTTATTTGGGATTGTACAAGGGGGGCCGTTTGAAGATTTAAGACGCCGCTCTTTAAATGATCTTAAAGCGATTGGCTTTGGTGGTTATGCGATTGGCGGGTTATCGGTTGGCGAATCTAAAGAAGAGATGTACCGTGTCTTAGATTTTATAACCCCAGAACTCCCTAGCGATAAACCACGGTATTTAATGGGCGTAGGGACGCCTGAAGATTTAATTGAAGCCACCTATCGTGGGGTCGATATGTTTGATTGTGTTAATCCAACTCGTTTGGCAAGACACGGAAGTGCTTATACTAAAAAGGGCCGCATTGCCATCAAAGCGAAACGATATGACCAATCGATGGAGTCTTTAGACGAATCATGTAACTGTAAAGTTTGCAAAACTTATACTAAAAGTTACATTCGCCACTTGTTTAAAGCCAGTGAAACATTAGGCCAACGATTAGTAAGTTATCATAACTTATATTTTCTAAAAAACTTAATGCATGAAATCAAAGAAGCAATCAAAGAGGATAGACTTGAAGATTATAGACAAACTTTTTATGAAAATTATCAATAAAACCCATCACAATGATAAGGAATATGTTTTAATATTGTAGTGAATACGTTATAATAAGCTTAAAGATTTATTGGAGGTCATATTATGTTTGAACCCAACGATCAGTTTCATCAAAAACCCTCAATTAAAGTCATAGGTGTTGGCGGTGGTGGTGGCAACGCCATTAACCGCATGATTGAAAATGAAGTTAAAGGCGTAGAGTTTGTGGCAATTAATACAGATGCCCAAGTTTTACGTCTCTCTAAAGCGGATATAAGATTACAAATTGGAAAAATGTTAACGCGTGGATTAGGCGCGGGCGCAGATCCCGAGATTGGACGTCGTGCTGCCTTAGAAAGCGAAGATGAAATACGCGAACTTTTATCGGAGACCGATATGGTATTTATAACCGCTGGAATGGGCGGAGGAACTGGTACGGGCGCCGTTCCAGTCATTGCTAAAATTGCACGTGAAGTGGGATGTTTAACCATTGGTATTGTTACCAAACCATTTAAATTTGAAGGGCGTAGACGGGTCGCAACTGCGCTTGAAGGATTGGACGCTTTAAAACCTTACGTCGATACCATGATTATTATTCCAAATGATCGATTACTATATGTTGTAGACCGTAATACATCAATGTTAGAGGCGTTTCGTGAAGCGGATAATGTATTGCGCCAAGGGGTCCAAGGGATCGCTGAGATAATCACGGTTCCTGGATTGATTAATGTGGATTTTGCAGATGTTAAAACTGTCATGAAAGATAAAGGGACAGCCCTAATGGGGATTGGCCTTTCAACTGGGGAAGAGCGGGCTGAAGAAGCGGCTAAAAAAGCGATTGATTCACCGTTACTCGATGCCAATATAGACGGTGCAACTGATGCCATCGTGAATATAACAAGCGGAACTGAAATCGCGCTTTGGGAAGTGACAGAAGCCATAGAATCAATTCAAGCTGCATCGAGTACGGAAATTAATATCATTCACGGTGCCACCATTAACGAAGACTTAGAAGATGAAGTGATTGTGACGGTTATCGCTACAGGCTTTGATGAAAACAACTCATTAGAAATTGATCGCTTAGGCGAAGGAGCCTATACGTCAAACGATCAAGAAAAAGAAAAAGCTGAGATCAGTCCCAAAGAATTTGATGAATCTGAAAAGAAAAAAGATAAAAAATCTAAAAAACCTAAATCTAAAAAACCCCAGGAAGTAGAAGAACCTCAAGACGATGAAACCAAAAAGTCAACCATCCCATCCTGGTTAAAAAGTCGGTTTAAATGATGCCCAATAAAGCACTCGTTAATGAAATCAAGACTTCTTATCCTGATGTTCAGCTCATCATGGCTTCAAAATATTTAAAAGAAAACGAGTTCTCTCCATTTATAGAAGCGGGGATCCATGATTTTGGAGAATCCCGGGTTGAAGCACTAGAAGCCAAACTTCCAGTGCTTCAAACGTTTGATGTAGCTATCCACTTTTTAGGGACGCTACAGACAAAAAAAGTTAAAAAAATTATCAATCAGATCGATTGTTTGCATAGTTTGGATCGCTTAAAACTCGCAAAAGAGATTGATAAGCGAAGAGCTACACCGCTTAAATGTTTTGTACAAGTAAACATATCAAACGAACCTCAAAAATATGGCGTCCCTATGGAACAAGTAAAATCTTTTTTACAAAATGTGCAAGGGTATGATAATATTCAAGTTATTGGGCTAATGGGAATGGCAGAGTTAACCGAAGATGAAGCAGTTATCACGGAGCAATTTCAAGCCCTAAAAACATTAAAAGATACCTTGAAAAAAACATATCCTAATGTAGATTCACTCTCAATGGGGATGAGTAATGATTATCCTATCGCCTTAAAGATGGGAAGCACACATTTAAGATTAGGAAGAATTTTATTGGATGGAGGCGCCTTCAATGAAAAAGAAACCGCAAAAAAAAGCGTATGACCGCACCGAATTCATTAAGGTTGATGAAGATGTTGATGTGTTTGAACTAGCGGACAAATTAATGCTTGGAAAACCCCTTATTTTAAACTTTGAAGAGTTTGATTTAATCGAGAGTAATCGCTTCATCGTTTTTTTAAGTGGCGTTATATATGCACTTGATGGCAATGTTGAAGTCATTCGTGATAAAATAATGGCGTTCGCCACAAAAGCCGACTTAAAAGATAAGTCGCTAAGAAAGTTTATTAACAAATACAAGGAGTAAATTTTATGAACCCTATTCTCATCATGTTTTTCCAAATTGTTTACACCTTATTAAATATATATTTCTATATGATTATTGCCTATGTTTTATTAAGCTGGGTCCCAGAAATTAGACAATCGAAATTTTATGCCACCTTATATCAAATTGTTGACCCTTACATGCGTGTATTTAGAGGGGTTTTAGTCTTCGGTGGGATGGATTTCACGCCCATTGTCGGCATAATGTTACTTAGGTTTTTCTTATTGTTTATGAATAGCTTTATACAAACGCTTTAATACTTGCAATTTAATAAGAAGTTATATATAATATATTGAGTAAAATAAGCAAATCATTATAAAAATCTTAGAGACGGACCCGTTTTTTGATTTTGTGTTTTTAAAGAGACCAAGTGGGGCTGAAAACTTGGAAAACACCCAAAAAATATCACCGTTGAGATGAATGAAATCCATTCCGTAACTCTGCGTTAAAGAGCTTAAGAGCCAGTTCTGGAATCAAGGTGGTACCGCGGATAATATTCGTCCTTGTATTTCAGGCTTTTTTATTATTCTAAAAGGAGTTGTTACCATTGAAAGATTATAAAGATACGTTACACATGCCCAAAACAGCGTTTCCAATGCGGGGAAACCTTGGGAAAAATGAACCCAATCATCAAACGTTTTGGCAAGAGGAAGGCATTTACACAAAACGATTAAAACAAAACGAAAACAACCTCCCCTTTGTCTTACCGGATGGCCCCCCTTATGCCAACGGAGACATTCATATCGGACATGCTTTAAACAAAGTGTTAAAAGATATGATTGTTAGAGACAAATCAATGCGCGGCTTTCATACCCGTTACGTCCCAGGATGGGACACCCACGGGTTACCAATCGAAAGTGCGTTGGTTAAAAACGAAAAAGTAGACCGCAAAAGTATGACAGTCTCAGAATTTCGAACCCAATGTAAAGCGTATGCCCATAAACAAATTGATAATCAACGCACGCAATTTAAACGGTTAGGGATTTTAGGGGAATGGGAAAATCCTTATTTGACGTTAGATGGAAAATATGAAGGATCACAATTAGAAGTATTCGCAGAAATGGTAGATAAAAACCTTATTTTTAAAGGACTTAAGCCAGTTTTTTGGTCACCATCAAGTGAAACTGCATTAGCCGAAGCTGAAATTGAGTATGCCGATAAGAAATCGCCATCTATTTATTTTACTTTTAACAGTGTCAATCACGGAAAATTTGAAGAAGGCTTTAAATTTTTAATTTGGACGACGACACCGTGGACGGTTCCTGCAAACTTAGCCACTGCGGTAAGCAGCAATATTGATTATGTATTCATTCGCACCAATAACGAAGTCTATGTTTTAGCTACCGCGCTTTTGGAATCACTTAAAGAAGCGTTAGGATTTGAAGACGTTGAAATCATACGCCATATTAAAGGCTCAGACCTTTTAGGATTAACTTACCAACATCCTTTATATGACCGTGAAAGTCCAATTGTAGAAGGCCACCACGTTACAATCGAAAGTGGAACAGGGTTAGTTCATACCGCACCAGGTCATGGTGAAGATGACTTTATTATTGGAAAAGCCAATCAATTAGATGTATTATGTCCTGTTGATACCAAAGGACATATGACCGCTGAATCAGGGAAGTATGAAGGCATGTTCATTGAAAAATGCTCTAAAGAAGTTGTGAAAGACTTAGAAGAAGTTGGAAGCTTAGTGAAACTAGAATGGATTAAACATAGTTACCCACATGATTGGCGCACTAAGCAACCTGTTATTTTTCGGGCAACAGACCAATGGTTTGCAAGCATTGAAACGCTAAAAGAAGCGATGTTAAACGAAGTTAAAAAAGTACAATGGATTCCTTCATGGGGAGAAACCCGGATGGAAAACATGATCAAAGATCGCGATTCATGGTGTATATCTCGTCAAAGAGCCTGGGGGGTTCCGATTCCGGTTTTTTATCATGAAAATGGTGAGGCTATTTTAGACGCGGATATTATTAGACACGTTGCAAGTTTATTTAAAACACACGGTTCAAATATTTGGTTTGAATGGGACGCTAAAGCGTTATTGCCTGAAGGCTTTTCGAGTGAAAAATCTCCAAACGGTATTTTTACTAAAGAATCTGATATTTTAGATGTTTGGTTCGATTCAGGAACTTCTCACAAAGGCGGCATGACTGATTTTGGACTGTCTTATCCAGCAGATTTATATTTAGAAGGTTCAGATCAATATCGTGGATGGTTTAATTCAAGTCTTTCAACCGGCGTTGCCTACCGCGGAACAAGTCCTTATAAAGCTGTTTTAACCCATGGATTTGTATTAGATGGTCACGGCCGTAAAATGAGTAAATCTATGGGAAATGTTGTTGATCCATTAAAAGTCATGAACCAATTTGGGGCAGATATTTTAAGATTATGGGTCGCATCAGTAGATTATTCGGCCGACGTACGCATCAGCGATAAAATGATTAAACAAGTGAGTGAATCGTACCGTAAAATCCGTAATACCACGCGTTTTATGTTAGGAACGATTGGGGATTATTCTCATCAAGAACATCAAGTAGCATTTGACGAGATGAATGAAACAAACCGCTTTATGTTACTCAAACGTGATGAAATTGTTGAGGCAGTTAACAAGGCTTATGACCGCTACGCGTTTGATGATGTTATCCGCATTGTCAATAATTATGTCACGAAAGAATTAAGCGCTTTTTATCTTGATTATATTAAAGATATCGTTTACATTGAAACTGAGGACGATTTTTTACGTAGAAGTGTTCAAACCGTTGTTTATGATATTTTAATGTCTCTTTTACAACTCTTAACGCCAATTATTCCGCATACAACTGAAGAAGCTTATCAATCATTAGCGGGACACAATAAAACGTTTGACAGTGTATATTTAGAAAACATGCCTAAACGTAAGTATGCCCCAGATGATGCCCTAAAAACGAAATATGATGATTTTATGAAATTACGTGACAACGTCTTAAAAGCATTAGAAGACGCTAGAAATCAAAAAATAATCGGAAAAAGCTTAACCGCGAAAGTAACGCTTTATCCAAAAGATGATAATACCAAAACCCTGCTTCAGTCAATTAATGATCTCCCTAGATTATTTATTGTTTCACAAACCGTAATCAAAACGGGAAGTGGACAATATGCATTTGAACGGTTAGATATTGATGTTGAAAAAGCATCGGGTGAAACTTGTGCACGTTGCTGGCAAGTGACGTCTCTAAACGACGATGATTTATGCGAACGTTGCGAACGCGTTTTAAAAGAAGAAGCTTAAATAATGTATTGTTTATGTATCTATCATGATTAAACAAATAAGACAAGCACCATTTGATCATTTTGCGGTAAGAATTATTCAATATATTTTAGGCTTTATCACCTTACCTTTTGGGATTGTGATGGTACTTTCAACTAATTTAGGCGCAGGGCCTTGGGATACCACTTCATACAATCTATCAGCGTTATTAAATATAACTTTAGGCATGTCTAGTGCCATCGTTAACGCTTCAGTCATGGCAATTGTCATGGTTTACAGACGTAAATGGCGCTATGTGTTCATGTTGGTTCCAATCTTGGGAATCGCATCATTTCTTGATTTTTGGGATTTGGTTGTATTTTCCAATATCGCAATAGACAATTTAATAATGGGCTATAAACTTATAATATTTGTCGTCGGGACTTTTTTCATAACGTTGGGCCTTACGATGATTATCCAATCAGACTTTCCAGCTGGTGTGTTTGATGAACTTATGATCATGATTATGGATGTGTTCAACACAGAGAATATCTTTTTTTCTAGGCTAGCCGTTGAAACCTTAGCCATTACATTAGCACTGATATTTGGATTTATTGGTGGGATTGGCTTTGGGGCGGTCAATTATGGAAGTGTCTTTCTTGCGATTCTTTTAGCCCCTTTATTATCACTTCAAATGAACTGGATGGGACGTTTTGTATATGAATGATTTAGACATGAAAGATTTAACATTCAAATTTAAAGATGCTTTAGTTTATGTCTTGGGCGCTTTGTTCACTGCATTTGGGGTTGTGATGCTTTTAAAAAGTGATTTAGGGGTCACCAGTTGGGACGTCTTGCATACTGCCTTATATACGGTGACTCCACTTACGTTTGGGCTTGCATTATTATTAGTGTCAGCGTTAATCACAAGCTTTATTATTTTTTACCGTAAAGATTTTAGATATCTCTTTCTTGTTGTCCCTTTTATAATTGTCGGCATCTTTATTGATATATTTAATGAAATCGTATTTGTTGATTTTGCCCCAAATGGAGGCATACAAATATTCGTTTTTATGCTTGGACTACTCATTATTCCTTTAGGCGGAACTATGCTAATTATCTCAAGATATCCTGCGGGAATTTATGATGAACTTATGTTGGTGCTTATGAAACTCTTTAAAACCCGTAATATTGCAGTGATTCGATTTTTTATGGAACTAACGCCAGTGCTTTTAGGCGTTTCATTAACCTTTTTATTTAAACAAACCATCGGAGAATTATATTTTGGGACCCCTATTACCGTTATTATGATGGGCCCATTATTACAATTATATATTAAAATTTATAGGAGGCTTAAAGATGGAAATCAATAAACTTATTGATCACACCTATCTCAAAGCATTTGGTACCAAAGATACCATCGATACCATTTTAGAAGAAGCCATTACCCATGACTTTAAAAGTGTCTGTTTAAACCCTTCTTGGGTAGAATATGCCGTTGAGAGTTT
Organism: uncultured Candidatus Izemoplasmatales bacterium; assembly: GCA_964386055.1. GTDB lineage: Bacteria > Bacillota_I > Bacilli_A > Izemoplasmatales > Izemoplasmataceae > B1SED10-225. The sequence continues at coordinate 27,846 of CAYLQZ010000006.1, read as the reverse complement.
AAAAGAAACAGACGTCTTAGTCTGCACTGTTATTGGCTTTCCTTTAGGCGCAAATACCACAGAAACGAAAGTTTATGAAACCACTGATGCGCTAAAAAAAGGCGCCCATGAAATTGATATGGTTATTAATATTGGCTGGGCCAAAGACGGACGGTTTGATTTAATTAAAAAAGAAGTTCAAGCCATTCGAGAAGTCGCGCAAACCCACACATTGAAAGTTATATTAGAGACGTGTTATTTGGAAGAAGATGAAATTAACAAAGCCTCACAAGCTGCCATTGATGCAGGCGCTGATTTCATCAAAACTTCAACTGGCTTTGGAACAGCAGGGGCAACCATTCAAGATGTAAAACTTATGAAGGCTATTGCTAAAGATAAAGAAGTGAAAGCGAGTGGTGGCGTTAAAAACCTAGCTGATTTAAACGCGATGGTAGAAGCTGGCGCTACTAGAATAGGCGCCTCAAGCGGCGTCGCAATAATGCAAGGCAAATCTTCAAAAGAAAATTATTAAGGAGGGATTTTTTATGGCTACACCACACATTAATGCAGAAAAAAATGATATTGCAAAAACAGTTCTCATGCCCGGAGATCCATTACGTGCTAAATATATTGCCGATAACTACTTAGAAAACGTTAAGCAATTTAATACCGTAAGAAATATGTTTGGTTACACCGGAACCTATAACGGAAAAGAAATTAGCGTAATGGGAAGCGGTATGGGGATGCCAAGTATTGGTATTTACTCATATGAACTTTATAAATTTTTTGAGGTAGACACTATTGTACGTATCGGTTCATGCGGGGCTTACACCGACGAAATTGATCTTTATGATGTATTACTCGCAACCAGTGCTTACAGTGAATCGTCTTATGCAAAGGTACAATCAGGGGACTATAATGATGATTATACCTACCCTAGTGACCGCTTAAATAATTTAATTGAATCGCATGCTGATGCATTAAATATTCCAATCCGTAAAGGCGTTATTCATAGTTCAGATGTCTTTTATCGTGAAAACTTTGACGACTATAAAACGATTTATAAAACTCATAATGCGATTGCGGTTGAAATGGAATCTTTCGCATTATTTCATAACGCAAAAGTTACAGGGAAAGAAGCAGCTTGTATTTTAACCGTATCAGACTCCCTTGTCACAAAGGAAGCAACCAGTGCAGATGAACGTCAAAATGCCTTTACAAAAATGATGGAAATTGCATTATCTTTGGCTGAATAATCAAAAAAAGTGCTTCGGCACTTTTTTTAAACATAATTTAGGAGTGGATTAAAATGCAAATAAAAACGTACAATGTATCAAACACCCCAGTGCATATCATACAAACAAAACAATTTAAAACCATGAATATTGTTTTACGGTTTTTTGATGCATTAGACGCAAAAACAGTAACTGCACGGCATTTAATGTTAATGATGTTAATAGCAAAAAATACTAAATTTGAAACGAGACAAGCACTATCTAGACATTTAGAATCACTGTATGATACACACTTACATGCTCAATCGATGAAATTAGGAAAAAAACATGTCAATCAAGTTTCGTTAAGCTTTCCAAATCCAAGTTTAGTCAATAACGGGTTATTAGATGACGTATTTTCCTTTTTAAAAACTTTACTATTTAATCCCCAGTTTGATGCCAAAATCTTACGAGAAGAAAAACAATTTTTAAAAGCCTATTTTAAAGCAGAGTATTCTAATAAAACTCGGTACGCAGCGAAACGGTATTTTGAACATTTATATAAAGATCATCCCTATAATATAAACGCCTTAGGAATAGAAGAAGCTATAGATGATGTTACTTTAAGTGATATTGAAGCCGCATACCACTCAATGATTCATGACAATGCCATGATTTTTAGTGTTACTGGCGATGTTGCGGCCTCAGATGTTATTCCATATATTGAGACATTGACATTTTCAGACAAAAGGGTACCAAAAGATTTATTCATTAAACACGATTTTAAAAAAACAGATGATGTTAAAGAAACTATGGAACTTTCACAAGACCGCTTATTTATTGGATTACAAAGCAACGTCTATTACAACGACGCTGATTATTACGCTTTAAATGTCATGAATACTTTATTTGGAGAAGGCAGTGATTCTTTATTGTTCGATAAGGTTAGAGAACAAAATTCCTTAGCCTATTATGTTCATAGTTCTTATGCACCTTTTTCGTCATTAATAACGGTCGTATCGGGTATGGATAGTAAAAATATCGATAAAGGTAAGGCCCTCATCTTAGAAACCCTTAAAGAAATCCAAGACAATCAATTTAGTAAAGAAGCATTTGATTTAGCTAAACAGCAAAGAATATCTTCGATTAAAAAGAGTTTCGATAACATTCGTAACTTGAGTGTTAAAGGGTTAAGACATATTTTATTCGATGTGCCATATGGAGAAAAAGAGGCCTTAGAGGCTATTAATAATATTAGGCGTGAAGATGTTATAAGGGTTGCTAAAAAATGCATTCCGATATTTACCTACGTCTTAGGGAGTGACCATGATGCAAAAAATTGATTATCCACAATATAAAGAAACCATCTATTTTGGCAAGTTAAAAAACAGATTAAACCTATATCATATTCAAAAACGCGGATTCTCAAAAAGCTATGTAAGTCTCTCAGCTCCTATAGGGGCGATTCATCAATCTTTCAAAGATGCATCGAACCAAAAAGTGACTGTTCCTAAAGGCGTCGCCCATTTTTTAGAACATAAAGTTTTTGAAAAAGATGGGGTTGATGTCTCTAAATATTTTGCGTTAAAAGAAGCCTCAATTAACGCCTTCACTGAGCATCATCAAACAACGTATATTTTTAGTGCAACAAACCATTTAATTGAAAATACCAACAGACTTCTGACGATGTTTTTCCACCCTTCTTTTAGTGAAAAAGGAGTTGAAAAAGAAAAAAACATCATCATTGAAGAACTCAATATGTATCAAGATGATCCCGCTTACCAACAATACCATAACCTAATTAATAACTTATATCACACCCACCCTATAAAAGATGATATTTTGGGGACTAAGGAAAGTATTCAAGCCATTGCACTTGATGACTTACGATCTATGCACGAAGCGTATTACCAACCTGAAGTGTGTAACTTAGTTATTGTCAGTGCCCATGATCCTCATGAATTATTTGAATCCTTAAATGCCATCATTAAATTCCCTGAAAAAACCTTAAAAAAACCTGATGTGCCTAATTTAAATGAACCATTAAAGGCCTTGAAAGATTTTGATGAAGGAAAATTTGATGTTAAAATGTCTTCCATATTATACGGAATAAAGTTTGATCCAACCACAAAAAATGCATTAGATCATATTAAACAGTCATTAGCCTTATCTATCTTTTTAGATCTCACTTTAGGCAAAAGTTCAAATACCTATAAAGCGTTACTCGATAAAGCGTTAATCAACGATACCTTTGGCTTAGAAGTTGCGTTTGAATCGGCCTATGCTTACAGTTTAATTGGGACTGAAACGGATACCCCAAAAGAAACGGACGAAGCATTATATGATATTCTTATCAACTTAAAATACCGTGAGATAAACGAAGAAGATTTTATGCGATTAAAACGGCAAATGCTTGGTAATTTTATCCATGGGCTTGACCAACTAGAGTCCTTAGCGTATCATGTAAGTGAGTACATACAATACGGTGTCCAGTTTTTTGACGTCTTAGAACTGGCTTCAAATTTATCCCTCAAAGACGTTCAAAAACAAAGAGATAGATTTCAAGCTTCACAAATCTCTCGTTATATAATCACCCCAAAATAACTTCCATTTATTTTTAAAAATATAAGTGGAACACTTGCAAAATTGTAATGGTTACAATATAATAGATACTGTAATCATCAATAATATATTAAATAGGAGGCAATATTAAATGAGTAAAAAAGTAGATTTATTGAATCAATTAGTTGCAGATCTTTCAGTATCATTTGTTAAGTATCATAATCTTCACTGGAATGTAGTTGGTGAAAGATTTAAACCTGTACATGAATTCGTTGAAGATCTTTACGATATGTTAAACGAACAATATGACGAAGTAGCAGAACGCGTAAAAATGTTAGGGGAATTCCCACCAGCTTCATTAAAAGAATATCTTGAGATGAGTAAAGTGAAAGAACTCGAAAACAAAGATTATCAAACTCCTGAAGTTTATGAACTTCTATTAGAAAGCCTTGAGTACTTACAAGGGTTAGCTACAGAAGCTAGAAATGTTGCAGATAAAGAAGGCGATTTCTCAACAGTCGCAATGCTTGAAGACATCGTTGGCGCATATTGCAAACATATCTGGTTTGTAAAAACAGCCACAAAATAACCACTTACAATCCATAATAATAGTGCCTTTAAATAGGCACTATTTTTTTTTCGTTTTATAAATATGTTATACTATTTGTAACATTACTCAAAGGATGATTGTATGAAGACACGACTGATAGAAACGTTCAATCTAATTAAAACGAACATTAAAACGCTGATTATGTTTGAAATATTTTATCGTTTACTTGGTATTTTAATTTTCTTTCCTTTGATGAGTAGTCTGTTTTTATTTTCGATTAGGTTAAGCGGGTATCAATACATAACCAATAGTTTAATTTACGGGTACATAACCGCGCCAAGTACACTCATTATTTTTCTAATTATGATGCTTATCCTAGGGGTTTATGTTGCATTTGAGATGATTGTATTAAGCGTTCTTTTTCATTATTCCAAAAATGATGCGCATCTTCCATTTAAAAATCTCATTAATATTTCTATACGTAAAATCCCAAATAAAATTAAAAAACACCATATTTTCTTCATTTTATTTGCTTGGATATTTTTTATTGTGGTAAATATCGTTCAAGTCTCAGGCATTGCAACGACCTTATCGATTCCTCCTTTTATACTTGATAATTTATTTTCTGAAACAGTATTCATTGTTACTGGGTTTACATTAGCGTTTATCTTGTTCATTTTATTTGTCGAAAATATATTTTCAATGAATGTTATTACCATTGAAGATAAATCGTTCAAACAATCATATAAGAGAATGCGAATGTTATTAAAACATAATCGCTTTGCCATTATTAGCGATTTTATCGTATTAAACATCCTGTTAAATATCCTATTTTATGCTTTTTATACATTCATCGTTGCCATTGTTGCAGGCTTTATCTTTGTAACTAGAGGCCAAGCAGTGGTTTTAGGGGCACTTTTAACCGTTATTTATTCGATATACATCATGATTGCTTTTATTGCTAGTTTTATGATATTACCGGTAAATTATGCATGGATGAGCCAATGGTATCATTATAAAACCCCACAAAAAGAAAAAATTCCAATTGAATCGTTTAGTAGTGATTCTTTTGATATATTTAAACTTAAGCATATTAAACCAATTGTAGCGGGAATTATCGTCTTGGCGTTACTGTTTAATGGCACAACAGTCTATGCGACCATTCAAAGACGTGGAGGGATTGATTTATTCAATCAACCTGACATAATTGCACATCGCGGATCCTCTTTAAGAGCCCCAGAAAATACTATTTCTGCGATTGAATTAGCGATTGAAGAAAATGCTGATGCTGTAGAATTTGATGTGCTTTTAACGCGCGATAACGTTCCTATATTAATGCACGATGAAACAACTGGAAGAACCACAAACGATGAAACGAGTAGACGTGTCGATCAATTAACCTTAGAAACATTAAAAACGCTTGATGCTGGCAGTTGGTTCTCAGAATCATTCAAAGGCGAACAAGTGCCAACCTTAGAAGAAGCTTTGCTTGCTATAGATGGCCAAGCGAAAGCCCATATTGATTTGAAAAACTATTCAGATGATATGGTTGAACAAGTCGTTCAAATTGTTGAAGAATTAGACATGGTTGATGACGTGGTCATCTACACGTTTATCTCATCACAACTTCGCCAAATTAAAGCATTAAATGAAGATATTGAAACCTTATTTTTAGTGTATAGCGCTATTGGGTCAATCAATAATATCATCAGATTAGATTATGTAGATAATTATGGTTTTAACCGGTTTATAGCACTTCAAAACCCACAATACGTTGATGCCATTCGCTCCTCAGGTAAAAACTTTTATGTGTGGACTGTGAATGATGAAGAAACCTTAAGAGAATTACGATACCTTGGGGTTGATGGAATCATCACCGATGATCCACTCTTAGCTAGAGAAGTTGTTTATGGAACTTATTCAAGTCCCACATTCTCCACCTTACTTAGAGAATTATTTTACCGTGATTGAAAGGAGAACGCTATGAATAAAGAGGTTAAAAAGCTTTACAGACAAAAAATCACTGCAGAAATTACGGTTATTATTGGGAGCATTATAGTCATTACAACAGGGATAATCTATTCACAAACTTCCCATGTATTATTTAGTGGGATTGGCCTTGTGATTGGACTACTTTTGGTGTTTTTTGGTGTATCCAATTTTTCACATTTAAAAGAAACGTTTAAAGAAACGTTTATCTCAAACCACTTGTCTGAATGGATGAAAGGGGGAGACTATTACCCTCACGTAGGACTTTCAAAAATTCAAGTCTATGGATCTGACTTTTTTAATCCTTCAGAAAAATACTATTCAGAAGCATTAATCACTGGCGCTGTTGACAATATTCCTTTTTTATCAAGCGATTTAATGCTTTACACTAAAAAAACTGATTCATTGCCTTTTTTTAGTGGAAGACTCTTTATATTTGAATTTAACACGCCGTTAAACATTGCTTTATTGGCGCTTCAAGATAAAAATAAACCTATAGCAACCAAACAGTATTACTATTCTGAAAAGTTTACAAGAAAACTTAATGGTGAATATCGAGTTTTTTCTATTAAGCATCCAGTAGTTGAAAAACTTTTTACACAGACATTCATAGAACATATGAACGCTTTAAATCGATTGCATCGTGATACCATTAATTTCTCAATTAAAGAATCAAAAATGTATATTTCGTTTAATGACCATACCGATACATTTGCATTAAAATTTTTAAGACCACTCAATAAACTTCAACTTAGACGGTTTCAAAAGGATGTTGCGGTTATTCGTGATTTGTTAAATGATATCAAACATAATGAAGTATTATATGAATATTAATCTTTACTTTACACATTCCATTTTATAAATTTTTCTAAAAATTGACCCAATAGGGTCTTTTTTTATGGCAATCATCGCTTTTTTTATATAGAGAAAAATTAATCCACCTAAACGCTTTAGTTAGTGCATTATGAAGTAAAAGCGACATTGATTATACTAACAGCAAAGGAGGAGATATTATGGTAAATCAAGTGATTTTAGTCGGAAGAATTGTTTATGATCCAGAGTTAAGGGAAACCGAAAGTGGAAAAAAAGTTACCACCATCACACTCGCTTTGCAAAGAAGCTTTAAAAATGCTGAAAGTGGGACCTATGAAACTGATTTTATCAAATGTACATTATGGAGTGGCATTGCAGAAAACACGGTCCAATACTGTAAAAAAGGCTCAACGATAGGCGTTAGAGCGAGACTCGCACAAAAATATTATCAAATTGACGAAGAAAAATCATTATCGTATCCTGAAATCATCGCAGAAAAAATTACCTTTATTAACACTTAATGTATTAACCCCCTATCTAAAAAGCGTCTAGCTTGAAACTGTGTCTTCAAATATTGGAAGTCTGTATGTTTAATATTTGAAGGTCAGTCTACATCAATAGACGCTTTTTTGTTGCGCGTATGATATAATGTTTTACGAGGTGATAAAGATGGAACAATATCAACAGTTTTTACAACATATACTTAAAAATGGAAAACCAAAAAGTGATAGAACCTCGACAGGAACGCTATCTACATTTGGCTACCAAATGCGTTTTGATCTTAAAAAAGGGTTTCCTTTAATCACAACAAAAAAAGTTCATACAAAAAGTGTAATTCATGAATTACTATGGTTTATCAAAGGCGATACCAACATCCAATATTTAACCCAAAATGGAGTTAGAATATGGAACGAGTGGCCCTTTCAAACTTATAAAAAGTCTTCTGAATATCAAGGCGAAACCATGAAAGAATTTATCGATAAAATAAATAAAGACGATGACTTCGCAAAAAAGTGGGGCGATTTAGGGCCTGTATACGGCAAACAATGGCGGGCATTTGAAGGAAAAGACAACAATGTTGATCAACTGCAAAACGTCTTAGATTTAATAGAACATCATCCTAATTCAAGACGAATCATCATGAATAGTTGGAATGCACCGTTAATCGATGAGATGGCATTGCCACCCTGTCATATGATGATTCAGTTTTATGTAAACAATGGCAGGTTATCTTCGCAACTATACCAAAGAAGTGCTGATGCTTTCTTAGGTGTCCCTTTCAATATCGCATCGTATGCATTACTTACGCAAATGATCGCGCATCATATGAATTTAGAACTGGGAGAGTTTGTCCATACTATAGGAGATGCCCACATTTATAACAACCACATAGAACAAGTTAAATTACAGCTAAAAAGAGAGCCTTATCCCCTACCAATAATCCGAATTAATCCAGAAACAAAAAGTATTTTTGATATGACATATGAAGATTTTACACTCGATAATTATAAGCATCACCCACACATAAAAGGGGAAGTGAGTGTTTAATGATAGCGATAATAGTGGCGATGGATCAAAATGGAGTAATCGGAAAAAATAACGCTTTACCATGGTATTATCCAGAAGATTTAAAGTTTTTCAAACGGAAAACATTAAATCATACGGTAATCATGGGGAGAAAAACATATGACTCTATCATTGATACGCTCGGCAAACCACTCCCAAACCGTAAAAACGTTGTCCTAACGACTCAAAAAAAACCGCGCGCAGGAGTAGACGTTATTCATGATTTAACATCATACTTGCATACCCTTGATCCTAATGAAAAACACTTTGTCATCGGCGGGAAAAGTGTTTATGAACAAACATTGCCCTACGCAGATGTTTTATATATAACAAAAATAAACCAAGTTTATGACGGAGACACCTATTTTCCAGACTATAATAAGGAAAATTATATCTTAATTGAAACCAAAGAAGACGGTCCTTTAACGTTTGAAACGTATTTAAGAAAGGAAGCTAAAAATCATGATCACATTACTCTTTAGTATTTTTGTAGTCCTTTTTTCGATACTATATGCCTTTTTATTTTCTAGCCTATCTTTCGCATTAATCAATGTGTTATATTGGCTTTTAGCTTTTGTTTTAGCCATCATTAGCACAGCCGCCTTGCTTGCATTATTTTTATTTACCTATGGTCGGTTGCAACGTGGCGATCAATCTCTAAATATGCGGAATCATAAAGTTATTATGAGTTTTATGCGCTTTTTAACTAGGTTATTGCGCTTAAATTTTCATGCGAGTGGCTTGCAAAATATTCCAGAAGATAGAGCGTTTATTATGGTTGGAAACCATCAAACCAATATTGATATTATTGCGACCAAGCCTTTTGTAAAAACGCAACCCTTAATCTATATTGCAAAACAGTCGATTTTTCACTGGCCTATTGTTGGTAGATTAGCAGGATTAATCGGTAACATCCCAATTAAACGCATGGCTGATAGAAGCGCAATAGAAGCGATTATAAAAGGCATTAAACATTATAAACGCGGGGCACCTGTGATGATTTATCCCGAGGGAAAACGTTCGAAATCAAATCAAATGATAGACTTTAAAGCTGGTGCCTTTAAACTAGCAATAAAACCACAAGCACCTATTATTATTGTTTCGATTTACAACTTTGCTACGCTATGGAAAAAGTGGCCCCTTAAACGGCGTGATGTTTACATTCACTTTCATGAACCCATCGAGCCAACGTTTTATAAAGACATGAAAACAACAGAACTATCAAACTATGTTAAACAAACCATTCAAACAAAAATAGATGAATTTGCTAAACAAGATGCTAACAAATAAAAATTATGTTACAATACATGGTTATGAACAATAAAATGAGGAGTGATACCCATGAGAATGGTAGATATTATAGAAAAAAAACGCGATAACTTTGTTTTAACAAAAGAAGAGATTGAATTTTTTGTAAAAGGCTATACCGATGGAGAAATCCCTGATTATCAAATAAGTAGTTTGTTGATGGCAATTTTCTTTAATTCAATGAATGATGATGAATCTACCCACTTTACTGATGCTATTTTGCATAGTGGGGATATTATTGATCTCTCTAGTATAGAAGGCATTAAAGTAGATAAGCATTCTACTGGTGGCGTTGGTGACAAAACAACCTTAGTATTAGGGCCACTTGTGGCTGCTTGCGGCGCAAAATTTGCTAAATTATCAGGACGTGGACTAGGCCATACTGGTGGGACTCTTGATAAATTAGAAAGTATTAAAGGCTTTAATATAGCCCTAGATAATGATGCCTTCATTAAACAAGTGAATGATATTAATCTAGCCGTTGCTGGACAGACGAGTTCTTTAGCTCCTGCAGATAAAGAACTTTACGCGTTAAGAGATGTCACAGGAACCGTTCCTTCTATTCCTTTAATAGCGGCTTCAATCATGAGTAAAAAACTTGCAAGCGGTGCAGATGTGATTGTTTTAGATGTGAAAATTGGCGAAGGGGCTTTTATGAAAACCTTAGAAGACGCTAGAGAACTCGCTAGAATTATGGTGAAAATTGGGAAAAACTTTGGGAAAAAAGTTGTTGCCTTTATCACTGATATGTCCGAACCACTAGGGTACGCCGTAGGGAATAAACTAGAAGTTTTAGAAGCCATTCGTACCCTTCAAGGAAATGGTCCAAAAGATTTAACCGAGCTTTCTATTCAAATCGGGTCGCATTTAGTTCACCAAGCAGGCATTACTGAAACTTTAAAAGAAGCTAGAAAAATGGTAGAAAAGAAAATTTCTACTCTAGAAGCGTCAGACAAATTTAAAGCATTGGTAGAGGCTCAAGATGGAACATATCCAGAATTAAACGATTATATTAAAACAAAAGGCATTGTCGCAATAAAAAGTGAAACCAAAGGTTACGTTGAATCATTAGACGCTCTAGCAATCGGCTTAAGTGCCATGCGTTTAGGCGCAGGACGTTCGACTAAGGATGATGTTATCGATGCCGATGTTGGAATTGTTCTTAATAAAAAAACCGGAGACGCTGTTGAAAAAGATGAAGAATTGGCATATATTTACACCAATAAAGAATCTATTCAAGAAGAGATTAAAGCTGTACTAAACGCGTATACAATATCTAAAGACCCTGTTGAGAAAACCCCTTTAATATTTGAAATTATAGAATAAAGCATTGCGGTGTAAAATTACACCGCAATTTCTATATTTTTGTTATAATGGATGTAGGAGAGGTGATGCAAATGAACGATGTGATCCATTTTTACAAAACGTATGATTTAGAAGAAGTCAAACAATTTTATGGTGATGTTTTAGGGTTAAAACTTTATAAAGACCAAGGTAAGTGTTTGATATACGATTTAAAGGGCCATGGAAAAATAGGGTTTTGTACGCATCATCCTAAATTGATGAACGAATCAACATGCATTACATTTGTGTATGAACGGAAAATTGAAGTTGAAAAAATGTATCAGCATGTTAAAAGTCGTGCAAGCGACGTGACTGAACCTACGCTTAATGACGAATTTAAAATTTATCACTTTTATGCGAAAGACACCGATGGACATACCTTAGAATTCCAAGTATTTTTAAATTAGTTTTTTTCTTGTAATATTTAACAAATATGATAGACTACAATTGTCGATAAAATCAGGGGAGCTTAGAGAACTAGGCTGAGACATTCTTGACACTAGAATGAACCTTACCTGATCTGGATAATGCCAGCGTAGGATGTATACTTAAATTTTTTAAGTTTCGTCTACGTGACGAAACTTTTTATATTAAAAGGAGTGATTTTTTTGGCAACAAAAAACTTGAGCAAAACTTTATCTACTAGAGAAATAACAGAAATTGCAATTTTATTAGCTTTCGCAACAGTCTTAGAACTGGCATCAACATTTTTACCTAGACAACCACAAGGTGGAAGTATTTCAATATCATTAATTCCCATTATCGTATTAACCTACCGTCACGGATTAAAAACTGGGATTCTCTCAGGGGTAATCTTCGGGTTAATCAATTGGATGATCGCTGGATTCGTTGTTTACGTCCATTGGTTTGAAGGAATACTTGATTATCTTGTTGCGTACGGTGTTGCAGGCTTTGCTGCGTTAGTATTCAGAATGAATAAAGAAAGTATTATCTACTTTACTGTTGGTGCAGTTTTAGCTGGGGTATTAAGATATTTTATTCATTTTCTATCAGGAATCTTAATTTTTGATGTATTCACACCAGACGGGCAAACGGTTTGGTGGTATTCTCTAACTTATAATGGGGCATATATGCTGCCAACGATTGGGTTAGTTGGAGTCTTATCATTTGCTTTATTCAAGCCGTTAAAGGAAACTTTCCTACAGGATTAATTTCCCTTCCCCGATTTTTCGACCGTAAAAGAGACTTAGAAAAGTCTCTTTTTTTGTTTTATGTAGGATTGATTGTTGTATAATGGAGATATGGAGGGTGATATAATGAATTTAATGTTTGCAGGTAGTGAAGCAACACCTTTTTGCAAAACCGGTGGACTCGCCGATGTACTAGGAAGTTTACCATATGAACTCGCAAAGCGAGGCCATAACGTCATGCTGGTTTTGCCAAACCATCAAGTCGTTAAACAAAAATTCGCTTCAAAAGTTAAGCATCTTGGACAACAAACCATTAAGATGCATGAAAAAGAAGCGTACGTAGGATTCCAAATGTTAAAACATGATGGGGTTACGGTTTACTTTATTGACAACGAATATTATTTTGGAAATCGTGAAAATCTTTATGGAGATTTTGATGATGGCGAGCGGTATGGCTATTTCTCACGCGCTATAGTCAGTTTAATAAACCATCTTGGTAAGTCTATTGACGTTTTACATTTAAATGATTGGCAGACGGGAATGGTCCCTTACATAATTAAACATCATACATCAAATAAAATACGTTCAATTAAAACGTTATTTACCATTCACAATATTGCTTATCAAGGACAGTTTGCTAAAGACTTATTTCCTTACTTAGATGTACCTTACTCCCCCGATATTGAGTATGATGATATGATTAACTTTTTAAAAACTGGAATATCCACTGCAACACATCTTTCAACGGTGTCTAAAAGTTATGCTCAAGAATTACAATATGCTTATTTTGGGTATGGTATGGAAACCATTTTAACAACCCGTCAAAATGATTTCGATGGCATATTAAATGGAATTGATTATCATTATTTTTCTCCAAAAGACGATCAGAGTATTGATACAAAGTATAGTTTAAGAAACTATATAAAAGGAAAAGCAAATAATAAAACTGCGCTTCAAACCATGTTTCAACTTCCTAAAAAGGACGTTCCTATTTATGGAATCGTTACGAGATTAACCGATCAAAAAGGATTGAATCTGTTAAGTGATATAATTGAGCCTTATTTAGAAAATGACGCAATGCAGCTTATTGTTTTGGGGAGTGGCGATCAAGATTTAGAATTATTCTTTGAATATCTGCGCCATAAGTTTTCTCATAATGTTGGAATCTATATCGGTTATTCAGATAGAATTGCACGATATATTTATGCTGGCAGTGATTTCTTCATTATGCCATCTAAATATGAACCTTGTGGGTTATCTCAACTTATTTCACTGGCCTATGGAACCTTACCAATTGTAAGAAAAACCGGTGGGTTAAAAGATTCCATTGCTCCGTTTAATAAGTTTACTAAAGAAGGCAATGGGTTTTCTTTCCAAAACTTTGACACCTATGATTTAAAACATGCAATTGACGAATCATTAGAAGTATATCATGATGAAAAAACCTTTAAGCTGTTAAGAAGACGCGCAATGAATGAAGATTTTTCTTGGACCAAAAGTGCAGATCAATATGAATTACTTTATAAAAAAATCATAAGTAAATAATCATGAGGAGGATTACTATGGAAACACTCGCATTAATTTTAGCTGGTGGCAGAGGGTCACGCCTTGATTTACTCAGTGAACAACGTGTTAAACCTGCTGTTCCATTCGCTGGAAAGTATAGAATCATCGATTTTTCTTTAAGCAACTGTTCAAACTCAGGAATTTATCACATTGGGATTTTAACACAATACCTTCCGTTGAGCTTAAACGAACATATCGGAACTGGTAAGCCATGGGATTTAGACCGTAGAGATACATCACTTTCTTTACTTCAACCATTTAAAGATTGGTATAGCGGTACTGCGGATAGTGTATTACAAAACATTGACTACATTAAACGTGCCAATCCAGAAAACGTAATTATTTTATCGGGTGATCACGTCTACAAAATGAATTACCGTAAAATGATAGACAAACACAACAAAAAAAATGCTGACATAACCATTGCGGTTCAAGAAGTTCCTATGGAAGATACTAATCGTTTTGGAATATTAAGAACCGATAAAAATGAAAAAATCATAGAATTTCAAGAAAAGCCTGAAACAACCGATTCTAATCTCGCTTCAATGGGCATATATGTTTTTAAAACTAAAGCATTAATCGATGCTTTAGAAAATGTTAAAGCAGACAATTTAGACTTTGGAAAACATATCATCCCTCACTTAATAGGTGGCAATGTCTTTAGCTACACATTTGAAGGCTATTGGAAAGATGTTGGAACGTATGATTCTTATTTAGACGCCAATTTAGAATTAACCGCTACAGTCGATAAGGTTCCTTTAGATATGTACGATAGAAGTTGGCGGGTTTATACTAGAAGCGAGGAAATGCCAGCGGTTAAAATCGGATCGAATAGCGATATTAATCAAGCGTTAATTTCAAATGGGTCAATTGTTGCAGGGAAAGTCATCCGCAGTGTTCTCTCCCCTGGTGTCATTGTCCACCCTGGTGCCGTTGTTAAAAATAGTGTCATCTTAAATGATTCAGAAATCATGCCCGGTGCCGTGGTAGAAAATGCGATATTGGATAAAAAAGTTACGGTAGGATACAATGCCTATGTTGGCCATGGAGATGACTATACTAAAAACATTGATCGTCCTGAATTATTAGAAAGCGGAATCAACGTCCTTGCGAAAGGCGTAAATATTCCTGATAATACTATAATAGAACGTAATTGTAGAATTTTCTCAACCGCAACATTTAATGATAAAGTCATCAAATCAGGCTCAACATTAAAATAAGCGTTCAAAAAAGCGAAGCCAATTATTTTTTGGCTTCGCTTATATATTGTTTTACCGCTTTTAAGTAATCGATTCGCGGGCGGAACCCTTCATTAATGTCATATCCATTTTGAAGCAGTTCTTCGTTTGTGATTGATTTACGACCACCGTTTAAAGCGCGAGAAAAATACGTATTTAATGTTTCATAAGGCAATAAAAAGGCTTGGTTTAAAGCGTGCACAAAAATCAATAAAAACGCTACCCCGCCATGCTCGTGAACGTGTTTTAGATGCTCAATTTGATGAGTATGAATGTTTTTAATTGGAAATGATGTCTTATTTCGACTTTCTTTGACATCAAAATCGATATAATAGCCCTTATAAACCCCGTTATAATCTGTTGTAGATGGCGTCTTATAATACGCTTCTTTAATGCGGGCTTTGTTTCGAGAAGGGTAATCTACATCAACAATTTGTACAGGCACTGGCTTTTTATGAATCACAGCTTTATGATGGGCCAAATAAAATGTATTCGCTTCATCGATAAGTTTTTCAAAAACCATGCCTCTATTAGACATACTGACTTTTTTACTTTTGGGTTGATTTTTGGGCATTGGATAATTTATCATGTTATCACCTACGTTCATTTTATCACATATTTTAAAAAACAATCTTGATAAAATTGGATAATTTTGTGACTAGACTACACTTTCTTAATGAATATGTTATAATAATTTGATGTTAAGAAACAAACAAAATACTAACCATAAGGAGGTGTCATTGTGAGCCAAATTGACTTTTTTGCCCTAGGTGGACTAGGAGAAGACGGAAAGAACATGTATTGTTTAGAAATTGACAAACAAATTTTTGTCATGGACGCTGGATTAAAATATCCAACTGATGAACTATTCGGTGTCGATGCAGTCCTTCCAGATTACTCTTATTTAAGCGAAAACAAGCACCGAGTAAAGGGCATATTTTTATCGCACGGCCACGAAGACCATATAGGGGCACTCCCCAAATTACTAAAAGAAATGAATGTTCCGGTGTACGGAACCTATTTTACGATGGCATTATTAGAAGACACGTTAACTGAACAAAATATGGATTCGAAATCATTAAAATTTCAAACCATCACAAAAGATACTGTCATTGATTTTAAAGAAGTGAGTGTTTCTTTTTTTAGAACAACGCATTCAATACCTGAGAGTGTAGGAATGGCGTTTGAAACAAAAGATGGCGTCATTGTTTATGCGCCTGATTATACGTTTGATCAAAACGTTGAACCGATGTATAAAACCTCTTTCGACCGTTTAAGTAATATTGCAGGGAAAAAGGTATTGGCGCTTTTAACAGAATCATTAAATGCGGACGCTGCTAGTAACACTAGTGGAGCACGCAAATTGGAACACGTTTTAAACCAAACGTTTTTAAATGCGGATGGACGCGTAATAGTATCAGCGTTTTCAACAGACATTTATCGAATTCAAAAGGTAGTTAATATAGCGCTCAAATACGATCGTAATATCGCTATTATTGGTAGAAAAGCGCAAAGAATGGTGGATATTGCCATTAATTTAGGGGTGTTAAAAATTCCTGAAGAGAAATTAATCTCCCTTAAATTTATTGATGAAAAAAACAAGAATGACCTTAAAGATACCGTGGTACTTGTAACAGGTGAACGTCATGAACCGTTTTATATGCTACAAAGAATGATGCGTAAGATTGACCGTTTAATTCATTTAAATGAAAGTGACGATGTTGTCTTAATGACACCCCCAGTTCCCGGTACCGAAAAAATTGCGGCTCGAACATTAGATACGCTTTATCGCAATGATATAAATATCATAAAAGTTGATAAAGCTATGCTTCCTTCAGCTCACGCAAGCAATGAAGATATTAAATTAATGATTAATATTTTAAACCCTAAATATATTGTTCCCGTTATTGGAGAATACCGTCATTTTTATGCTGTTAACCAATTATCTAAGGAACTCGGTTATAAAGATAAAGATGTTATATTACTTGAAAACGGCCAAGTAAGTCGTTTTGAAAACGGTGAATATAAAGGGATTGTTGAAACCTTAAAAAGTGGCGATGTGCTGGTAGATGGAATCTTAGACAGTGACTTAAGTGAAGTGGTCTTAAAAGACCGTGAGATATTATCACAAGACGGGGTTGTATTAATTATCGGCCATTTAGACGCTAAGAAAAAACAAAACGTCGGCGAGCCTGAAGTCATTTCAAGAGGGTTTGTCTTTATAAAACAAAATGAAGAACTCATTGAATCTATTAAAGAAATGTATGTTGATTTATCAAAAGAAATGTTTAATAAACGGTATTTTGATTATCGTTTATTTAAAGATAAGTTAAAAGAAAACGTAGCGAAATTTCTCTTTCAATCTACCTCTAGACGTCCTATAATCATACCGGTATTAATCGATGTATCGAGAGGGTAACGCATGGTTATAGAAATCATAGAAGATAATATAGATAAAGCATCTTTACAACATTTAATCCCCAACGTCGGCGCACGCGGCATCTTTTTTATTGACGGAAAAGTCTGTATATTGCATTACAGTAATTCCCATCGATACACATTACCAGGTGGTGGGGTCAACGAAGGGGAATCATTAGAAGATGCGATTCAACGAGAATTATTAGAAGAGACCGGCTATAAAGTTACATCATTTAAGCCTACCGTTACTTTAAAGGAATATTTTAAGGATTCTGTTTGGCATCATCATTACTTTCAGTGTGAAGTCGACCCTTCACCAAAAGGGCAATCACTTACAGAAGAAGAGGCAAAGCATGGGTTAAATGTTACATTTAAAACCCTTGATGAAGCCATTGAAATATTCGCGTTTCAAGAATCAGATAACCGCTATCAAACCAACATCAACAAAAGAGAATTACTTGGATTAATGCATTCACTCCCCGATTCTGAGTGAAAATTATGAATTTTTGTGTTACAGTTTACAATCAACGTTGATGTGTTATAATTAACAAGGATTAAATCTATGGAGGTATCATTATTACTATGGCAAAAATTGAAGAACTACCTAAATCACGCGTGAAAGTCAGCATTGATGTTTCACCAGAACAATTCGAAGAAGGTCTTGATAAAGCTTTTGACAAAGTAAAAGACGAAGTTGAAATCAAGGGATTCCGAAAAGGAAAAGTAACACGTAAAGTTTATGAACAACACAAAGGCGTTGAAAGTCTTTATGAAGAAGCGCTTAATCATGTTATTCAAGAAACTTACACTCAAGCAATTATGGACAATAACTTACAAGTAGTTGCGCAACCTAAAATTGATCTCGACATCAATAATGTAGAAAAAGGGAAGCCTTTCTCTTACACTGCGACTGTCGCTGTAAAACCAGATATTACACTTGGTGAATATAAAGGGCTTGAATATGAAGTTCCTTCAGACGACGTTACAGAAGAAGAAGTAAATACTGAAGTTCAAAAACTTCGCGAACAAAATTCTGAATTAATTGTTAAAGAAGATGGTGCACTTGAAGAAGGTGACACAGCAGTCTTTGACTTTGAAGGATTTGTTGATGGCGAATCATTCGAAGGCGGAAAAGCAGAAAACCACGAACTTGAAATTGGAAGTGGGCAATTCATCCCAGGATTTGAAGAAAAAATGGTTGGAATGAAAGCTGGAGAAGAAAAAGATATTGAAATTAAATTTCCAGATGAATATCAAGCAGAACATTTAGCAGGCAAAGACGCAGTCTTTAAAGTAAAACTTCATGAGATTAAAGTGAAAGAAACGCCTGAACTTAGCGACGACTTCGTAAAAGACTTGGATAAAGAAGGCATTGAAACCGTTGAAGCGCTAAAAGAAGATACTAAAAAAACATTACAAGAACAAAAAGTAGAAGCGAACAAAAATAAAACGATTGATTATGCGGTTGACCAAGCAAGCAAAAATGCTGAAATGGAATTACCAGAAGAAATGATTACAGAAGAAAAAAACCGTATGATGGACAACACAAAACAACAAGCGCAACAATATGGTTTAGATCTTGATACTTATCTTCAACTTACTGGAATGAGTAAAGAACAGTTTGAAAGTAATTTATTGAATGATGCTGAACGCTCAATTCGTTATAACTTAACGATTGAAGCCATTTCAAAAGAAGAAGATATTAAAGCAAATGAAGACGAAATCAGCAACAAATTTGAAGAACTTGCTAAACAACACAATATGGACGTTGAACAAGTGAAAACTCAAGTCAACCCACAAGCGGTTGAACAAGAAGTTGTTTTCAGAAAAACAATCGACTTTCTTGTCGACAATTTAGAAAAAAAATAAGTCATTAAAAAACACTTCGTTCGAAGTGTTTTTTAAAGAAATGAGGGTCTTATGGTTAAACTTGCAGTATTTGATTTAGATAATACATTATTACGATCAGATAAAACCATTACACAAAAAACAATAGATTCTATCAAACAACTCAATGACTTAAATATTACCACCGCTTTAGCGACTGGTAGAATTTATCAAATGGCTAAACCATTTGCACAAGTTTTAAAAATGACTGGGCCTTTAGTATGCAATAATGGTGCACACATTGTGGATATTACACAAGAGAATTCTATTCAAGACCATAAAGTTAATAAAAAAGCACAATCGCTTGCGATTGATTATGCGGTTGATCATGGATATACGCATATTGTTTATACTGAAGAAGGCATATATACATCTAGTAAATCCCGTTTAGATGTTTATAATGAGTGGAACCATAAATATCCTATCTCTAAAATATCGTTAACCCTTACAAATGATGGGGAAACATTAAAAAATCTTGATGCCTTTAAGGTCTTAATTGTCATTGATGATGAAATCGCATTTGATAAAGCTAAAGCCTATTTCGCGCCTTATGAGTATGTAAATGCGACCCAAAGTTCCACAAACTTTTTAGACATCATTCCCGAAGGGGTCAATAAAGGGCAGGCACTCGACGTGTTAATGGATCATTATGGTGTAACTCCTTCTGAGGTTTTAGTTTTTGGAGACTCTGATAATGATGCAGAGATGCTCAAAAAAGCGGGCATTTCATATGCGATGGTTAACGGAACAAAAAACGCTATCCAAAGTGCGAAATATAAAACGAAATTTACAGCGGACCATGATGGCGTGAGTAAAACATTAAAAACATTAATAGACGACGGAGTATTGTAGATAAACTTGCCTTATTTAAGGCGAATTTATCCTTACTTTCTGTGAGTGTTTAAATTGAAACAAACCATAAAATACGGTATATTATAGTAGAAGTATTAACCAAGAAAAATATTGCTTTCGTTCAAAAAAAGAGGTGAACACTATGTATAATGCAACAGATAAAAAAACAGGAACACTACCAGGCATTGCGATTAGAGGTCTGGCGCCTTTCCCAAATACCGATGTACGTACTGAAGTAGGACGTAATTTATCAAAAACTGCACTATTAGAAGCTGAAAGAAATCATGATTCTCATGTTCTTTTGCTTGTGCAAAAAAACCCAAACGTAGAAGAACCAACTGAAGACGATATGTTAAAATACGGAATTGTGGCAAAAATCGGAATTAAAATCAAATTACCAAACGGAAACTTTAAAGTGAAGTTCGATCCTATTGTTCGAGCTGAAATTTCTTCTTTTGAAGAAAAAAATCCTTTCTTTATGGTCAATTTTGAAACCCGTCCGCCTGAACAAGACAATGTGGATGAAGAAGTCGCATTAGTTCGTATGATTGTCAAACAAGTCATGGAAAATGCACAATCAATTTTACACAATCCAAAACAAAGTATAGAAGCGGTTCAAGCGGGTATTTCATCAGACAAACTTGCCGATAAGCTCGCAAGCAACTTAAAGATTTCAGAAAATCATAAATTTAAGTATATCGAAACCGCATCAATTGAAAAACGTTTAAATTATTTACTTCAAGATATCGAAAAAGAGCGTCATATGAGTGAAATTGAAGAAAAAATTAATCGTACTGTTAAGAAAAATATCGATGAAAATCAGCGTGAGTATTATTTACGTGAAAAACTGCGAGCGATTCAAGAAGAACTCGGCGATAAAGCGAAAAAAGAAAGCGAAATTGAAAGCCTTCGTAAACAAATTAAAGCTAAAAAAATGCCTGAACATATCGAAGAAAAAGCACTTTACGAGCTTTCTCGCTATGAAACACTTCCGTCTTCAAGCGGTGAAAGTGGCGTTATTAGAACGTACTTAGATTTCTTAGTTGAATTGCCATGGTCTGAAATAAGCGAAGATGAAACTGACATCAACAAAGCCGAAGGCGCGTTAGAAGAATCTCATTACGGGCTAGAAAAAGTGAAAGAACGTATTATTGAATACCTTGCTGTGAAGCTTTTAACTGGGAAAAATCCACAAACAATCCTTTGTTTGGTAGGACCACCTGGTGTAGGGAAAACGTCCCTTGCTCAATCAATTGCCAAAGCACTCAACCGTGCCTTTGTAAAACAATCGCTTGGCGGCATTAAAGATGAAAGTGAAATTCGTGGCCATAGAAGAACATACTTAGGCGCATTACCTGGTCGTATTTTAATGGGAATGAAAAAAGCACAAGTCCTGAATCCATTATTTTTACTTGATGAAATTGATAAACTCGGTAGTGACTACAAAGGGGATCCAAACTCTGCAATGTTAGAAGTGTTAGATCCCGAACAAAATGCGAAATTCTCTGACCATTACTTAGAAGATACTTATGATTTATCACAAGTCCTTTTCATTACTACCGCCAACTATCTAGGCAATATACCTGGACCATTGCGCGATCGTATGGAAATTATTGAACTCTCTAGTTATACAGAAATAGAAAAATATAATATCGCGAAAAAACATTTACTCCAAAAACAACTTGAAAGTCACGGATTAGATAAAACAAAACTCAATATTACCGATGAAGCCGTTATGAAAATGGTTCGTGAATACACAAGAGAAGCCGGCGTTCGTCAACTTGATCGTTTATTTGGAACCATTGTACGTAAAGCCATTAAAAAGATTTTGGGTGACAAAGTTAAAAATGTTGAAGTATCTAAGGACAACTTAAAAGACTACTTAGGTAAACCTAAATATTCAAACCACATGGCAGATAAAGAAGCACAAGTTGGGGTAGCAACTGGGTTAGCTTACACGCAATTTGGTGGCGACACCTTACCAGTCGAAGTGGCTTATTATAAAGGAACAGGGAAGCTTTCATTAACCGGATCATTGGGCGATGTTATGAAAGAAAGTGCTGAAGCCGCATTATCTTACATTAAAGCGAACCATAATAAATTCAATATTGATAAAGCACTATTTGATAATACCAATGTCCACGTTCACGTCCCTGAAGGCGCGATACCTAAAGATGGACCATCAGCAGGCGTAACAATTGCTCTATCACTAATTAGTGCACTCACAGACCGAAAAGTAGAACATACTATCGGAATGACAGGTGAAATCACCTTAAGAGGAAGAGTCCTTCCAATCGGTGGATTAAAAGAAAAAGCAATTGCAGCTCATAGAAGTGGCCTTAAAAAAATTCTTATTCCAAAAGAAAATGAACGCGACATCGATGATATTCCAGTGGAAGTCAAAAAATATATTGATATTGTCCTTGTTGAAACTATAGAAGATGTCATTAAAGAAGCACTGCATGCATAAAAAGGCGGATATTTCCGCCTTTTTTACTGTTATGTTGCACTATTCAACAATATTCAGTACAATAAATCTGAGGTGAAACATTATGAAGATAAATCATATAGAGCCCCCAATCACGATTGTAGAAGAAAAAGACTACCCACAAGGTGACTTACCAGAATTTTTATTTGTTGGGAGAAGTAATGTAGGGAAAAGTTCTTTAATTAACTCGTTGCTCTCTAGAAAAAACATTGCTTATACTTCCCAAAACCCTGGAAAAACACAAACGTTAAATTTTTATAAAATTAACGATAGTTTTCATATTGTCGATGTTCCAGGCTATGGATATGCACGCGTCAGTAAAACGAAACGTGAACAATTTGGCCAAATGATTGAACATTATTTAACGCATAGACAAAATCTAAGACATATATATGTGTTAATTGATATGCGACATTCTATTAGTGAAGAAGACGCTATGATGGTAGAGTTTTTAAATTATTTAGACTTACCTTATACTATTTTAGCCACAAAAGCTGACAAAATATCTAAAAATAAACGAATGCGCCATTTAAAAACATTAAAAACAGAATTAGCGTTAGATTCAATTGACTCTATTATTCCTTATTCAGCGATGACTCACGAAAACAAAGATACTGTTTTAGATAACATTCACCGTAAGATTTAAAGTACTTGAAATGGCATATACACTATGATATTATTATGATAACTACAATGAACTTGAAGAGTAAATAGCTGAATTTTAAAGAGAGCCAGTGGCGCTGTGAACTGGTAAATAACGCTATTGAAAGTAGCTTGGGAGTAGGTGCAGTGAAACGAAGTAACCGCATCCGTCGCCGGCGTTAACGGTTTTGAGTGTCAGTAGTGATATACTACTGAAATAAAGGTGGTACCGCGATTAATCGTCCTTGTTTTTATAAGGACGTTTTTTTTATATTATGAGGAGTTGATGAATATGAACATGGACAAAAAATATAATCACACGAGTGTAGAAGCTAATAAGTATGAAACGTGGAAAGACAAAGGCTATTTTAAAAGTGGCGATACGTCTAAGGAGCCTTATACCATTGTTATTCCTCCCCCAAATGTGACAGGAAAATTGCATTTAGGGCATGCTTGGGATAACACGCTACAAGATATTATTATTCGTAAAAAACGTATGGAAGGCTATGACGCATTATATTTACCCGGAATGGACCACGCAGGTATTGCGACCCAAGCAAAGGTTGATGCCAAATTAAAAGAAAAAGGTCAAGATCGCTTTTCTTTAGGGCGCGATAAATTCTTAAAAGAAGCATGGGCTTGGAAAGATGAGTATGCTAAATTTATTCGTGATCAATGGGCCGCTTTGGGCATAAGTGTTGATTATGAAAAAGAGCGTTTTACGCTTGATGAAGGATTATCAGATGCAGTTAAACACGTGTTCTTTAAACTGTATGAAAAAGGATTAATCTACCGAAAAGAACGCATTATTAATTGGGATATTCAAGCTAAAACCGCCCTTTCTAATATCGAAGTCGAACATAAAGAATTAACAGGCGCATTTTATTATTTTAAATATTATTTAAGCGATCATTCCGATTATATATTAATTGCGACGACACGTCCTGAGACCATTTTTGCAGATACTGCAGTCATTGTTCATCCTGAAGATACAACACGCCATAAATTTGTTGGAAAAAAAGTCTATATTCCTGGGACCAAAACACTAATCCCAGTTATAGAAGATGCTTATGTTGATAGAGAATTTGGGACTGGCGCCTTAAAAGTAACCCCAGCACACGATCCTAATGACTTTGAAATTGGCGAAAGACATGGATTAAGTATGCCACACTGTATGGAAGAAGATGGTACCATGAATCACATGGCCCATCAATACGAAGGATTGGATCGGTTTGAGTGTCGTAAGGCTTTAGTTAAAGACTTAGAAGCATCAGGCCTAATGACCAAACAAGAAGTCCATATTCATAGTGTTGGCCATTCAGAACGCACAGGGGTAATTGTGGAGCCACGATTATCTAAGCAATGGTTTGTTGATATGAAACCATTAGCTGATAAAGCTTTAAAACAATCTAGTGCTGAGTTCGTTCCACCGCGTTTTGAAAAAATCTTTAAACGATGGATGGAAGATATTCAAGATTGGTGTATCTCTCGCCAACTATGGTGGGGACACCGTATTCCTGCCTATTATAAAGGCGACGATGTCTATGTAGGGGATAATCCTCCTGAAGGCTATACACAAGACGAAGATGTTTTAGACACTTGGTTTTCAAGTGCATTGTGGCCTTTTTCTACCTTAGGATGGCCCAATGAAACAAAAGATTTTAATCGTTACTACCCAACAGACACCATGGTTACAGGCTATGACATTATCTTCTTTTGGGTAGCCCGTATGATTTTCCAAGGCTTAGAGTTTACGTCTCAAACCCCATTTAAACACGTATTGATTCATGGCTTAATACGGGATGAATCGGGAAGAAAGATGTCAAAATCACTTGGAAATGGTGTTGATCCTATGGATGTAAAAGAAAAATATGGGATTGACACTCTAAGATATTTCCTAACAACAAATAGTGCTCCAGGACAAGATTTACGTTTCGAAATCGAAAAAGTTGAGTCCAGCTGGAATTACATTAATAAAATATGGAATATCTCACGCTTTATACTAATGCATATTGAATCTATGAATGAAGATGAAGTTCAAATCAAAAAAGATAGTTTAGAATTGAAAGATCGCTATATCCTTTCACGTTTAAATAGTACCATCGAAGAAGTAAATAAAAACTACGATCGATTTGAATTTGGCGAAGCCGCTAAAGCACTTTATAAATTTAGTTGGGATGAAGTCGCGGCGTGGTATGTTGAAACTTCTAAAGTAGCCCTTGAATCTGATCATGCGGCACGTCAATCAACCACAAAAGGCGTGTTAAGACATGTGTTAGATAATGTTTTAAGATTGTTGCACCCTTTTATGCCGTTTGTGACAGAAGAAATTTATCAGTTGCTTCCCTTTAAATCTAGTGAAAGCATTATGATCAGTTCATGGCCAACCGTCAATAAATCCTTAATTGACCACAAAAGCGTTACCAAAGCAGAAGCGCTTAAACGTCTTATCACAAGAGTGCGTAACGTTAGAAGTGAATACGATGTATCCATGAAAGAACCAGTAGATTTGCTAATTGAAACGAATCAAGAGATTATTGACGTATTTACAGAAAATCAAGATATTATAAAACGGTTCACCAACCCAAATAATTTCCTCCTCGATAAAAAAGTTTCACACGATGAAAACAATTTATCCTTTGTAGAAAAAACTTTTACCCTTTATATTCCGTTGGGGGACCTAGTTGATTTGCAAGCAGAACTTAACAAACAAACCGCTGAGGCGAACCGTTTAAAAGGAGAAATTAAACGGGCGCAAGGGATGTTAAACAATGATAATTTTGTAGCCAAAGCCCCTAAGGAAAAAGTTAAAGCAGAAAGGGAAAAGCTCAATAGTTATGAAAACCAACTCAAACAAGTTGAAACTAGAATCCAAGAACTTGAAGAATCGATTTAAAACCCTTAACGAAGCACAAAAGTGGATAGAGTCAGTTGAAAAATTTGGAGAAAAATACGATCTTGTGCGCATGAAAAATGCGTGTAAAATGTTACATCATCCAGAAAAAACTTTTAAATCTATCCACATAGGGGGAACAAACGGAAAAGGGTCAACACTACAATATATCCATCAAACTTTATTAGAAGCGGATGTAAAGGTAGGCACATTTACCAGTCCTTATGTTGTTGATTTTAACGAAAGAATCACTTTTAATGGCGCCATGATAAGTAATGCTGATTTGTTATATTACATCAATAAAATCTATTGGGTTCAAGAAACCTATCGAAATGAATACCAAGAGCAAATCACGTTTTTTGAACTGGTTACGCTTATTAGTTTCTTATATTTTAAAGATAAAGCGGTTGATTTGGTCCTTTATGAAGTGGGCTTAGGCGGAACACTTGATGCGACTAATGTCATTACGCCTATTTTAAGTATTATTGTTAGTATTGGTTATGATCATATGGGTGTATTAGGCAATACCTTAGAAAGCATTGCCAACAATAAACTCGGCATTGTAAAAGAAGGGGTGCCCTTAATAAGTGGAATCACACAAGATAGCTTAATCCCACAATTTGAATCCCACTGCAAGAAGGTAAATGCACCGTTATATTTAACCAATCAAATCCCCTTAAAACAGCTTAAGGTAGGACAAGTAAGTACATTTAGCTATGATAATACGCCCTACACCATAACCATGCAAGGTCAACACCAAATAAACAATGTTAAAGTTGCGCTTAAAGCATTAGACATTTTACAGCATGATTTTGGTTATCATATTCCTAAAGAAGCTGTACAAACCGGACTAAAACGGGCGTCAATGCCAGGAAGATTCGAAACAATCAACGGGGTTATTTTAGATGGTGCGCACAATATTAATGGGGTGAAAGCTGCCTTAAGCACGTTGAACACATTATATCCAAACGCCCATAAAACATTGATTTTTACGGTTATGGCAGATAAAGATTATGGACCAATGTTAGATGAATTAGCTCAATCCGCAAATCAAATTGTTTTTACAGAAATCCCTTACTTTAGAAGCGCCAAAGCTGATATACTATATAGCGAGTCTAAACACCCCAATAAAGTGAGCGAACCCAATTATATTAATGCTTTAAATCATATAAACGTAAGCCCCAACCATATTACTCTCATTACCGGATCACTTTACTTTATTTCTGTTGTGCGTCGACATTTAACCTATAATTCAAAAAATTTATAAAGATAATTAAAAGGAATGCAAGCATTCCTTTTAATACAGGCTGTAGACAAAGTCTCTCGAAAGGGAGACTTTGTCTACAGCCTGAAGGACACGGTTTCCCGTGTCCTTGATATGACTTA
>CAYLQZ010000005.1:47730-56285 GCA_964386055.1 uncultured Candidatus Izemoplasmatales bacterium | reverse complement strand
TTTATTTATAAGTGTCATATCATTGGTTCACTTTAATGTGCAGGACACCCTCTACGATAAGATCCTTCTTCATTGTTTGTATCCAAAATATTGGTGTTAATAAACTCAACCATATCATCTTTTATTGATTGGATTACTTCAGTAGTTTCTTTTTCATTCAACTCAGAAAAATCACTGGCGATTATTCTTGAGCTATATTCACTATCCACCAATTCACGGTCTTCTTCATTCAAATGAAGATATAATCTTTCATACGATGCATTGTCATCAAACTGATAATGATGGCGAAATGATTCGTTGTCTTCATCCTCGTAAAACTCTCCACCATGATGATAAAAATCGCGGTTATTATGAAAGATGTTTTCAGAACTAAAACCTGATATGGTTACAGCCCCTGTAATGATGATACCGAATATTAATAAAACAGCTAGAATAGGTTTATTCATATGTTTCACTCCTTTTTTATTTTATACTTACATCATAACGTTTAAATGTGAATTAAATGTGAATGTTGTTTAAATGTTCTATATTTCCTTAAATATAAATGGTGAAAGATTTAACTAAATGACATTAATGAGCGGTATATGGTTAATAATAAAAATACTCTATTATAAAAAATTAAAGAGCTTCTAAAAGAATTTTTTTCATTATGTAGCTGTTTTTAAAAAACTGCCAATACAGCCTGTAATGATGCTTTTTACCATAGATAGACTCAATATCTTATTATCACATGAATACTATATTCATATATCGTGCAATAAGTGGTACGATAAAGATATAAAACTTCATAAAATAGATAATAAAACCATAAAATATTTAACTCAATCTAAAAATGCGTGTACTTCATAAGGGGAAATGATTATGACAATAGATGCGACCTTAATCAGACTCATAGTATCTCAAGCATTTGCTTTATCTTTATTACTAATATTAGTTCCTTTAAAACCACCTCAAAAAATCAATGCTATTAGGATTACAGGAGCGGCTTTAATCATTACAGCATTTAATGCGCTGTTAATTGTAAATGTAGGGATAACTTTTTATATACGGTTTTATTTAATAACTTTGACATTGCCGTATGTTATCGTATTTTTTATCTTTTGTATTTATAAAGGATCCCGATTAATTTTTGCTTTGTTGACCGTTCAAATGATTGGAAATATAGCGATTATTAATGGACTTTTTATATCTTACATTTTACACGGTGAAAATACGCCTCTTGCAGATACCGCAGCGCGAGTGGGAACCTATTTTGTGTTTTTACCTGTTGTTTATAAATTTATTCGCCCCACTTATCTTAAAATGGTAGATATAATTCATAAAGGGTGGTGGGTTTTAAACACAGTACTTATTTTATCGTATGCGCTGGCTTATTATACTTTATTTATACCAGATACGATTTTTAATCGTCCTGAATACTTCATACACGCTTATATAGCAATTGCATTAACCTTTTTTATCTACATCGTAATTTTCTTTTTATTTTTAGAAGTGCAATCGAAAATTCAAGTAGAACGTGATAAAGAAGCTTTGTTTACGCGTGTGACATCACTGGCCGCAGAATCAGCTGCCATAACGACTATTGCTTATAAAGATTCTTTAACCGGGATAAAAAACCGCTATGCCTTATTTATAAAATTGAAGGAGCTAATTCAAGCGCAGCATCCTTTTTATATTTTATTTTTAGACTTGAACAATCTTAAGACGATTAATGATACCTATAGTCATTCTGTTGGCGATGCCTATATAAAACAGTTTACTGGTGCACTTATTGAAGGTATTAATGACAGTGGGGAAGTTTATCGCTTTGCTGGGGATGAATTTGTTTGCATTATGGATGGCGATGAGCAACAGTTTAACCATCGTGACTTTAAGCGAAGTATAGCGGAAAAAATGAAAGGTGAGATCCGTTATTATGGTGTCTGTATAGGATTGGCCTCTTATCCAATAGATGCGCTCAATGCAGATGATTTAATTCATAAAGCGGATCAAGCTATGTATAAAGAAAAGAAAAAAAGCCAATATCATCGCTAAGGATTATTGAATCATAAACAGAATATATCTAACCTTAAAAAAAGTATTTTAATAAATACTTTTTTATTATTTTGCCTATTATTATTATTTAAAGAAATCCCAATAAAATACCCATTTGATTTGTTTAGTCAATAAGGAGACAAAGCACATTCCTTCAGTACACCTAGTTTCATTATACCACTAGGACTTCCACCACATTTTGAATCGTAGATCAGCAACAAAAATCTTAGTGTATATTCGTTACTGAGACTATACACATATTATACGAGGAGGCAAAACATGAAAAAAATTATCAAATTTATAAGTTTGATGACCTTTACTATGGGTGTGGGAATCTCCCTTACTATTTTTTTGCCTGCGCTTGGAATTGAAGGAACTATGTACGCAGGGTATGACATTGGTTTTGGGAAAGAACTCATCAATATTGATCCGTTTGAACTAGGGTCAATAGCGAGCGCACGTTTACCCATGGACCCGCTTGCTTTATTGGCATATATTATTCCGTTATTAGCGGGAAGTTGGCTAATTGTATCGGAGCGGTTTAAAGTTGTTTCACTCATTGGATTTAGTGCAGCGATGGTCTTATTGATTCGATTACCAGAATCAATTGATATTATAGGTGTTTTAGCAGGAAATGAAACCTTTATAAATGTTGAGTGGACTATGAGGTATGGTTTAATCATAGCGATTACCTTAAATGGCATTGCCATGGTTATGAGCACGGTCTTAGTTTACCATGAATATACGAATGAATCATAAACTTCATGAAAGGATTAATACACTATGAATATTTTAGTATGGATTATTTTCGGTGCCATCGTAGGATGGGTAGCGAGTTTTATTATGAATACGAGAGGACGCGGCTTAATACGTAACATCATCGTTGGGCTTGTAGGGGCATTAATAGGTGGTTTTTTAGGCTCCTTTATTGGGATTGGTTCGATTAATACCTTTACCATGGAGGGCTTTATGGTTTCACTTGGTGGCGCTGTATTATTCATATGGTTTATCAGAAGCCTATAAACTATAAAAAACGTTTAACTTTTGAAGTTAGGCGTTTTTTTATTAAAATGACTTAAACCATTTACATGAATAGACTTTCCTTTAGATGCGGTTTATAATTGGAGTGAAGCATTTATCCCAAGTTTATTCAGATGGAGGACTTTATGATAAATCCTATGGCACTAGATAATAAAACCATTATGGTTACCGGCGCATCTTCGGGTATAGGAAAATCGGTCGCAATCTTAGCCAGTGAATTAGGCGCGCATGTAGTATTGGTAGCTAGAAATAGAGAAAAGCTAAAAGAGACTTACGCAGCGCTTAGTGGCACATCCCATCATATTTTTACCGTAGACCTCGGTAATGTTGATCAAATTGCAGGATTGATTAAAAGCTTAAATGTAAACAAGATAACGCTTGATGGCTTAGTCCATTCAGCGGGGGTTGCGCCTAAAGAATCCCTAGATTATGGCGTCAGTAAAAAAACCATGGATATTAATGTTCATGCCTTTAATGAAATAATCAACCAAGCTCTAACTTACGATATATTATGCAATAAAAGTAGTGTTGTAGCTTTATCATCAACCTCGGCAATTCGTGGCGATGCCCTTGAATTAAGTTATGCCATGTCAAAAGCCGCCCTTGAAGCTTCTGTGCGTTTCTTTGCCCAATACTTAAAAGATAAAAAGATACGGGTGAATGCAATTCAACCGGGATGGGTAAAAACCCCGATGCTTGAAACCTTCCTTGATGCATACGGCGATACTTTATATGGTCAAAATGATTTAAACCGTCAATTCTTAGGGGCAATCGATGCTTTAGAGATTGCGAACTTGATTGCTTTTTTACTAAGCGACGCCACCACTACAATCACAGGAAGCACGTATTTAATAGACGGTGGGTTTTTATTGTAGATATTTAGTGTCATTCCCCTAAAAAGTATGCTAAAATTCTTAAAGTGAGGGATGTAAATCTCATATAACAACGTAATTTAAAGGATGATTCCTATGAAAAAGACAAGAATCTATACCGCAAATGATTTAGAAACCCCAACGGTTCAAACCGATATAAAAAATACGGTTTTAGCAGGCGAAACGATTATATTTCCAACAGAAACCGTGTATGGGATTGGCGCCTATGCTTTAAGTGAAGAAGGCGTAAAAAATATTTATAAAGTTAAAGGAAGGCCAAGTGATAATCCTTTAATTATTCATCTTGCCAATATAAAAGATTTATCCGCCTACGTCTATATCGATCAACCGTACGTCAAAAACCTCATGAAGGCTTTTTGGCCAGGACCATTGACGATGGTTTTTAGACGAAAATCAAATGTACCCGATTTAATAACAGGTGGGTTAAATACGGTTGGCGTTCGCATTCCACTCCATCCCGTTGCGAAAAAAGTTTTAGCGATAGCTGATGTTCCCATCTGCGCGCCGAGTGCCAACATAAGTGGCCGCCCATCAAGCACACTATTTGAACATGTGTTAGAAGATTTTAAAGATAAAGTTGATATTATAGTCAATGGCGGTAAAAGTGATGTTGGATTAGAATCGACGGTTTTAGATGTGACTAATGCACATCCTGTAATTTTAAGACCAGGCGTTATTACCCAATCGATGATTGAAAACGTAACGTTAACACCAGTCAAAGTAAGCAGTGAGGCTATAAAAGATTTAACGCCCCAAGCCCCAGGGATGAAATATAAGCACTATGCACCTAGAGCTTTATTAACAGTCGTTGAAGGAAAAGAATCAAGTGTCATTGACTACATAAATGCTCAAATAAAAAGCCATCAAGCTAAAAACCATAAAGTTGGTGTCGTCGCCACAGAAGAAACGATGCATCATTTTACGACCCCGCATACCTTTAATATTGGTAAAAAAGATAATGAAAGTACCATTGCGTCTAACTTATTTATCGCATTAAGACAGATGGACCAATGGCAAGTTGATTATATTTACTCTTTATCGTTTCACCAAACTAAGTATCAAGAAGCGATTATGAACCGGTTATATAAAGCGGCCAATAATCAAGTCATTAAACTATAACTTGCTATAAAAAAAGGGATTAAAATCCCTTTTTTGTTGTACCATTTAATGGTTTGCATTGACGAAAACATCATTAAATTGTCTGAATACTTTTATGAAGGTAGTGCATTTCGATAAATGTTTTAATTTTGATGCCCCTACATACGTGCACGTTGAGCGTAACCCTCCTAGTATATCTAATACTGAAGCGTCTACCTTTCCACGATAAGGAATTTTTACTGTTCTGCCTTCAGAACTTCTATAATCTGGCATCTCACCATTATGTTTCATCATCGCAGTAGAAGAACTCATTCCATAAAATTCCACAAATTGTTTCGCTTTATAAATAGGGTCAAAGGTATCTTTTTTTCTTTGCAAGGTATCATGATGTTCTGTGATGACATTGCCTCCACCTTCATCATGCCCCGCAAACATGCCACCTAACATGACAAAATCGGCACCAGCGCCAAATGCTTTTGCGACATCTCCAGGACAAGTACAGCCACCATCGCTTATAATATGTGCCCCTAAACCATGTGCCGCATCCGCGCACTCAATGATAGCGGATAATTGCGGATAGCCTACCCCTGTTTGGACACGAGTAGTACAAACACTGCCAGGTCCAATGCCGACTTTAACAATATCAGCGCCTCTTAATATTAACTCTTGAGTCATATCTGCGGTCACAACATTTCCTGCAATAATAATATGCTTAGGATATTTCTTTCTAACTTTTTCTACATAATCTCCAAAATGCTCAGAATACCCATTCGCAATATCTATACAGATAAACTTTAATTTAGGATTATCGTTAATTATAGCATTTAAGTTATCAAAATCTTTTTGATTCGTACCTGTACTTATTGCGACATGATTAGGATCGACTTCGTCAATATGCTTGTTAATGGCAGTTGGATCATAAGATTTTACCAAACAGGTAAAAAGCTTATGTTTTTGTAGGGCTATTGCCAAAGGAATCGTTCCCACTCCATCCATATTAGCCGCCATGACAGGAATGCCTTCCCAAACTTGTTGACTATGTTTAAACGTGTACTTCCTTGTTAAATCAACGTCTTTACGACTTGATAGTGTTGAGCGTTTCGGCCTTATTAAGACGTCACTAAAATCAAGCTTATCATCAAACTCAATACGCACTGTAATCACCTCATCAGATTTAATACGTCCTTATTATAAACCATTATGACTAAAATGAAATGGTCAAAATAAAAAAATATTATATTCAAAACTATTCTTTTTAGAAAACAATTCCCTGTTCAATCATTCAGAATTTATAACCAATCGTTCCCAAGACATTAAATCTGCTTCTATATAGGTGTTTTCTAACGAAGCGTGTGAGGTAATCTTATAAATAAACCCATCTACCCCTAAAAAATAAATATCCCCTTCATGTAATAATGCTTCGCCATTTTTTAAGTGGGTTTCGGGGGATAAATCATAGTTTGGTTTTTGACTGTTAAAACTGTAAGATGAATCGTTATAGTGGATCACTTCGTTTAAATAGAGTCTAAATTGTCCACTATTTAACCAAATCAAAGAAACCCCATGTTGATTGATTAGATACGCTTCAATGGATTCACAAGCATTAACATTGCACGTTAAATAGAGTGGATGTTGAAACCCAAAATTAGGGTAACGATCAACTATTTTAAAAACATCTACCATTTCAATCTTTTGAGAATGATTATAGTAAATTGCTAAACTAACGTAATTCCCATCGTTTTGAATTTTGTCCAAAGCGATGGTTTTCCCAAGATAATCATATAGGCTAAGGCGAATAAATTCACCTGTCGTTCTATCGATTAGTTTTAGCGTATCGATGTCCTGATAATTTTCATAGTCGAGTTGCGAAAACCTTGCATTTTCATAGTTCGTAGATTGATCTTGTGAAAATATCACAACATAATAGTTATCATACGCTTGTTAATAAACAGGATAATAGTGTTTTAACTGTGTGGTTGTGTTTCTTAACGTTAAATACTCCACCGCTTCAAAAGTACTTTGATGAACTAAAGAAGGGACAGTTTCACGCGTTAACGCTAAATCTAATCGTGATGCATCATCGTGTTTGATGCCAATAAAAGAATCATCCGCATCAAGATTTAACGTTACCCCCCACAGGATTAAAACCAAGATAAATATTCCAATAATAAATGGCCTAAATGGCTTGTAAAAAATATATATAAATCCGAATGAAAGACATATAATAATTCCAA
The DNA here is from genome assembly GCA_964386055.1 of uncultured Candidatus Izemoplasmatales bacterium. GTDB lineage: Bacteria > Bacillota_I > Bacilli_A > Izemoplasmatales > Izemoplasmataceae > B1SED10-225. The sequence goes on along the minus strand of CAYLQZ010000005.1, from coordinate 48,985 downwards.
GTATTGTAATGATACATCATATTCGCTTGAAATCGAAATAAACTCAAGTAAAGAATCATAATAAAGTTATCTTAGAGTGTATGGATCAAAAAACCAACTTATGAAATATTATATAAAACGCTAAATATTGACGTTTAAATAACATAAATAATATGTTAATGTGTCTAATAAAATAGGGCACACTTGATGCTATCGGGGGGATAATCATTGCGTAAAGTATTATGTTAAAGGACCTAAGGTATAACACCTTGATTAAAGTATGATAAGCAATGGCGTAAAATTTATATTAACCCCAATACGTTTTATCATAACAACGATGTTATAACAATTTGTGAAAACATAATAGAATTAATCCACGATTTTTAATCGATTATTATAGTTTTAACAACTACATAATCTTTAAAAAAGGGTTTCATTTGACATTTATCGTATCTTGGTAGACAATTGATTGTGTACAATAAAATTGTTAGGAGTGGTTTTAATGAGTGAGCATTTAAAACTAAAAAATCAAGTATGCTTTAAACATTATGTTATATCAAAAGAAATAATCAGAAGGTATCGTCCTTTCTTAGAACCATTAAATTTAACTTATACAGGGTATATTACAATGCTAGCCCTTTGGGAAACCAATGGGATGAGTGTAAAAGAATTAAGCCAAGCATTATATTTAGATTCAGGAACATTAACCCCACTTCTGAAAAAATTAGAAACCAAAGGCTACATTAAGCGCGAACGTCTTAAAAATGACGAAAGGGTAGTTATGGTTCATTTAACACAAGAAGGAAAAGCCTTAAAGAAGAAAGCAGATTCAATACCAGGAGATTTAGGGAATAGTATTTTCCCTAATAATATAGACGAAGAATCAATGAGGGAACATATCAAAGCTCTCGATGAAGTGATGAATGTTTTAGTATCTCAAAAAAAGTAAAGGCCATTCATGGTCTTTTTTTATATTCTCATAGCTTTTCACTATTAAATTAAGTGCATTTTAATTGCGCACAATGTAAATAATTGGGTATAATGCAACTATAAAAAAAGTGGAGGTAATTATGAGAAAAAAATTTTTAGTTTTATTTAGTTTATTTATGATTTTATTTATTGTAGCTGCATGTACAACGGATGACGAACCAGAAACTGGAGATAATGATCAAGAAGATACTATCGATGGCAATGGTGAATATGATGATGACTATAGTGACGACACTACTGATGATGACTATAGTGATGATGACTATACTGATGAAGACACCGATGA
>CAYLQZ010000005.1:47268-47630 GCA_964386055.1 uncultured Candidatus Izemoplasmatales bacterium | reverse complement strand
ACACTACTGATGATGACTATAGTGATGATGACTATACTGATGAAGACACCGATGAGGATACTACTGATGAGACTGAACTTCTTGAGTTAACATTAGAAGAGTTATCATATTATGATGGTAAAGACGGTCGAGATGCTTACATCGCTGTTGACGGTAATATTTATGACGTAACTGACTCATCGTTATGGGGAGATGGATCGCATCAAGGTAGTGTTACAGCAGGTCAAGATTTAACTGAAGAACTTGATAATAACGTAAGACACGGAAGAGAAATGTTAGATAGAATTCCACTTATTGGAGTTTTAGTAGAAGAAGAGCTTACTAATATTCCAACGACAGCGACAGAAGCAAATGACTTTGAA
>CAYLQZ010000005.1:30981-47168 GCA_964386055.1 uncultured Candidatus Izemoplasmatales bacterium | reverse complement strand
GTAATGGGGTTATCCATGTTCTAGAGGGCGTCTTACTGCCAGAATCAGAAGAAGAGCTTACTAATATTCCAACGACAGCGACAGAAGCAAATGACTTTGAAGTGTTAGTCGCAGCGCTCACAGAAGCGGATTTAGTCAGTGCTTTAGAAGCTGATGGACCGTTTACTGTGTTTGCCCCAACAGACCAAGCGTTTGCAGATCTATTAAGTGAATTAGATATTACACAAGGTGCTTTACTTGAAAGAGACGACTTAGCGGATATTTTACGTTACCATGTCGTTGAAGGTGAATTTAGTGCCGAAGATGTACTCGCTTTAACATCAGATGGTCCCGCCACGGTTGAAACCTTGGAAGGAAGCGAAGTTACTCTAAGTGTTACTGATGGAGATGTGTTCGTAAATGATGTCAAAGTCGCAACGACTGATGTCTTTGCGAGTAATGGGGTTATCCATGTTCTAGAGGGCGTCTTACTGCCAGAATCAGAAGAAGACGCTAACGGAGAAACAGAACTTCTTGAGTTAACATTAGAAGAGTTATCACATTATGATGGTCAAGAAGGCCGGGATGCTTACATCGCCGTTGATGGAAACATTTATGACGTAACTGACTCGTCGTTATGGGGAGATGGATCGCATCAAGGTAGTGTGACAGCAGGTCAAGATTTAACAGAAGAACTTGATAATAACACAAGACATGGTAGAGAAGTATTAGAAGGAATCCCGCTTATTGGAGTTTTGGTTTAAACCATTGAATTTCTTTATATATTAGGCTGTAAAGTGTAGGAATAATTTAATTCACCTTTATGGCCTTTTATTCTTAATTGAGGGTAAGATTATCCTTATAAATCTTTAAAAAGGCTATTAAAAATATACAATAGTTGCTATGATGGATTTATAAAGTATATAAATCAATTATGAAGAAGGTGGATTATGAAAACAGTTGTTATCACTGGTGCAGGTTCAGGGATAGGACTTGCTTTAGCTAAGCGGTACGTCTCACTCGGATATAGGGTTATTGCGACTAAGCTTGAAAACCAAGAAACGCCTTTTAAATCGGACCATATTAAGTTTGTAAATGTAAATTTTTTGGAAGATAATCTTCAAGCATGGATGAATACATTGCCTAAAGAAATTGATGTTTTTATAGCAAATGCGGGCGCTGGGTCTTATGAGGAAAATAGCATTCCCAAACAAAATGACCCACTTTATCGTTTGAATACATTAACGCCTATTAACCAATATTTTTTATTAAAAAACAATGCCTTTAAAGGGACTTTTGTAGTAATGGGGTCTGTTATGGCGATATGGCCTTTACCTGGTTATGCACGGTTTTCCCATACTAAAGGGGCACTTGTAACATATTTTAAGGCATTACAAGCTACTGATAATATTCCAATCGTTATTATGTTGCCAGTTGCGATTAAGACTAAGTTTTTCGAAACTGCCAAACAAGCGCACGCTCCTTGGTTAGCACAAAACCCGGATACAATATCTAAAAAAATGATCAAAGTTATTCATAAACAAAAACGTGTTTGGATTTCATCTAAATTATTTACTTTACTTTATAAGATTTCACCAAGTATATTGAGGTTTTATCTAAAAAGGGAAAATAAAATCTACCAAACAACATTTAATGAAGAACAATAATTATAGGAGGTATTTTCATGAATAATGATTTAATAAAATTTAACAAAATAATGGGATTTTTACACTTTATACAAGGGTCTGTTATATTGATTTTAGCTTTAAGCGTTGACGTGTTTAGAGATTTTAGACCAACGATTTATGGGCGGTTTTTTGAAGGGGGCGAAGGCGGGACTTACGCGCCTGCGACGCAAACACTATTTGACCTACCTTTTGGAATCATGGTTGCACTCTTTTTATTATTGAGTGCGTTGTTTCATTTCTTGATTTCTGGTCCTTTTAAAACCAACTACGCAGCATGGGTTGACAAAGGTATTAACCCGCTTAGATGGTATGAATATGCATTATCATCTTCTATTATGATCGTGTTACTTGCAGCTTTATTTGGGCTTCTAACCATCGAAGCAATCATATTAATATTTGTAATCAATGGGTTGATGAATTTATTTGGGCTATTAATGGAGAAAATGAATCCTATCAATCGAGAGAAAACGGATTGGTCTGCTTATTGGTATGGCTGGATTGCAGGGATGACCCCTTGGGTATTAATAGTGATTTATATGGTCAATAACGGGGATTTATCCCAACTTCCGTGGTTTGTGATACCAGGACTCCTTTTTTACTTTGTAACGTTTAACATGTTTGCTTTAAACCAATATTTACAGTATAAAAAAATAGGCCCATGGGAATCTTATATATACGGTGAAAAGATGTACGTGTGGTTAAGTTTATTTGGAAAATCTATTCTAGCTTGGGTGGTTTTTATAGGGATTTTACTCGCTTAAGTGCACAAAAAAAGCAGCGTCTATGACACTGCTTTTTTTTGTATATTGGGTGTTAAGCGCCATGTATTCCACCATTCACCGGGATAACTTGTCCGTTAATAAATCCTGCTTTATCACTCACAAGGAATAAACACGCATTGGCAATATCATGCGTTGTGCCTAAACGTTTTAAAGGAATGGTGTCGGCGTGTGCTTGTTTTCCTTTTTCATCTACATACGCTGTCATATCTGTATTAGTCAACCCTGGCGCAACTGCATTAATGGTAATGCCTTTAGGCCCAAGTTCTTTTCCTAACGCTTTAACCATTCCGTTTAAAGCGAATTTTGACATGGCATAATTTACTTGGTTTTCACGCCCTACAATTCCAGTACCACTTGTGATATTGATGATTCTTAAAGGATGATCATTAGGGGTTTGGTTAAGCGTATGTTTAATCATAGCCCAGGCCCCTTTAACATTAGTATCCATCACTAAGTCATAATCCTTTTCACTCATCGATTCGATGGGGCCATCTCTTTTAACCCCAGCATTATTAATTAATGCATCGATTTGACCTAATAAGTCCATCGTTTCTTTAATGACATTCAAAGCAACATCAACATTTGAGACATCCCCTTTAATAGCATAAGCTTTCACATTGAATGCTTTAATCTCGTTAACGACTTGATTCGCCGCTTCAGTGTTTTTGTTATAGTTAATGGCGACATTATATCCTGCTTCAGCAAAAGCCAACGCAGTTGCTTTCCCAATCCCTCTAGAGCCACCGGTTATTAAAACATTTTTAGCCATTGTATCACTCTCCTATTTATTATTAATATTATCATATCATTAAAAAACAGAAAAACAGTGAATAAGGATAAACGATGTATTAGATAGAAAGAATTTTTGTTATACTGTAATTAGGTTGATAAAATTATAATAGAATTCACCTAATAAAATAAAGACTAAAATTTTCAACATTAAAAGGAGAATATCATGCAAGAAATTATCGAAATGCTAAAAAAATTCAGAGATGAAAGAAATTGGTCTCAATTTCACACCCCAGAGAATTTATCTAAGTCTTTAGTGTTGGAAGCGGCTGAACTTTTAGAAAATTATCAATGGGGCCAAGGGAATGAAAATGTGGACAATGTTAAAGATGAAATAGCTGATATAGTGGGATATGCTTTATTGATATGTGATCATTATGATTTTGATCTTAATAAGATTTTAAAAGATAAGATTCAAAAAAATTCAAAAAAATATCCAGTGTCAAAAGCTTACGGTAATGCTAAAAAGTATACTGATTTATAATATTTATAGAGAAATATAGGAAGCGGGATGCCTACATGATTGTTTATGAATCAACAAAAGAAATATTTATTCAAGATGTAAGAAATAGAATTATTGATGATAAGATTTTTGAGAAGTATAAAGAACATATTGGTGGTACCACACAAAGTGAAAGACGTGCTTGGCGGAATTCGCTAAAAGAAATGCGTGAAGTGTTAGACGTAGAAACTATTCCTAAACAAGCTAGAGTCGCGATTGAGTATCAAGTTCCTAACACATCTAAACGTGTGGATTTCTTAATCAGTGGCTTAGATAAAGACAAACAAGAACACGTTGTAATTGTAGAGCTTAAACAGTGGGAAAAAGTTGAGAAAACCCAAAAAGACGCAATTGTTATAACGTATGTCGGGCATGGGAATAGAGAAATTACGCATCCTTCTTACCAAGCTTGGTCTTATGCGAGTTTAATTGAAGATTTCAATCAAAAAGTACAAGATGATAACATTCAATTAAAACCGTGTGCCTTTTTACATAATTATAGACCAATTGACCAAGACCCACTTACCGATCCTTTTTATGATTATCATATTCAAAAAGCCCCCTTATTTATGGAACGTGATATTGAAAAACTATCAGATTTTATTGCCAATTATGTAAAATATCCTGATAATGGCGATATTTTATATAGAATCGAAAATGGAAAAATTAAACCATCAAAAAGTTTAGCAGAATCAGTCGGTTCTATGATTAAAGGGAACCAAGAGTTTGTGATGATTGATGAACAAAAAGAAGTTTATGAAGCGCTTAAAGAGATTGCAGAATCAGTCGTTGAAGATAACGAAGTAATGCCTAATCAAAAAGCAGTTATGATTATCAAAGGTGGACCAGGAACAGGCAAAAGTGTTATTGCGATAAACCTATTATCAAGATTAATATCTGAAAAACAAATTAATGCCGCCTACGTTACTAAAAACGCTGCCCCTAGAGGGGTCTATTCAGCTTTATTAAAAGGAACATTAAGAAAAACTCACATTAACAATCTTTTTAAAGGATCTGGTGCATTTGTAAACGCAAAAACCAATGAATACGATGTACTAATTACAGATGAAGCCCATAGGCTTAACGAAAAATCAGGTCTGTTCGCAAATTTAGGGGAAAACCAAATGAAAGAAATCATCAATGCCTCAAAGTTTTCGGTTTTCTTTATTGATGAAGCTCAAACCGTGACATTAAAAGATAAAGGCGATATTGAAACGATTAGACAATTTGCAAAACAACAAGGAATCACGCCTTATGAAATGGCTTTGGAATCTCAATTTAGGTGTAATGGGAGCAATGCATATTTAGCTTGGTTAGATGATGTATTAGGTGTTCGAGAAACCGTAAATAAAACATTAGATATCGAGTTTGATTTTAAAGTATTTGATGATCCAAACACCTTAAAAAACGTTATTTTTGAAAAAAATAAAATGAATAATAAAGCGAGATTGCTCGCTGGGTATTGTTGGAACTGGGAAAAAGCTATGCGTAATGATACATTTCATCACGATATTATAATTCCAGAATTCGATTTTTCCATGAGCTGGAATCTTGGAAGCGATGGAACCGAATGGCTTATTAAAGAAACTAGCGTTAATGAAATAGGATGTATCCATACTTCCCAAGGATTAGAACTTGATTATATAGGCGTTATAATAGGCGATGATTTACGGTATGAAAACGGCCAAGTTATAACCGACGTTTCGAAACGTGCAAAAACGGACCAATCGGTAAAGGGTTGGAAAAAAGGAATGAAAGAAAGACCAAAGTATATGAAACAAAAAGTGGATACCATTATCCGAAATACGTACAGAACATTATTAACGCGTGGCATGAAAGGGTGCTATATATACTGTAGCGACAAACCTTTAGCAGACTATATCAAATCTAGAATTAATAACAAGTAAAAGCATTTTAATATCTTATTATTTCATCGACTTATAAGGAGGCATAGAAAAATGAATAAACTGAAAAACAAAATCGCAATTATAACGGGTGGAGCTCAAGGAATTGGGGCTGCTTGTGCTCAATTATTTATCAAAGAAGGGGCCTTTGTTATAATATCTGACATAAATGAAGAAAAAGGGAATAAACTCGCAAATGATTTAGGGGAAAAAGCATTGTTTGTGAAACACAATGTCGCCTTAAGAGAAGAATGGGACCATGTATTAAAAGTGACTAAATCAACGTTTGGTGATGTAGATATATTAGTAAATAATGCCGGAATTGTAATCCAAAAGCCATTTAGTGAAGCGACAGATGAAGACTACCATACAACGTATATGATCAATCAGTTTGGCGTATATTTAGGGATGCATGTCTGTTATGAATCTATGAAAAACTGTAAAAAAGGCTCAATTATCAATGTATCATCAACATCAGGCTTTGTTGGCAAAGCCGGATTAATGGCCTATAACGCTTCTAAGTTTGCGGTAAGGGGCATGACCAAAAGCGCAGCCTTAGAATTCGCAAAAGATAATATTCGTGTAAATTCAGTCCATCCTGGCTTTATCAATACTCCAATGACAGAGGATAATATCAGCGAAGCGTATAAACAAAAAGCCATTAACGATACGCCTCTTAAACGTGCTGGTTCATCAAATGAAGTGGCGAACATGGTGTGCTTTTTAGCGAGTGACGACTCTAGCTTTTCAACGGGAAGCGAGTTCATTACAGATGGTGGGCGCTTAGCATAAATAATGATTTTATGCTGAAAAAGAAAACTATCTAAAAACCTTAAAACTTAATTAAAACCCCCCCGAATATAAGTCAACATACTTATATTCGGGGGGTTAAGATTGTGTAACTGCTTTAATGCCATAAATAAGAGTCGTGTAAAAAAGCATCTCCCTGCTAGTAACATTGTTAAATCGCCTGATAATTTCCCATCCACAATATAATCTCGACTTAAGAGGTTAAAGTCCTAATATAAACCATCCCCAAAAACTAATCATCAAATTTCTAAAAATCTTCCTCCCAAAATAGATTACTTAATGTTACATCGCGTTCACGACAAATAGTTAATCATTATTTAAGAGAGAGATAAGATATAATTTTTTTGGTGATGATTCACCGACAAGATTCCCATGTTTTTAGTTAATTCAAACTGCGAATAGTCCCTATGACGCTACGGGTTATTGAATTTTCCCCATCTTGTCTTATATGAATAAATTAAAAGATTGATTATAGTGAAATCAATCTTTGAAAACAATATTTAATTGAGCGAGCTATACACCCGTATATCGAACGTCTGTCTCTACGACTTTAGTTTTAAATAAAAAATCATGAAGCGTTCGTTTATCTGGGTGTTTCGTAAATACGATAAAGGCGACCACAAAGTAAATGCCAAGCGTTAAAAAGCCCACAATCCACTTAAAAAATTCTCTACTATGTAATCTTAAGATACTTGGTGCATCGTTGTTAAGATTTACGATTTTAGTTTTAGCATGGCGTTTACCAAGAGATTGCCCAGGCATAAAAAACATTGGAAATACAGTGATAAAATAATACGGTAAAAACACAATAAGAATTTCAATAATGGGATGAAATACTAAAAAAATGACAACAAGCATTGGGAAAAAGATCGATAACATCTCAACCGCAAATGCTTGAATCCTTAATTCAAAATTTGCAGGGACATTTCTATGAATTCGCATGATTTCACATCCTTAGTGGATAATAGTATCTTTATCTTAAATGCCTGAAGGGGTTAAGTCAATGCCGACTTGTTAAGAAAAACCGATGATAAATCTATTTTAAATCCTTATATATTTAATGAATCTCGCTCATATAAAAAAGGAAACCGTTTACTTGTAAGCGTTTTTCCTTCTTTAATTGAATTTACGGGTCAAACAATATACAATAAGCATGTTATTTTAAGGAGGCACATGAATGATTAAACCAAATGCAACCCATAAACGGGATTTATTTATTTACCAAGTCTATGTAAGAAATCATACAAAAGCAGGGACCTTCAAAGCGTTGTTAGATGATTTAGACCGGATTCAAGCGATGGGCGTTAATATGATATATCTTTTGCCTATTCACCCTATTGGAGACGTAAAACGCAAAGGGAAACTTGGGAGTCCTTACGCAATTAAAGACTATTTCGAGATTAACCCTGAGCTTGGGACGACGCAAGATTTTCAAACCTTAATCGATGAAATTCATCGCCGTGATATGAAAGTGATGATGGATATCGTGTATAACCATACCAGTCCTGATTCTACCTTGATCAACGATCATCCAGAATTTTTCTACCGTGAAAACGGTGCGTTTAAAAACCGGATTGGCGATTGGTGGGATATTACAGACTTCGATTTTGCGAAAGGGAAAGAAGCTTTAGAATCCATTTTAATTGATGCGCTTAAACACTATACCAATATGGGGGTTGATGGCTATCGATTTGATGTGGCGTCTTTAATACCGAAAAGCTTTTTACAAAAAGCACGTCAAGCGATTGATGCGTTAAACCCTGATACCGTATGGCTTTCAGAATCAGTGCACGGGCACTTTTTAAAAGAAGTGAGAGACCGTGGATTTGATGGCTTAAGTGAAAGCGAAATATTTGAGATATTTGATATGGCGTATGATTATGATGCGCATCCTTATTTTGAAGCATATTTAAATGGCGATGGCGCGCTTCAAGATTATATCCATTGGCTTCAAAAACAAGAAGAACTTTATCCTAAAGATTACGTTAAAATGCGTAATTTAGAAAATCATGATTTTGGACGGATTGCCAAACTTTTACATGAAGATACGGTGCGCTTAAAACAGTGGCACGCGTTTAATTTCTTTAATAAAGGCGCGACAATGATTTTTTCTGGGTCTGAAGTATTTAATCCTCATCATCCAGATTTATTTAATAAAGATACGATTGATTTCAATAAACCATCTTATGATGGTTGGTTTAAAACCTTAAATACCCTCACCTCTGGTGCGCTTTTTGATTACGGTATTTATACAATCGACCTAGCTGAGGACAAAGATGTTATTATTGTCAAATATACCTTAGAAAGCGACGTTGCAATCGGCATCTTTAATGTATCTAAATCAACAGGCACCATTAAAGTACCGCTCAAAGATGGCACTTATCAAAATGCTATAGACAACACATCGATTACCATAAATGATCAAACATTGTCTTTAAGCGACGACCCAATTATTATAAAAAGCACAGATTAATTGTGACATAAAGGAGTTAGACTTATGATAAAAAAATGGTGGCATGATGCGATAATTTATCAAGTTTATTTAAGAAGTTTCAACGATTCAAATGGTGATGGGATTGGCGATATTAACGGAGTAATTGAGAAACTCGATTACTTAAAATCATTAGGCGTTAATACGTTATGGATTTCCCCGCATTATGATTCACCAATGGATGATAATGGCTATGATGTTCGTGACTTTTATAAAGTCAGTAAAGATTATGGTACGATTGAAGATTTTAAAACCCTAATTAAAAAAGCACATGAAAAAAATATGTATATTTTAACAGACTTAGTATTAAATCATACATCAGATGAACACCCATGGTTTCAAGCGGCGTGTGATCCTAATCATCCTGAGCATGATCATTATCACGACTTTTATATTTGGCATGACGGTAAAATTCAAGACAATGGGACGAAAACTTTACCAACCCAGTGGGTTTCATGGTTTGGCGGTCCAGTGTGGGAATATAATGCGGCACTCGATCAATACTATTTGCATATCTTTAGTAAAAAAATGCCAGATTTAAACTGGCGTAATCAGTCGATGCGTGAAGCGTTAAAAGCGATGATTAAATGGTGGGTTGATTTAGGCGTAGATGGCTTTAGAGTCGACGCTTCAAACCATTTAGAAAAAAACTGGGAGTTTCCAGATGGCAAACCTGGTCAAGAACACTTTAGTTCATTACCCAAACATCATGATTACTTACAAGAGTTAGGCCGTGAAATATTTAAACCTAATGACTTATTGATTATCGGAGAAGCGGGGGGCGCATCAAAAGCGGAAGCGCTTCAATATGCAGGCAATGAATCTTTAGAATTTAACTTACTTATCCAATTTGAACATTGCTGGGTCGATGAAGACCCTAACAATGAATTGACACCAGGAAAATGGGCTAAAGGCGATGTCAATGTCCCTAAAATTAAAAATAGTTATGCCAAATGGATTGAAATCTTTAAAAATAAAGGCTATCACACCTTATTTTGGCATAATCATGATCAGCCAAGAGTCGTCTCGCATTATGGGGACGATAAACGCTACAGAGAACGTAGTGCAAAAATGCTGGCGTATACCCTTTATTTATTACCGGGCATCCCGATTGTTTATTATGGAGAAGAAATTGGCATGACCAATGTCGACTATACTGATTTGAATCAGTTTAGAGATGTGGAAGTTTTTACAGAATATAAAAACTTTATAGAAAACGGGGCGTCGCACGCGATTGCCATGCAGGCTTTAAAGGACCGTTCACGTGATAATGCACGGACGCCTATGCAATGGAACGATTCGAAGTACGCATCATTTTCAGATGTTAAACCATGGATAGATGTAAACGCCAACAAAGATACGATTAATGTTTTATCTGATACCAATACCGCAGATTCTATTTTAAATACATATAAACAATTGATTCAATTAAGAAAAGAAGAAGATATCGTCAACGCAGAGGTAACGTTCCTTGATCTTAATGACCCACAAACCTTCTTTTTAAAGATTGAAGCGAAATATCATGTATATTATGTATTCGCAAACTTTAAATCGTGTATCATAACCGCAAATACCCCGGCCGATTTAAAAGAATTTGAACTCTACATGCACAATACTGAAAAACCGGTTAATTCCAGTTACTTCACGCCTTTTGAGGCGAGAATTTACCGAAAAAAGAAATGATTGGATTGATAAAATGAAGTGTCATATAGCCCCAGTTAAAGATTGTATCTTGTTTATCGCGGTAATCGTCATCTTCTATACGGGTTTCATCAATCGCCATTCCAATATCATGAACTGGTAGAAGTTGAACATGAGTAATTCCTAAATCACGCATATGATCAAATCCAGTAGAAACCCCTTCATAGGTTGTTCCTTCTTCAGCAAATCCTAAGTATTTTCCGCGCCACTCTTCAGTACCATCCCATGTTTCATGAGATGTATAATCCCGAATATGTGCTTCATAAATAACCACATCGGTTAAACTTCGCATCGTATCAGGACGTGAATATTCCCAGTTATCAGGGTTTAATCGTTCAAAGTCTACGACCATTCCACGTAGTCCATTCACACCAGTAGAACGGGTGTAGGGATCGACAACTTCATTGGTTTCATTGCCGTTGGTCACGTCATAGGTGTAGTAAACACCATGCAAGTCGCCTTCAACAGTTACTTCCCAAACGCCACGGTCCTGATATTCCATCTCGTATGTTTCAAATGGTACATCCTCACCTAGCGTCCCATCAAACGCTTCAGTGTCTTCAGGATGCCCAACATTATAAAGATTAACTGAAACGTCGCTAGAAACCGGTGCCCACAATTTAAACGTTGTTTCGGTTTCTTCGTAAAGTGCGCCTAATTCTCCATCATAATGATAAGCATCATTAAAGGTATCACTATCATAAATACCTCTAAATCCTATATCATATTCAATCGGACCGCGATCATCGTCAAAGTCCGCTTCTAACGTATAAGTTTTGGTAAGGTCAACTTCTTGTTTCAACGTCAAACTATAGTTAAATTCATCTTGTTGTAACCCTTCACTCTCAACAGCCAACCCGTCTTCGTATACTGTAATATCACTTTCGTCTAAAAACATATTTGTTGATGTAAACTGAATTTCGTTATCACTTTTAAAATCTGCACGTTGGACACGATCAGACAAATCAACATCACCCTCATCATAATAAACATTGGTATCTTCAGTTACTAAGAAAACCTCAACTACTCCATTTGCATCAGGGCTTGTCATGTCGATGAAACGGTCGCCTCCGGGTTCTCTAGATTCCCACTGTCCTTGGCGTACAATAAATCCAATTTCAGTCGCATTTTGAAGATAAGATCCTTCTAAGTCAAACTCTAACCTAGCAGCACCTGTGTCTTCATTGGTATCATTAAAATTGTTTGATTGACCTTCTTCACTAGAAGGCTCATTTTGCCATAACCATAAATTCCATCCATCATAATCATCATCGAATCGATAATAATTAATCACCAATGTTGTAGCTTCACTTGCATGTATACTCACATTATCTACAATCAATAAAGCAAAAATAAAAAGAAACATTAAACTAAAACGTTTACAAATCTTAAGCATATTAAATCCTCCTCTATAAAAATTCATAGTCAATATATCATGAAAACCCTTTTATATGGCTTTAATTCTATGTGTTAACGGTTTCTTATTTCATAAAAAAAACACCTTTTGAAGGTGTTTAATCTTTTTTACGTGTCGATTCCCTTCGTATCAAGGTAACCGGCATACTATAATGCTTTTTCGTATTTACTTTCCCGTTTATGAGCCCGACCATTTTCTCATAAGCATGTTTAGCGATTAAGTCAATATTTTGTTGTATGGTGGTTAAATTTGGAGTAAATAACTCTGCTAATTCAATATTATCAAACCCCACCACTTGGTAATCTTTTGGGACGTTTCTGCCTAAAAGATTGATGGCTCGAATGGTTGTGAAGGCTATAAAGTCTGAATCGCAAAATATTCCATCATATTCGCTATTGTTGCGTACAAAATTTTGTATAGCTGAAATATCTGGTTTTCGGAAATCTAAATCTAATGTTTTTCGATTATAGCCATAACGATCAATTACTTCATTAAAGCCTTGTGAACGGTCTTGTACCGTAAGTAATACTGAAGGTCCTCTAATGTGTAAGAAATTCCGGCAACCATTTTCAACTAAGTGTTCAGCCGCTAAGCGTCCCCCTTCAATATTATTACTTGAGATAGAAATAAACTCATCTTCTGATTGATGGTCAATCATAATAATAGGAATATCTAATTTCTTATAGGCTTCAATTTCAGGGATATGAGTAATGATAAACAACCCATCTACATTATATTGACTGAATACTTGTAAAACCTTCTCTTCTTGAGAAAGGTCTTCGCGGACATTAAAAATCATTATTTTATAATTATCGGTTGAAAAATATTCTTCAATTCTTTCTATTAGCTCACTAAAAAAATGCGTTGAAAGATGTGGAACGACTAACCCAATTATTTTTGATTGTTTTTTATATAAAGACCGCGCTAGTTCGTTTGGTATATACCGTAAGTCTTGAATAGCTTTTTCGACTAGTTTGCGCGTCTCTTGATTGACATAACCACTATTGTTGAGTACACGAGAAACCGTTGCGACACTTACATTCGCTTTTTTTGCGACATCTTTAATCGTAGCCATCATCATCACCTTTCTTTAATGTTAATTATGTGTTAAGTTTATCACAAAACTGAGCAAAATACGATTATTGTAACTAAATTATTAGTTAGTTACAAATAATGATATTGAAAGGGCTTTAAAGAATGGAAGATGTAACTAATTTCAAGGCTTACCGGTCTCTTTCTTTTGCCCGCATGCCATAGTTTGATATAACCCTAGCCCTATTTCTAGGCAGTAACTGTAATTATCATAACTCCCATAGCCTGCGTCTGCGACGGGGTAAATCGGAAAGTGTTCATACATGGCGTTTTATTTTCAAGGAGTGGCTGAAACGTATTATGATTTGAGCCATTTTGATAGGCATCGTTCACCATGATGTATTCATTACTCACACCGATTTGCACATTATCCCCTGGCTTTAATTACCAATTTCTCATATGATCTTCTTTCATATACACAAACGTCGCATCATGATCTGTTTTTGCGTAACTATACCAGTTTTTGACCAATAATCTCTAAATCCTTCTGGTATTTTTCTAACTTCTATAAAGAGACCACGAAAGTATCATACTGTCTTTAAAGTGCTGTCTTCTGTTTCCTTTTTCCATACACCAGTTCAATCCCTTCTTGATTAATCAATCCGACCAAGCGATTCACAATCTTATTAAGCGTCTTGACAGTGTATGTTTACTTGATTTTATCGGTTCTTGGTGTGTATTGTTAAACCATTCATTAACTTTAGGGAGCGCTTGCGTGATTTTTTTATAGAGTTTTTTGCGAAAGTTTAGGATTGCGTGTTTCCATTTGAACGTATACTTATTCGCATCCGCTTCAATCTTCGTCCCATCGATAAAGAACTTTTCTGTCTCGATTCCTCATACTTCATGATCTCTTCCATGATGCGTACAAGCTCATTGAAGACCGCGAGGACCCAAACAATCGAATACGGCGAAGGGGCTAGATTACTGTAAAAGGCTGTTCGCCTTGGACAAACAATCAAAAGCCTTGTCCATTTCTGAGAGGGACACTTTCAAACAAGTTACAATCAAACCCGTGTTTGATGCCTTTTCAGCAGGGGTCAGTGAGGCATCAGGCGATGACTTGCCCAAATCCAAATACGGAAAAGCTTTGAAGTACGCTGAAAACTAACTGCCAAACGTGATGCATTATCTTCACAAGGTCGAACTCGATATCGACAACAATCACGCCGAGAGAATGGTTAAGCCTTTCGTGATTGGAAGAAATTATGTACTTAAGAACATAAGAGAAAGAACTGGCTTTTCAACAACTCTTTATCGGGAGCAGAAGCATCCGCAAAATTATACAGCCTCGTTTAAACGTGCATTCTAAACAATGTCAATCCGTATCACTATCTTGATAAGACATTAACAAGCTTGGCGAACATGACAATCAACCAGGATACTGATATCCAAACATTCCTGCCTTGGAATTACAAAACCAAATAACCCCTCCCCTGATGATTGACATCATGGGATTTCTATTTTCAAGGTACTGATGGTTTGACGCTTACTAATTTACTGTGTATTTAGTAGTTCTTTCCATACCCTAATTATACTAAAAAACCGGCTCATATCACGAGTCCGGTTTTTTAGTTTTATAGGCTGTATCATACTATTTTATTTCATTACAGTCCCTAGTTAGTGTCAATGTAAATTCCTACTGTAGCTTTTGATTGAGAATCTTTTAAATCTCTGTAACAAAAAGTAAAGTCTTCAAACTCTACAGCATGCATGCAGTGTTCTTCTGTATCGTTTACCTCATAGCGTGAACGGAAATAATTATCAATCCATTCAAAACTATCTGTATCATCAATACTTTCACATAATACTAACGCTATGTGTATCATAATAGCGTAGATTGCGTACATCTTGGTGTTTGGTGTAACGATACTCCGTTAACTCAGGAAACGTAATACGGTAGACAACTTCAAACTCATCGTTCTTATTCATCACCCCTAATGCGCCTTTAAAATGCTCAACATTATGCGATACATCACAACCAGTAAGCACAACAATCCCATCATTAACGTTAACGCAAATATGACCTTCTTTATCGTATTTAATCGTCCTCCTTAAGGCTTTATACAACTCTATAGTAGCATGACCATAATTTATAAAATAGGTATCTACATAAGCTACAATAAGATTAAGCAACAGTATATTGAAAAACCAATCACAATCACAGGTTAAATCGGTGTTTCATTTTGATTATAACTTAATATTAATTTAACCAATGACTTATTAAAATATCAAAACACTACTACAATTCGAATATTAATCTTTGTTGTTTTATTCACTAGATTGGTTAATATATAGTTTATCTCCAGTTAAGAATCCCTGTTCATTAGTGAATTTATATAAATAATGCACGGTTACAGAGGTGTCATGATAAATTTTATTTTGGTACATTTCACCTTCTGAATCAGAATATTCTTCAATTACAACATAATAAGACGCTTCGTCATTCAACACCAGTTCATCTAATAAATCATCTTGTAAAATTGTAACCTCTTCTAATAAATTATCAGTTTCATCAAATTGTTTAATTGTAACAGTTTCTAATAAATCTATCGCTTCATAATGAAATGTATAAATTAAAATATGTTTTTTTCCATCAGCTTCATTGCTTTCTACTTCACCTGAGAGAGAAATACCAGATACAAAGTTTGTACTTTGAGACCCTTGTTCTTTTGTGTATCCGTCACTATTTTCAAATATAAAAGTATGGTTTATTGAAAGGTCTGAATCTTTTAAAGTGTAAAAAGTTAAATCTATCGTTGCTGTACTTACAGCATCTGTTGAGTGAAGATAATGAAGGTCAACAACATGATAATCTATTGATTTACCAAAGTTTACTGATAAACAATTATCAAACACCGTCTTTTCTTTACAATTTAATGTGATAAAGAAGTATTCAGAAACATCTGTTAAAGGAACCATATTATCTCCTTCAAACAAATTGAATTCAATGGCTGAAAGGATGTAAAAATCATCCTCAGTTTTAATATCTAATTCATCTTCAGTTTTAATATCTAATTCATCTTCTTGCC
>CAYLQZ010000005.1:25988-30881 GCA_964386055.1 uncultured Candidatus Izemoplasmatales bacterium | reverse complement strand
TCAGTTTTAATATCTAATTCATCTTCAGTTTTAATATCTAATTCATCTTCTTGCCCAAGCGTACACCCACTTAAAACAATGATGCTGATTACTAATAATAAAATATTAATTATTTTCTTCATCTTATTCTCCTTTAAGATCCAAAATATCCCCAGGTTTACACTTTAGGTATTCACAAATTTTTGCTAATGTATCAAAACGGATGCCTTTAGCTTTACCACTTCTTAAAATCGCCATATTGGCTTCTGTAATATCAACATATTCACACAATTCTTTCGATGTTATGTTTTTTTCTTTAAGAATCGATTTCAATTTAATGGCAATTATCATTAGAGAATGAGCACAGTTAACATCATTGAGAACGGTAAATTAAACATAAACGATATATTTAACCACCAAATTATTGTCTTACAATAATATATTTTACACTATCCTATTTCTAAAGTAACAATGTTTTTCAATTAACCTCAAGGTTCTTGGGATAATTAATGGATTGTTGAATTATAACTAAGATGTTTTCTTTTGAAAACTTGTAGATATGTTTGATTTCCATCGTACGTTCTCCATTGGATAAAATGATACGTTTATTATAAGATGTGTTATTAACATAAATAATGGCTTTTAAATCAGATATCAACATAGTTTCAGTTTGTTGAAGAAATCTTCTCATAATAACTTCCCGTTTTGTAACTATTAAGTAATGGCCTTCTATTACACGAATAACAAAGTATATCGCATCTTACACAAATAATATAGATACCATAAATACTATCAACCAAAACGCAAAACTAGAAATAACACCTCTTGATAAAAGTGCGAGAAAAAGAATCAATACCCAACCTAATCTTGACACTAAATGTAGTTTCTGAAACTTGAGTGTAATCTTCTCATCAATAAACTCATCTCCTAATAAAAGAATTCTCTTAAGAAATTTATTCTACTTTTATTTTACCATGAAAAAAAACCATTTAACGCTTTTATATTTTTAATATATAAGCGTTGTTTATTCATTTAAAAACTTAAACTTATTTATTGGATCTATGTTTTGCAATACCACTCAACAACACGTGTATATAGTCTTAAAGGATACACCCCGTCATGACTTTCACCAAGTAATGTTTCGGACATTTCGCTTGCTTTTTTAAGTCGAACCACACCGGCTCGTTTGAGATAATCTTTATACTCAGCAAGATATTTGTTCGAATCAAGAATCGAAGCGGTTTGAAGATGGTTCTTATAAGGCTTTAGGGTTTCTATAATTTTAGCCTTTGGCAACATTTTCACCCAAACATTCCGAAAAAACAAAGATAACTCGAGCGTTGAATCATCACTGGTTACCACACTCACCCCATTTTGTTTCCAAATTCTCTTTCCTGTTTCCCCTTTAATCATCTCTTCATAGTATAGTTCAACTGCATTTTTGCTTTTCATCTCAAATGGCACTTCTTGATAATATTTTTGGCTTTCTACTAGAATGTTAAAGAAGCGCTTTGCAAATATATCAAGTTTTTGACGACTGTTCGTATCCACATATATACCTTGTGCCGATGAACACAATAACTGATTGGTTTGTAAAATATTTTTTGCTAAATCCACTAAAGCGTCATCCGATGCATTAGAAGATGCGTAAGCGAACGACAACTTATGACCCCATTCAATAATCTTAGTGTTTGGTTGAGCCATGGCTCTAGCAGCTTTAATCGTTTCATCGCCACCCCAAACAACCACTGCATCCGCAAGATTCGCAAATGTTTTTAACGTATCGGTTTCAAAAGAGGGTACGTCAAACACATAAATATATTCCATAAGTCGTGGTTCAATCTCAACTAACGCGGATAATAATTCCACAGAAACGCCTTTGTCCCCTGTTGGGAGCTTTAAAATATTGATGTTCCCACCCAGTAACCCTTCAATCACAGAATAGGCAGGCAAGACGTCTAAATTACCCGCAGCTATATGAAAGAGTACTCCTAAAGGGTAAAACTTACGGTGATTTAGCTGATTAAGCGCGGCTAATTGATTATAATCTTCGCCTAACTCGATCCGCAACTTTTTTTCTAACGATGCTTTTGAAAATGCATCAACATAGTGTGAAAAGTTCTCCTCGGGAACATTAAACTCTTTAAGTAAAGGTTTAATGAGATGATCGAACTCTCCATTTTTCACCTTACTAGATAATGCATCACAAGCGTTAACAACGATACTCGGTGTGAGCATTTCTACATTACTTAGGGTTTTATAGCAGTCTGTTTCCAACGAGTCTATCAATCTTAATTGCTCACTATTTTTGTGTCGTAACCCTTGATATAAAATCATGATTTCACCTCGCCCATATATTCCTCAGCACCCTGTGCACAGGTGACAATATCTTTAATACCAACTCGTCCAACAATTTCTAAATACGGGGCTTTTACTCCACATGGACACCCTTGATGCAAAATTCCTAAATCATCTGTCATAATTGAGCTTAAAGGAGTTGCATGATTTAAGGGAGATAGCAAATTAATAAGCCCAAGTTTTCCATAAGGTAAAACCTCAAATGTATCTGGGTCCCGTATTAAAACTCTTGAGTATATCGGTACATGCATGTGGTGATATTTACAATCCGGGAACACAACCGGGTGTTCAACTGCCCCAAAAAACTCCACAATATTTTCTTCTTTAATCCCAAGAACATCGTAAACTATATCATAAAAAGTCTGTTTATCTACCGCTTCAGCATAAAACTGTTTCCAACCACCGCCCATAGTTACAAGTGAGCCTTTTGCCATCTTTAGTTTAATACCTTCTTCTTGCATTTCCTTTAACAAAAAATACGTGTATGCTGGAAACCCAATTGTGCGAACAGGATTTTTCTGTTTTGATGCCTTGATTAAGCTTTGCTTTAATGACTCTAAATCTAACTTAAAACCATTTGTCTTGCTATCCCATTTCAATGCATAGTACCGCTTCTTTGCTGGAGCAACCCTACTAAAACCATTGGCTGACTTCATGATCACAACGTTTGAGTGTTTGGTTGGTTCAAATCCAAAAATAAAGTAATTCACACGTTTTAATGACCATAATTTGTGGTAACTAAACAGCCTTCGAATCATTTTGAACCCACGGAAGAGATCACGATAAGTCATCCCAACTTGGCTTTTTATCCCAGAAGAAGTACCCGATGATGTCGCTTTTATCGCCATTTTTTTGTAGGGTATAGAAAAAAGTTTATGACGTTTAAGATAAAGCGTTGGTATAAATGGAATGTTCGCTAAGTCATCAATTGTTTTAACCGTTTCAATATCAAATGAAAAATCCTCCATAATGGTGTTGTACGATGGACAATTTCGCATATGATATTTTACATTTTCTTTTATAGCCTCTGTGAATATTTGATTTGTCCTTTCAACATCGTAGGGATGTTTATGTTTCACGAGTTTGTTTACGTATTTATATTTCACCACATGTCCCACCTCAGCATTTATAATTTCTGAATCCTGTGTTTCTTATCAAACGAGGGAATTACTTTAGGTTAATATCACTGATTAACTCATTATATCGTGCCTGCAAACCTGAATAAACATCGCGAAGTTCGTCCAAGGTTGATGCTTTAAAAAAGCGCATCAATAATGCATAATCACTTTCAGAGTACTCCCTAACTGCATAACGCACACCAAAGTCAACACGTTCTATACGATGTTCGATATTCATCAAAGGTACAATATGACGCATCATGTAACCATATATAAAATGGTAAGCATCAAGATATTTTTTTCTAATGAATACTTTTTCAATTTCTTTGCACAGCACAAATGAACCTTCACTTGCGCGCTTTTCAATATCTTCACTCGGTGTGGATTCGTTATGGATAAAACCAGTTTTATCTTTCCATACAACGCCTTTTCCATGACGATCAGACGCCGTAAAAGGATCTTTAATATCTCGTGGCAAAAAACATAAATCAATGTAAAACCACGACTCCTTTTGATCGATATTGTAAAAAGTTTGAGAGAACCCATGCCACGTAGCTCTGACATTCTCAACTTTTCAAGGATCCCAAAGTGGTTATTAAAAAAGTATCGATTTCTTCAAACAAAGTTTCAATGTCTTCCTTTTCAGTCACTTTGAAACTGTTCTTTACTCAAATGTTCCATAGTAATCATACCAAATTAATGCTGCAAAGTGTGGATAATCAATGAAAGGATTGCGGTTTTGTTGGTAAGTATCAATGATGTCATTTCGATTTTCTTCAAAATCACTCACCTCAAACGTGTCATGCCAACTGAGTAAGTATTCAAGATGGCCCATTTCATAATCATCTAATTGTGGAGTTCGACTTGATACTAACGTTAAATCATCATACATTATATCCATATAAAGCATAATCCGTGCAACCATCCCTTTTGCATCATCATGGGGGGTGTAAGTCACACTATTGCCCGCTTCATCAAAAGCCTTATTGCCTCTTAATTGATTTTCATTCGGATCGGCGGGCGCTAAGTTATGAAGATCAGATCCTTGACCTCTAGAAGTATTTCCACTTGTTGATTCACTTAACGCAGATTGCGGCCAAACATGTTCTCTATTCCATACTTCATCACCAGGGTAAGTCCACTCGTTGGTAACACTATCTCTTGTATAAAGTTGAATAACATTATCAGAATTATTTGGATCTTTATCAGTTTCCGCTAATATATAACGGGCTGCGCCATAATTCTCATATTCAAGGGTTTCCCACATTAAGGCGTTTAATCCCTCAATTAAATCATCTCCGTATAACCCTTCAACAGATGCATAGTATTCGTCCAATTCCATATTTAGAAGGTCATGGTCATATTCACCATTAGCGGTATCACCGTTCTCATCTGTGTCATTAGAATCATCGTCATCTGTGTCATTAGAATCATCGTC